>DRPG01000271.1 GCA_011376105.1 Deltaproteobacteria bacterium
CCACCGGGAGGCCGCCACCGCCAGCAGATCGGCCCGGACCACGGCCGGGGTGTCGACGGGCAGCAGCGACAGCACCGTGCGATCCGTGCCCCGGATCAAGATCGTGTACACGTCCAGGGACAGCCAGCCGATGACCACCAGCGCGCCCCGGAGCACCACCGCCTCGACGCCCTGGCCCCACAGCCCCCGGGCCTCGTCGAGGAAGTCGAGGAACAGCCCCCGGGTCAGAGGGATCAGCACCAAGGCGGTGATGAAGGGCAACCCGAGGCGCCACAGCAGGCCCACCCAGCCCTCGCTCCGGGCCCGGTTGCGGCGCTGCAGCCACCACGACGCGATGTATGGATCCCGAGACACGCCGGATGGTTAACCACAGCCGTCGGGTTTGTGCTGCATCTGCTGCGCAGGCACGATCACCACACCTGATCTGGGCTGGCTGCTTTCCAAGGGAGGAGGCTCATCATGTGGATACTGACGACGATGATCACCGCGATGGCGGCGGAGCCGGCCCCCGGAAAGCCAGCAAAGATCGAGGGAAAGACAGAGGATGAATGGGGATTTTCCACCGGAGATGAGATCTCGATCGACACCGAGGAAGACGACATCCAGATGGTGGACTTCGTCGCGGAGTCGAAGCGCCAGCCCCCCGCACCAGCCCACCTCCACCTGTATCCCCAGGGCAAGCAGCCCCTGGCCGATGACTGGGCGCTGTATGTCGCCTCGTACAACGAGCACTACGTGGTCGGGGAGCTCCCCGTGTTGGTGGCCACCGATCGGGCCAGCTTCACCGCGGCCCACCCCGGGGGCCTGCTGCTGGTGGGCGAGTGGCGCTCGGGCAACCACACCCTCGTGATCGAGCAGCGGATCACCGCTGAGGCGGTGCTCCCGTCGAGCCCCACCTTTGTCTTCCTCCGGGCGGCGATGCCCAACACCGCCCCGGTCGGGGACCTGAGGGTCTTCGTCCGCACCGGCGAGCTGCCCGCCCCCCCCGGGCCCGGCGCGACGCCCCCTGCGGCGCCGCCCCTGAAGGATCGCTACGCGCGCACCACGGTCTACACCCGCAAGTAGCCTCCGCAGGTCGGTCTACGGGTGTTAGGAGGGGGCGTGGACCGCTCCCCCCCCAACACATCCCCCGATCGTCGGGTCTTCATCCACACCCTCGGGTGTCAGATGAACGTGTACGACACGGGCAAGATGCACGCCCAGCTGGCCCGCGATGGCTATGTGCCCACCGACGATCCAGTGCAGGCCGATCTCATCCTGGTCAACACCTGCTCCATCCGGGAGAGGGCGGTCGACAAGATGCACTCGGCCCTCGGCGAGTACCGGCGCCTGAAGAAGGGAGGCCAGCGCGTCACGATCGGGATCGCGGGCTGTGTCGCCCAGGAGCGGGGCGAGTCTCTGCTGCAGCGCTATCCCGACGTCGATCTGGTCTTCGGCCCCGACGGGGTGCCGCAGATCCAGCGCCTGGTGGCCTCGGCGGTGCAGGGGCAGCGGGTGCTCGACACCGAGCTCCTCGAGCTGTCGGGCTACCCCTTCGTCTCCGACGTGGATCCAGCCATCGACAAGGTGGGGGCCTTCGTCACCATCCAGAAGGGCTGCGACAACAAGTGCACCTTCTGCATCGTCCCGGCCACCCGGGGAGCTGAGGCGAGCAGGCCCCACCGCGAGATCCTCGCCGAGGTGCGGGCGCTGGTGGCCCGGGGTGTGCGCGAGATCACCTTGATCGGGCAGAACGTCAACTCCTACGGCCTGAAGGATCGGGGGGAGATCACGTTTGCTCAGCTGCTGTACGAGGTGGCGGACGTCCCGGGGGTGGAGCGGATCCGCTATACCACGAGCCACCCCCGTGACATGGGCGACGACGTGGTGTCCGCCTACCGCGAGCTGCCCTCCCTCGCGTCGCACCTCCACCTGCCGGTGCAGTCGGGCAGCAACCGCGTCCTGCGGCGGATGAAGCGGTTCTACACCCGAGAGCGCTTCCTCGAGGTGGTGGCCGCCCTTCGCACGGCGAGGCCCGGGCTCGCCCTCACCACCGACGTGATCGTCGGCTTCCCCGGCGAGACCGACGAAGACTTCGAGGCCACCCTGAGCCTGCTTGAGGAGGCCGACTTCATCGGCTCCTTCAGCTTCAAGTACAGCCCCAGGCCCGGCACCCCAGCCCTGAAGCTCGAGGATCGGGATCCAGTGCCCGCCTCGGTCGCCAGCGCCCGGCTGACCAAGTACCAAGATCGGCAGCGGGATCGATCTCTGGCCTGGCACCGGAGCCTCGAGGGTACCATCGTCCACGACGTGCTGGTGGAGGGCCCCAGCCGCCACGATCCAGGCGTGATCTGTGGCCGAACGAGCCAGCACGCGATGATCAACTTCGAGGGAGGGCTGGAGCAGATCGGGAGCTTCGTGTCGGTCCGTGTCACCCGGGGCTTCACCCACTCCTGTCGGGGAGAGCAGGTCCACCGAGCTGGATCAGGCAGCGAGAGCGATCGGCCGGGGCCCGGGGCTAAGGGCCCCCCAGCCCGCCCGCCCGGCACCGCTTAGAGCGCTGTCGGCTCGTGTGGCTCGAGCCGCTAGCCCTCGTCCCACGGGGGGATCACATCGACCACGACGTCCTCGACCCCGTGTCGATCCGGCTGCCGGACGTCGTCGACCTCGTCGAGGTATCGCTCGCTGATCAACTTCAGGTAGGTCTGTAGATCCGGCCCCCGGACCTCGGTGGCGATCGCGACGAACGAGATCCCGAACTTGAGCAGGGCGCGCCAGCCCAGCAGCACCTCCCCGTGCTCGATCACCCCCCGGGCGGGCCCCTCCCCCTCAAAGGCCTCCTGGAGCAGCTCACAGACCGTGCTCCACAGGCCCTCGTCGAGCTCCTCAAGGGCTGGATCGGCGTAGATTGGATCCTGGAAGTCATCGTCCATGACGATGTAGACACCCACGAGCATGGACCGTCCCCCCTGGAGGCTTGGGGATACCACCTGTGGCCGCTGAAACCAAGCAACGACTACCTGCAGTCGCTGCTCTCTCCCGCAAAGCACACGTATGATCTGGGCTGTACGGCCTTGACGACCGCGGTCCGTCGCTCGCGGCTCTCCCCCAAGGCGGTCACGGTGCAGTCTCCGTGGCCCTTGCCCGCCAGCACGACCTCTCCGGCCTCAGCGCCCAGGGTACCCGAGGCGCAGCGGACCACCATGCGCTTGGTCCCCCCCTGGAGCGCTGAGACGAACCGGGTGGCGGGCGCGGGGATCGTCGCGGGCTCGGGCGCCTCGCCGGAGGTAGGCTCCGCAGGCGCCACCCCTGCGGCCCCTGCGGCCCCTGCGGCCCCTGCGGCCCCTGCGGCCCCCCACCCGGCTCCGCCCTCGACCGGCGTCCCGCCCTCGACCGGCGTCCCGCCCTCGACCGGCGTCCCGCCCTCGGCGGGGACCGCGATCCCGGGGGGCAGCTCGGTCTGTGCCACCGATCCCTGAGACATCATGGTCACCACCGCGAGCCCCACCGCGATCACCCCCAGCGCCACCGCCGTGGTGATCGCCACAAACAGGCCGATCACCCCCATCCAGAGGCTGGATCGGGGGGCTGGAGCGGGCTCGGGGAGGTTGCGCCGGAAGTGGGAGGGCGGCGGCAGGGGGGTTCGCTTGTGCCGCGGGGGCTCCTGGGGCCCTGGATCGTCCTGGGGGACCAGCTCGGTGGCGTCGTCGAGGAGCTCACCCTCGTCCGGCTCGACGTCGGACATCGGCATTCGGACCGTGGGCATCACCTCGTCGTCGTAGGCGATCCAGTCGGTGGTGCCCTGGCTCACCGAGCGGGCCTCCTCCATCGTGCGCGCCGAGATCTCTCCGGTCTCGGACAGGGAGCGCAGGCTCTGCTCCTTGAGCGCGTTCCACCGCTGCTGGTGCTGGCTCGCCTCGCTCCGGGACAGATCGATGCTGTCCTCGGAGGGATCGAGATCCTCGATGGACAGCGCGGGCAGGGGGGTGAGATCGGTCTGGGGCGGCACGGCGGACGTGTCGTAGGTCGGGTCGGTCTCTGGATCGTCGAAGAAGTCGGCGGGGTCTTCCACCACCACCTCCCCCACGAGGGAGGCGTCGTCGCTGTAAGCGGCGTCTCGGCTCTGCTGGATCAGCTCGGGGATCACGGCCTCGGACCACTCCTCGAGGGAGGGATCCGACAGGGTGCGGGCGAAGCTCCGGGCCTGCTTGAGGCACTCCGCCGCGGTGAGCCTCGCCCCATCGTCGAACGCCAGCATGTCGGAGAGCAGATCGTGGAGTTGATCCTCGACCTCCTGGGGGGTGTTGGGGAGGTGATCTAGCAGATCGATGAACCGCTGATCCACGAAGCGGGCCTGCTCGGACTGCCGGAGCTTTGCCTTGCCGAGCTTCTCTCCGGTCAGCAGCTCGTACAGCACCGTGCCCAGGGAGTAGATGTCCGACGCCGGGGACTCGGGCTCGAAGAACAGCCGCTCGGGGGGCATGTACTCGAGGGAGCCAAAGGACAGCTCAGCGGTCTTGGCCTCCCTCGCGTCGAACTCAGCGCGGGCGACGCCGAAGTCGAGCACCTTCACCAGCCCGGAGTCCCCCACCATGATGTTGCTGGGCTTGATGTCGCGGTGGATGACGTGCAACGGCTTCTCGCCGGCGTAGGGCGGGCGGTTGTAGGCTGCATCCAGCGCGCTGGCCACCGCCGCGATGATCTCCAGCGCCACCCCCAGGGGGATCTGGAGCCCGGCGCGGCGTCGATCGATGATCACCCGGGCGTCGACGGCCTCGAGATACTCCATCACGATGGCGCACCGGCCATCGATCAGGGTCAGATCCATCACGTCGACGATGTTTCGGTGCCGCATCCAGCCCAGCAGGCGCGCCTCGTCGCGCATCCGGCTCGCGATCTCCTCGTTGTCGGACCAGCGACGGTGGAGCAGCTTGACGGCCACCAGCCGGGTGAACCCGTCTGCATGGATGACCTTCGCGAGGTACACCCGCCCGAATCCGCCAGACGCGATCTGCCTGAGGAACTGGAACTTTCGTGTTGTGTCCTTGGTGGTCACCCGTTCGGGGTTCCTCTCGAGAGGGGTCGAGGCCATTCTAGCGCCACTCACGTCCACACCGCGTCCACGCCCTTGGATCCACAGCAGCGCTCCGGACGTGCGGGCAGTCCCCCGCGGGCCGATCGACATGGATCTTCCGGCGCCGCTCGGGGACCGGGGGTCCTTTTGGAGACAGAGCCCCGCGACCCACCAACCCCCACACAACAACCATCGCTCCCTCCCCGAGCAGTGTACCGGGCGGGGACCCAGCGTGGCCTGTCCTCGCGTATACTCCGCACCAGGTTGGGGAGATCACCATGCGAGGGGGGCGGTTCATCGCGATCGTCTTGGTGGCGGGGGGATGTTGGCGAGACGATCTGGCAGAGATCCCGCCCGATGTCCTCCGGTTCCAGCCCGAGGTCGAGGCCCCGATGGGGTGGCTGTTGCTGCCCATCGAGTTCGAGCTGAGCTGCCCAGACGGCACCAGGGATCGCACCTACCTGCTCTACCCCGCGGGGGCCTCCCCCGACGAGCCGATGCCCGCGGCGATCTTGTTCCACTCCGGCGCCTGGGACTTCGTCTTCGCCCCCGATCCACAGGCCCCGCTGGAGGGGACCCACTTCGCCGATCCAAGCCGGCTCTCCTCGGAGTGGGCGAACCGACAGCTCTTCGTCACCCTGGGCATGTACCCCGAGCAGGCCCCGTCGGAGGTCCACACGGGGCAGCTGCCGGCCGCCTTGATCGAGGCCGGTCTCGCGGTGATGCTGCCCGCGAACTGCTGGGGGGATCTGTGGGCGTCCCGCCGTGGCGTCGCGCAGAACGACTTCTCCGCAGACTTCTTCTACCGAGAGGGGCGCTCGGCCGCCGAGTGGTCCCACCGGATGCTGATCGACCCAGCGTTTGCTGCGACCCTGGGCGTCGAGCTGCCCATCGCGGTCGATCCAGACCAGGTCTATGGGATCGGCCTGGGCGAGGGCAGCCGGGCGCTGATGGAGCTGCTCGCGATCGACAACGACGGAGACGGGATCGGAGACCACAGCCTCGCCGGCGCCATCGTCGACTCCCCCTTCGACGATCTGCGGGTCTATCTCTCCGATCCGGTCCTGTACCAGGCCCAGGTGCAGGGGCTCCAGCGCATCTTCCCCTCGGGCTCCGCCGCCACGACCTCCGGCTCCCTGTGGGGTGCGGGGCTCTTGCCCGAGCGCCTCGTCTACGTCTACTCCTCCCTCGACACGGTGCTGCCGAACAGCATCAACACCGCCGCCCTCGAGGTGCTGTCCGATCACCGTGCAGCGCTGGTGATCGACACCGAGGAGGAGGCCCACGTGCTGCTGAACGCCGACGACGCCGAGCTGACCCTCAGCGCGGTGGAGCACATGCTGGGCTCCAGATAGAACGCCCCTTCGGCATGGGATCTGCGGACGAATGCCCGACCTGCCGACCCCGGCCGTCCAGACCAAAGACCGACCCGTGAGCAGCGACCGCCTGACCGACAGCCTCCAACGCACATGGACCCTGGGTGCCCCCCTGGGGCGTGGGAGCTGGGGGCGCTCGCGGCTGATCCGAGACGCAGATGGGCGGGAGGCCGTCCTCAAGGTCTCCCTCACCGAGGCGGACTTCCCCGCCGACGGCCCCAAGCCCGAGCCCATCGTCGCGGCCTGCAGGCGGTGTGCCGAGGAGCAGGCGAGGCTGCTCGACGACGCGCCGTGGCCCTTCCTCCCCCGGCTGGAGGCCACGGTGGCCCTCGATCAGGGCAGGACGGGCCTGATCATCCCCCGCTACGGCGCCACCCTGGTGGAGCGCCTGCAGGAGGGGCTGACGATGGAGGAGGCGCTGCAGCTAGCGAAGGCGATCAGCAGCCTGCTCAACGAGTCGGGCCAGATCCATGGCAACCTCAAGCCGAGCAACGTGCTGTTTGGCGAGGGCGGCGAGATCTTCCTCGCGGATCCGGCGACACCGGGGCTGCGGGCCCACCGCCAGCGCCTGAGCCACATGGCCGGGGGCGACGGCTGGTTCCCCCCTGAGGCTCGCCAGCGCCCCGCCTCCAGCTGGGACACCTGGGCCCTAGCACAGATCCTGCATGCTACCGCGATGGCCCGGGCCGGGCGGCCCGGCGAGGACGACGTGCCCACGCTGCGGCTCGCTCCACCGGGCCTCGACAAGGTCTCCCTCGCCACGGTCAAGGACCAGGTCATGGCCCGTCTGGCCCAGGAGGGCTCCAACCCACGGTTCCGGGGGCGGGTGGCGGATCGGCTCGGGGCCCTGCTGTCTCGTGCGCTCTCGGCTGAGACCGAGCCCTCTCCGCCCTACCGCTTCGCCGACTGTCAGGGCTTCACCGATCGGGTCTCCGAGGTCCTGGCCCTGGTGCGTCCCCACATCGAGGACGTCGGGCGGATCCTGCTGCCCAGCCAGGCCGACGACGCGACGTTCCGCGACGGCGACACGATCGCGTTCTCGGTCACCGTCTCCTGCACTCAGGGGGTCAACGACCACGAAGACGTCGTCTGTGGGATGCAGCTGGTGGATCTCGACGCGACGGATCAGAGCCGGGTCCCGATCGACGACGCCCAGTTCGCGGTGGTGGTCCACCCCTCGGGCCGGCTGCGCTACAAGCTCGGCCTGCCGGGGATCGGTCCGGGTCGCTACAAGGTGAAGGTGGCGTTCGCGATCAAGGAGTCGGGGGACGCCCCCAAGGTCGCCTCCATCGACGTCGAGGTCCGTCCCCCCCCTGGGTATGTGCCCCCCCAGGGGGATCCACCGCCCCCCACCCCGCTGCCCTTTCCCGGGGCCGGGGCCGGGGCCGGGGCCGGGGCCGGGGACGGGGACGGGGCC
>DRPG01000272.1 GCA_011376105.1 Deltaproteobacteria bacterium
AGGTCTCCCCCACCTTCGATCGCGACAACACGCTGTTTGCGGCGATCGACGAGCGCATGTACCGCTCGACGGATCGCGGCGAGAGCTGGGTGCGCGTCGACCCAACCCCGGTCCGCTACGAAGAAGATGCTCAGTCTCTGATCTATCAGGGCCGCACCGTCCGCCAGGGGGGCGAGCCCACCGCCAGCGTCAACGCCCAGAATATCCTGCTACAGGGCACCTCCGTCACCCTGGACTTCATGGGGATCGGGGTCGGCTGGATCGGCTCCAGCGGGGGCGGACGGGCCGAGGTGAGGATCGACGGTGCGCTGATCGACACGATCGACACCGAGCTGGGGGGCTCCCCCGACAACCAGACCTTCGAGCTAGAGCTGTTCCGCTCTGAGGATCTCCCCCTCGGGCGGCACCAGATCACCGTGACCGCGATCGAGGACGAGGTCGGGTTCGACGGGTTCGACGTCTACCCGAGGGCCCAGCGCGAGGCGACCTTCCCTCCAGAGGACAGCGGCACCACCAGCACCACCGGCGACACCGGCCTGCCCGACACCACCACGCCCCCCACCGACGGCCGGATCCTCAACGAAGACGACAAGAGCGGCTGTGGCTGTACCTCGAGCCCAGCGCCGGCGGCGGCCCTGCTGCTCCTGAGCCTGACGGGGCTGCTCGCCCGGCGCCGCTAGGCTCCGCGGCGTGCCCGTCGCCCCCGCCCCCGCCCCCGCCCCCGCCCCCGCCCCCGCCCCCGCTGGCTAGCTGGTCGTGACCGCCTAAGTGCGATCGATGAAGGGGGGCGCAAACACCTGTGGCACCTGCTCGACGAGGTCCCCGGGGCCCGGAGACCCCGGAGCAGGCGAGCCGCCCGGGACCCAGCTCAGCGGAACGCGGTGGGGGCCGCCAGCGCTGGATCCGAGACGTCGACCTCGGGCAGCGTCGGATCGCACATCTGGAGGTACCAGCCAGCCAGAAACCTGCTCTCCTGATCGAACATCCGGGCGAAGTGGGGCAGGTCCTGGCCCTTCTGGAGCAGCTCGACCGAGGGGGCGGCCTGGTTGCTCCGGATGCAGTGCACAAACTCGCGCTTGATCGACGACAGCTCGATGTCCACCGACTCTCGACAGGCCTCGGTCTTCTTCTTGCCGCCCTTCTCACAGATCTTCAGCTTGGCGTCGTTGACGACCCGGAACCAGTGCTGGACGATGACATCGTCGCGCAGATCGAAGTTTTCGTCCCGCAGCGCCTCGGACACCGCCACCTGATTTTGGAGGTTGGCCTCGGTCTGCACCAGCCGCTCCTTGGTGAGGGTCAGCTGCTCGACGAGCTGCTCCTTGACGTCGTTGAGCTTGCGGAGCTGGCGCCGGGCAGACGCCAGCGCCTGGCTAGCATCCGCCAGCCGGGCCGCCGCGGCCTCGTCCTGAGCCGCAGACCGGCTGCGGAGCTCGTCGACCTCGGCCTCCCGCGCGAGCACCTCCGCCTCCAGCGCGGTGATCTCCTCTCGGATCTTGGTGATCTGCGTCATCTGCTGATCCATCACCGGCTGACACATCAGCTGCAGCTCCGCGATCGACGCGGACTTGACCAGCTCGATGGGCTGGGGCGCGGGCTTGAGGATCCACACCGCCGCTCCACCGATAAACATCCCGAAGAACAGGGACAGGATGGTCGCGACAAAGGGCAGGACGATCGAGACCAGGTTTAGGCCGTACAGTCCGTCGTCATCATCGCTTGGCATGGGCCCGCGGTCTTGGTGCATCGCTCACTTCGGCTCGACGAGGCGCACAGCATACCGGATATGGATTGGGGGAGGGTGCCAGCGGAGTGGGGCCTGGTTGGGTGCGGGGGATGTCAAGGGCCCCACACCGCTGACTTTCACGCTCTCACGTGAAAAAGATCCAGGGGTCCCCCCGCAGGGCAGGAGAACGCGACAGCAGAGGTACCGCCTGGAGATTTGTACATAGACAGAGAAAAAGATCTAGAACATCGATCCGATGACTGTGCGGGGACACTGCAGCCTGCGTGCCAACACCAGGCTGCGCGTTTAGCACGTTCTCGCTGAGGGATGCGACTTTTTTGTCGCACACCAACGCCCGGGTGGGTCACTCCCCCCCCAACCCCCACAGCCGGATAGGAAGGAGCTGGTGGCATTCGTCCCTGAGCACATTGGCCCCTACCGGGTCCTGCGCCCCATCGCGTCCGGCGGCATGGCTGAGGTCTACGAGGTCCAGGATCCCGCGAGCGGGGAGAGCCTGGCGCTGAAGCTGCTGGTCGCGGTCCGGGCCGCGCTCAAGCGCTTCGATCGCGAGTATGAGGCGATGACCCGGCTGAACCACCCCAGCATCGTCCGGGTCTACCACTATGGTCTACACCACGGGCACCCCTGGCTGACCATGGAGCTGCTCCGGGGGGTCCCCACCCAGTCCCACATCAAGCGGATCGGCAGGCCGGGTACCCCCCAGCGGCTCCGCGAGGTGCTGCGGATCGGCTACCACGTGTCGAAGGCGCTGCACTATGTGCACCTGCGCGGGCTGGTCCACCGGGATCTGAAGTCGGCCAACGTGCTGGTCCTGCCCGACGATCGGATCAAGCTGCTGGACTTTGGCGCGGCCCACCTGATCGACGGGGAGCGGATCACCCGCAAGGGGGAGTTCGTGGGGACCTTTGCCTACGCATCTCCGGAGCAGATCCTCGGCCAGCCCATCGATCACCGCTCGGATCTGTACAGCCTCGGGGTGCTGCTGTTTCGGCTGGCCACCGGCAGGCGTCCGTTCCCCGGGCGGGACAACGAGGTGCTGATCCGCCAGCACCTCAACGAGCCGGCGCCGGATCCCTCGGAGCTGGTGCCCAGCGTCCCCAAGGAGCTGTGCCTGCTGATCAACGCCCTGCTGGCCAAGCCCCCCGAGGCGCGCCCCCAGTCCGCGGAGCGGGTGGCGGTGGCGCTAGAGGCGCTCAACGGCAGGGCGTTCACCACCCGATCCCGCCTCGCGGTGCACGCCTCGGCCAGCGCCTCCCGGGGGCTGGAGCGCCAGCGCGTCTGGGATCACCTCACCGAGGGCCCCCCCGCGACCCTGGTGGTGATCTCGGGAGAGGACGGCAGCGATCGGTCCCGGCTGCTCGAGCTGCTGCAGCTCGACGCCCGGGAGCGGGGCTGGGCGGCCTATCGCTGCGCCATGAGCCGGGCGAACGCGCTGTGGCGCCTGCTCCAGGCCCTGCTGGAGATGACGCGGGACTGCGGCACACAGCCCCCTGCCCTGCCCCGGGACGAGGACCCCGGTGGCCCGCTCGCCCCCGATCGGGAGCGCCTGCTGTCGACGTTGTCGCGGTACGACGATCCAGCGGCGCTGATCAACCCCGACGATCGAGCGACCCTGCGCCAAGCCGCGGTGTCCCTGGCGCGGCTCCGGACCCACGGGGGCCACCCCACGCTGCTCCTGGTGCAGGAGATCCACCGCGCCGATCCACTCACCCTCGAGCTGATCGGCGGGCTGCGGCGGGCGCTGCAGGAGGAGGACGTGCCCCTGAAGGTGGTGGTGTCGTGCCGGACCTCCGAGGCCGGGGGCGCGCTGGCGCGGCGCCTGGGGGTGGATCTGGACATCGAGCTGCAGCCTCTAAGTCCCCGTGAGATCGCCGTCGCGATGGGCAACATGCTGGGACGGAGGCCCCCCACCGCCGAGCTGGCCCGCCGGCTCCACACGATCA
>DRPG01000273.1 GCA_011376105.1 Deltaproteobacteria bacterium
ATGGGTGGCACAGGAGCAGGATGGATGAACCTGGGCTGACGGAGATCATCCGGAGGAGGCTGCTGTCGATCCGAGGCCCGGGCAGGCTCGCGATATCGATCAGGGCGACATCGAAGACCTTGTCCTCCAGAACAGCGAGGGCCTCGGAGAACCCGGGGGCACGCTCTAGGCGGAAGGTCCCCTCGATCAGGGCGCCCTCGATGATCCGGGCACCGCCTGGATCCGGCTCGACCAGCAACACACGCGCACCACTTTGCAGGATCGGTTCTCGGCGTCCGAGGAGCCGTGAGAGCATCGACGCGTCTCCAGGTCTGTCTGTCATCGAGCGTCACGAGGCTCGACTTGAGGGCGAGTTACCACCCTGACACTGACCCAGGTCACCGCGACGGACCCATCGGCTAGACCCGGACGGCGCTGAACAGAAAGCCCCCCATCTAGCCTCACTCCTGCGACGACCCCCTCTGGGCCTTGGTCCGGGCCAGCCCAACCACGATCGCCGACCACAGCCCGCCGTCGGCACCAGCGCCGCTCCGTTGTTCGCTGGGTGGTGCTCGTCGTGGCTGGAGGTGTCGACGCGTCGTCGTAGATACAGGCGATGTTGGGTTTGAGGGGAGGCTCCTGCCGCAGGTCCCACGCGGTCCGCCGCAGGGAGGATGGAGCCTCCACAGCGTCTGCAGCGAGCGCAGCCCTCGTCCCCGGATCTCCAGGTCTTCGCCTGGGGGGGCGCTGCCCCGGCGCCCTCCGATCAGTGTGATCAGCCCGGCACAGGTGCGGTCGTCTGCCGGTAGATCCAGTACCCACCGCCGAAGATCAGCACCAGCGGGAGCACGGTCAGGAAGATGGTGGTGTCGAGGAACGCTCGACGGTTCTCGTCGGTCGCGTCGAAGCAGACGGCACAGGCCAGCGCCGGCGTTGGGCAGAGGCACACAGCAGCTACGATCCAGGAACGCACGAGTCTTCCCATCTCAGATCCCCTAGCGCAGGTAGACCTGCCAGTACAGCACCGGCCACAGCAACACCACAAAGTACCAGAACAGCCGAGCTGCCCAGAAGCCATCGGCGGTCAGGGTGCCCGCCCGCAGCCAGGCGACCAGGGCCACCAAGACCCCGAGCCCCCCCAGGGCGTGCAGCGCGTGGGCGCCGACGATCACGTAGAAGAAGGAGGCGTGGGTGCTGGTGGTCAGCCCCAGCCCGTCTGAGAGCAGCGACACCCACTCTACGCCCTGGAACACCACGAAGAAGGCGCCGAGCAACATCGACACGATCATCGGTCGCAGCGCGGCCCGGGGATCGCTGGCGAACCTGCGCCCCGCGTAGCTCAGGACCGCCCCGCTCAGCAGCAGGGCCAGGGTGTTCAGGGCCGTCTCCTGGACCGGCAGCAGGGGCTGATTTGGGGGGGGCCAGGCATCGTTCGAGGAGCGGGCGATGGCGAACGCGCTGATGAACCCAGCGAAGAGCATGATCTCAGTGAGGATGAAGATCATCACCCCGAGCACCTGATCCGGGACCGCCCGGCGGAGCTGCCGGGGGGGGGGATGGACCAGACGGAGGTTTGGATCGGTCGCCATGGTGTTCCCAGCCAAGATCAGTGGTCTCCGCCTGCGGGCTTGTGCTCTGCGGGCTTGTGCTCTGCGGGCTTGTGCTCTGCGGCCCCAGCCCCGTGCTCACCGTGCTCACCTCCGGAGGCCTCCTGAGCGCTCAGGGCCCGTGCGATCTCCGCCTCGGCCGCCATGTTGGACCAGTTGGTGCCCTCGTGGTGCATCACATCGGGCGAGACGCCCGCGAAGAGCAACACCATGAACACCACAGAGGTGACCAGGAAGTAGTGGACGATCGGCTTCTCGACGTCGAGGTGCATGAAGTGCTTGATCACCAGATAGGCCTTGACGAAGGCGATGCCGAACGCCGTGACCAGGGTGACGATCTGGTGACCGAACCAGGGCCCGATGAAGCTGACGAGGAGCAACGTCAACAGGATCCCCCAGATCCGCACGTAGTGGGACGGGGGGTGGATATCGTGGTGGCCGTGATCTCCGGCTGCGTGATCAGACATGGGGTCCTCGGCCTACTTGGCGATGTAGAGGAGGGGGAACAGGAAGATCCACACAATGTCGACGAAGTGCCAGTATAGGCCGACATTCTCGACCCGGTGCAGCTCTTCGTTCTTTCGGGCGGTGTTGGCGACCCATAGCATGATCAGCCCGCCCGCGATCACGTGGCTCGCGTGGATGCCGGCGGCTGTGTAGTAGAAGCTCCAGAAGCCGTTGGCGCTGATCGTGTACCCATGAGAGATCTCGGTGTACCATTCGAAGCTCTTGATCATCAAGAACAGGCAGGCCCCACCGACGGTGGCCAGCAGCCACCGGGCCGCCAGTGGCCCGTCCTCACGCTCAGCAGCGTTGTGGGCGAGCACAGCGGTGAGGCTCGAGCTCAGCAGGACGAAGGTGTTGGTGAGCCCGATCCACTCGTTGGTGTGGGCCGCGTACGCAGCCCACTCGGGGTGGGCGATGCGGTGCATCAGGTAGGAGCAGAGCACCCCCCCGAAGATCACGACCTCAGAGGCCAGCAACCACCAGACGGCCAGCTTCGACGTGAGCACGCCGGTGGCAGAGCGGGTCGTGGCGATGGGCTTGAACGCTGCCATGATGGAGTTCCTAGCGAGGCTGGTTTAGCTGGGTTGGTTCTGGGGCCAGTAGTCCTCGTCACGGCCCGGGACGCTGTACTCGTAGGGGCCCCGGTAGACCCGTGGCATGTCGTTGGGCGACCAGTTGCCATGGCCCGGAGGCGAGGGCGTGGTCCACTCGAGGGTGGTGGAGCGCCACGGGTTGGCGGGCGCCTTCTCCCCCCGGAACATGCTCCAGAAGAAGTTGAACAGGAACACGAACTGGAACGCGATCAGGACCAGCAGCGACACCGTCGCCAGGACCCGCAGGGACTGGAGATCCGGGGTCGAGAGCTCGGGGTAGTGGTTGTAGTTGTAGATCCGGCGGTGCTGGCCGGCCGCGCCCAAGACGAACAGCGGGATGAAGATGAAGTTCAGGGCGATGATCGTGCCCCAGAAGTGGATCTTGCCCAGGGTCTCGTCCATCATCCGGCCGAACATCTTCGGGAACCAGAAGGACAACGCCGCGAAGGTCCCGATGAACGCGATCGGGAAGAACGTGTAGTGGAAGTGGGCGATCACGAAGTAGGTGTCGTGGAAGTAGATGTCCATCCCGCTCGCACCGAGCCAGATCCCGGTGACCCCACCGATCAGGAACTCGGCGATGAAGGACAGCGCCCAGAGCATCGGGGTGGTGAACCGGATCGAGCCCCCGTACAGCGTGGCGATGTACAGGAACATCATCTCGGCGATGGGGATGGAGATGAGCACCGTGGTGATCGTGAAGACGTTCGCCATCCGGGGATCGATGCCCGCGACGAACTGGTGGTGGGCCCACACGAAGAAGGACAGCACGCCGGTGGCGATGGCTGTGTACAGGATCGTCTGGTAGCCGAACAGCTTCTTGCGGCTGAAGACCGTGATGATCTCAGCGACGATGCCGGTGGCCGGCAGCAGCACGACGTAGACCTCGGGGTGCCCGAAGAACCAGAACAGGTGCTGCCACAGGATGGGATCCCCGCCCTTGTCGGGATCGAAGAAGCCCGTGCCCAGGTTCTGATCGAACAGCAGCATCACCGCACCGGCGATCAGCGGGCCGACGGACGCCATGAACATGATGCTGGCGATGCAGATCATCCACACCACCATCGGCACGTCCTTTGCGCCCATGCCGGGCGCGCGGGAGTTCATCGCCGTGGTGATGAAGTTGATCCCGCCGATCAGGAAGGCGACGAACTCGAGCGCCACCGCCACCAGCCACAGGGTCGAGCCCAGCGGGGTCAGGCTGTACTGCGCCTTGGCCGACAGGGGTGGATAAGCCGTCCAGGCGCCACCGAATCCGCCCCCGGGCACCAGCCACGACACGATCAGGACGACGACGCTGGCCAGGAAGATCTGGTACGAGAGCCGGTTGAGCTTTGGGAACACCATGTCGTCCGCGCCGATCATCAGCGGGATGAGGAAGTTCCCAAAGGCTGCGATGAGCACCGGCATCGCCACCCAGAAGATCATCACCGAGCCGTGGTTGGTGACCAGCGCGTTGTACTCGGTGGGAGACACCGTTCCATACAGGGGAACGCTGATCCCCGGGAACGCAAGCTGCAGGCGGAACGCATACACGAAGAAGCCGCCGAACACCGCCATGAACATGCCCGTGAGCAGGTATTGCATGGCGATGTACTTGTGGTCCAGCGGGAAGATATACTTCTCGATGAACGCCGGCTCGTGGTGGTGTTCGTGCCCGTGTTCCTCGTGGCCGTGCTCGACCGTGGGCTGACTGGACATCGGTCCCTCTACTTCAGCGGAGTTTCGTCGGGGGTAGGTCGTGACCTGCTGCGTCGGCGCCTAGCGGGCCGAGGCCTGCTGTGGTGCGTGACTGTCCACCCACGCCTGGTACTCCTCAGGGGTGTGGATGAAGAGCCGGGCGGCCATGATGCCGTGGCCGATCCCGCACATCTCTGCGCACTGGATGTCGTGCACGCCGGTCTTGGTGGCCTCGAACCAGCCCGTGATCCGGCGACCGGGGAGCGCGTCCTGCTTCAGGCGGAACACTGGGACCGAGAAGTTGTGCAGCACGTCCCGGGACTCGAGCTGGTAGTGGTAGACCTCGCCTACCTGGACGTGCAGCTCGTCTGCGATCTCGATGTCGTCTTCGGTGTCGAGGAGACCGTCGGGGCCTGGATGGACGAAGCCCCACGCCCACTGCTGGGCGATGACCCGCACGGTCTCGTGGGGCTCGGGCAGATCCTGCTTGATCATGTACCAGACCCGGATCGCGCCAGCGATGAGGACCAGATCCAACACGATGATCATCGCGTGGGGGACGGTGATCCAGCGCTTGAGCTCTGGCTCGTTGCCCGTGACGTACATCGCGGGCTGGTCCTCTTGGTAGCGGAACCGCCACATCAACCAGAAGAACATGCCCTCGGCCAGGAAGAACCAGGGCATGACGATGACGGTGATCAGGAGGAACAGAAAGTCGACTTCGCCCGCGTAGGTAGAGACGGGCTCGATGAGGCTCTGGATCATCGGGTGCTTCCGATCAGAGGATGAAGACGAACACGACCCCGATGAACAGGGCAGCGCCAAACATGGTGACCACGAAGGTCTTCTGGGCGATGACTTCTGGGGTCTCTTCCTTTGCCATCCTTCCCTCCCCTACTTCCGCAGCGTCTGGATATGGGCGACAACATCCTTCATCGCTTGCTCATCGGCCAGGGTCTGCGCCCAGACCCCCGCCATCTGAGCTGCGTTGGAGCCAGGCTCTTCGCCGTAGCCACGGACGCCGTCCTTGAACTTCTGCAGCTGCCGGACCAGGTACCAGTCGTACTGCTCGGTCAGGGGTGGAGCTTGCTTCTCCTCCATGCCCTTGCCGTCGGGGCCGTGGCAGGTCGCACAGGCTCCAAACAGCGGGGCACCCCTTGCCGCATCACCATCCATGCCCTCGGACGCCGGGGGCTGGATCGAGCGCAGCTTCGAAGCGTACGTCGCGACCGCGGTCACGTCAGCGCTGCTGGACAGGGTCAGGGACATCGGACGCATCCGCATGCCCTCGAGATCGTTGAAGTGCGAGCCCCGGAGGCCTGTGCGGTACCTCTGCAGCTGCCCCTCGATATACCAGACGGGCAACCCTGCGATGCTGGGCGCTTCGATCTCTGGTTTGCCCTGCCCGTCTGCGCCGTGGCAGGGCAGACAGTAGTTGTCGAACTGGTGCTGCCCACGGGCGGCGGCCGTGGGTGAAGGTGCGGTCTGGCAACCGCTGGAGGACAGGACGCCGAGCAGGATGCTGGCGAACCATGGAGAGAGCGCCCTCATGGATAGCCTCTCGATCAGGGGTCGGAGCGTATGCGGCAGCGCCAGAGCAATCAATGCTCCAAATCGCTGCACGGGGTCGGCCTGGCTCATCGATGGGCCATGACCACGATGACGACGCCGGTCACGGTGACATACAGCCAGGTGGCCAGGGTCAGGGGGGCGAGGCGCCGGTGGCTCTGGATAGCCCCGAACCAGCCCCGGGTCCAGGTGGTCAGGGCCAGGGGCAGGATCGCGGCCGCCAGCACCACGTGGGTGGCGAGCAGGAACAGGTACACGCCCCGGAGCGAGCCCTCGTAGCGCACCGGCCCCGCGCTGAACCAGTGGTAGGTGACATAGGAGAGCAGGAACAGGCTGGACAACCCCAGGGCCGTGGTCATCAAGGCCCGGTGCAGCGCCACCCGACCGGCAAGGATCGCGACGAAGCCAGCCAGCAGGACCCCGGCGGTGATCGTGTTGATCGTGGCGTTGACCCAGGGCAAGCTCGAGACGTCGAGGGTGCCCGCCACTCCTTCAGGGCGTGGGCCGAGGATCAGGGCCGCGACCACCAGACACACCGCCGCCGACACCGCGTAGATCAGGCGCTGGCGGAGCGGCTCCCCGGGGGCAGGATCGGTGGTCGACGCCCCCACTAGCGGACCGCGGCGACGTCGGAGGGCAAGACGATCCCGTCGTCGTTGCCCCAGCTGTGGCGGACGTAGGTGGCGGTCGAGGCGATCTCGTAATCGGACAGCTGGCCCTGGGGGGGCATCTGCAGGTTCTCCCACAGCCGGCCCTGGACCGTGATCGGCCCGCTGAGGCCATTCACGATGATGTCGGCCTGGTTCTGGGGATCACCGTAGAACTCACCCGAGCCCGCCAGCGGTGGCGCCATGCCGTCCTTGCCCTGGCCATCGGGCTGGTGGCAGGCTGCACAGACCCGACCGTAGACCTCCTCTCCACAGGACATCAGATCGCCCAGCTCCTCCGAGCCTCCGTCGCACGGGCCGGACTGCATGCCCACCGGACCCAGATACAGCGGGATGTCGACCATCACCGCGGGGGAGGCACAGTACATGAAGCCCGTGCGCTGGCTGCGCAGCCACGAGGCGCAGGTGTCTTCCTTGTACTTGTGGGAATAGCGCGCCGTGATCTCATCGGTGTCGAGATCGAAGGGACGCTGAGGGCACCCCGCGGAGGCCAGGACCACGACCGAGAGGAGGACAGAAGCGGGACGTTGCACGATCACTCCAGGGGCCACTGGACCGCGAGGTCCACGAACATGGCCAGGAACAGCAGGGACAGGTACACGATGGAGTCGCGGAAGACGCGGCGGTCCACTGTGGGGTGCTGCTCGACGAGGGAGCGCACCACGGACGCCGTGAACCACACCCCGAGCAGGGCAGCGACGGCTCCAAAGGGCAGCGAGAGGTAGCCGAGCCACACCGGCGAGAGGGTGATCGGCACCAGCACCAGGGTGTAGGCCAGGGAGCGCCAGCGGGTCGGCTGATCCCCCACGACCGAGGGCATCATCGGGAAGCCCGCGGCCTCGTACTCGCGCTTGCGGAAGATGGCGATCGCCCAGAAGTGGGGAGGCGTCCAGAGGAACACGATCAAAAACAGCAGCAGGGCTCCGATCGAGACGGTGCCATCCATCGCCGCGGACGCGATCAGGGGGGCGGTGGAGCCTGCGGCGCCCCCGATGACGATGTTCTGGGGGGTCCGGGGCTTGAGCCAGAGGGTGTAGATGCCCACGTAGAACAGCACGGTGGCCACGCCGATCGCCGCCGCCAGCGGGCCCCCGATGGCCCACAGGATCAGGCTGCCCGCGATCAGCAGCACCAGGCCATAGCCCGCGACCACCCGGGGCAGCAGCGCAGCAGCGGGCAGCGGGCGATCCCGGGTGCGGGCCATCCGTGCGTCAGTCTCGCGCTCCACCACGGCGTTGAACGCCGATGAGGCCCCACCGATCAGCGCGGTGCCGGTGAGGATCCACAGCGCCTGGAGCAGCGTCGGCCGCTGGGCCTGCCCCAGCAGCAGCGCGGGCGCCCCGGTGAACACGACCAGCGCGATCACCCGGGGGCGGACGATCTCGATCAGCAGCCGGGATCGCTCGGCGCTG
>DRPG01000274.1 GCA_011376105.1 Deltaproteobacteria bacterium
GTGGAAAGACCAGCGCCCCATGTCGGCGTAGAAGTCGGAGAGGTAGGGGTTGTCGTCGACGGGCTCGTAGATCGGGAGGAAGCCGTACTGCTCGGTGAGGAACCTCACGAGGCTGGACTTGCCGACCCCGATGTTGCCCGACACGGCCACGAAGCGAACCGCCATCTGTGGCTCTCCGGTGGAGGGGGGAGCTGGGGAGCTGGGGAGCTGGAGCCGAACGACGCCTACCCCGGGCGAGCGCTGGACACCAACACCTGGCTCCCGGGGGATCGCTCCCCTCGCCTCGTGGGGCCCGGGACAGGCGGCCCTCGATGTGGCTGGGGGGGCCGGGGGCTGGGTTGAAGATCGCGCGGGGCTCGCTCAAGGTGAGCCTCAAGATCCTCGAGCATGGATCGATGGAGGTAGCGCACCAGGGATGAGCAGGGGGGGAAGATCTATACTGTGCTGCTACTCGTTCAGCGATGAGCAGGGGGACGCTCGGATCGGCCACGATCTGATAGAACGTTGGTTCTCAGGGGCGCTGTACGCGGCTCGTAGGAGCCAGCCGGCGCGTCGGCTGTGGCCCCTGCTAGAGCGCTGGGATCACCGGGGCGGGGCCCGGCGCAGGGAGCTCGGATGTCGCCCGTCGAAGCCCTCGAGGTACACCTCCGGATGGATCCCCACGACGACGAGGGGTGGCTGGTGTATGGGGACTGGCTCACCGAGCAGGGCGACGTCCGGGGGCAGCTCGTGGCGCTGCACCGACGCCTGTCGGGGGTGTCCGCCGCTGAGGCCGGGGCGATCGAGGCCCAGATCAACTCGATCCAGGCCGATCACGAGGGGATGTGGCTCGGGGGCTGGCGCCCTCCGCCGTCGGCCCGGCTCGAGTGGCGCTATGGCTTCGTCTGGGGGGTGCGCCTGCGGCAGCACACCGATCTGTCCGGTGTGCTCCGGGGGCTGTGCTCGGTCCCCGCCGGGCGGCTGCTCAGCAGACTGAGCCTCGACGGGAGTGGGCTTGGCGCCGACGGCGCAGAGGCGGTGTTCGGAGGCCGGGGCGGGGCCGGGGTGTTCGACACCCTCGTCGAGGTCGATCTCGGCAGCAACTGGCTCGGGGATCGTGGCGCTGAGATCCTGGCCCGCGCCGCCCGCGCTGGAGCGTTTCGTTCGCTGGCGGCCCTGTCGCTGTACTGCAACGCCATGGGCCCCGACGCGGCCCGTGTCCTGGCTGAGGCCGAGCTGTTCGCCTCGGTGAGCACCCTCGATCTGTCGTACAACGCGCTGGGGGACCAGGGGGTGTCCGCCCTGGCGGACGCGCTGCCCGACGATGCGCCGCTGTCCGCCCTCAACCTGTGGGGGTGTGCCGTGGGCGACGCCGGCGTGGTGGCCCTGGCGCGCTCGAGGTGCCTGGGCTCGCTGCGGCTGCTGACCCTGCGCGACAACGTGGTGGGCGACGTCGGCGCGCTCGCCCTGGCGCGCTCCGGCGTCCTGCGGGGGCTGCAGGTCCTGGATCTGTCGGACAACCCTGTCGGGGTGGCGGGGGCCCGGGCTCTGGCCGTGTCCGCCGCTGAGCAGCGCTGCGAGCTCCGGCTGTAGTCGGCGGGAGCCGGACCTCGTCCGCTGAGCGCAGGGCCGGGGGGAGCCCAACTCAGGATCGGGTCCGATCTCGAGTCGGGATCCCGGGGCCGTGTCCGGCGGGAGCCCTGGCCCCGATCAGGGCTGTCCGATCTGCGGACACATGGGGTGCTGCGGGTGATCAGCGCATCTGCTACCGTCGGGGATGAATGCGGAGCACCTGAGTTTTTTGCTGATGGAGCAAAACTGATTGGTCTTGCTGGTGATAATGGTAAAATTGATTTGAATTTATTAGAAAAAACAC
>DRPG01000275.1 GCA_011376105.1 Deltaproteobacteria bacterium
ATCCACAGCAGGACGATCCCGACCAGGGCCATCAGCCCGATCCCTGCCGCGATCGTGGTCATCCCGACCATGCCCAGCGCGCCGATCACCGCCCGGATCAGGCCCCCGAGCCAGCGCCGCCGGGGCCGGGCCGGGGTGGGGGCCGCAGTGGGCTCGATGGTGACCGGGATCGGGACAGGGGTGGGGGCTGCACGCTGCAGCGGGATCAGGGAGCGGGGATCCATCCAGGTGACCGGCGCGAGCTCCTCGGCGGAGGAGCGCCGGGAGAGCCAGCGCTTGAGATCCTCGGCCAGGATCCGGGCGCTGGGGGTGCGCTCCGCGAGCTCCCGGGCGGTCGCGCGGCTCACCACCTCGGCCAGCCCGTCGGGCACGTGGGGGGCGAGGGTCCGGGGATCGAGGTGTGGCCTGTCGAGCTTGTCGCGCATGATCCGCACGAGCAGGGACGCCTCGGTGCCCTCCTTGGTGCCCTCGTGCAGCGGGCTGCCGGTCAGCACCTCCCACAGGGTCTGGCCCAGGGCGTAGACATCGGCCTCGACAGCGTCTTGTGCGTTGCGGGTGTCGTCCTCGGTGAACACCTCGGGGGGCAGGTACGACGCGGTGCCCACGACGAAGCCCTTCTGGGTGATGTGGGCGTTGGCGACGTCTCGGGCGATCCCGAAGTCGATCAGGCGGGGGATCCCGTCGTCGCCGAGCATGATGTTGGCGGGCTTGATGTCCCGGTGGCGGACCCCCAGCTCGTGGACCGTAGCCAGCCCGTCGGCGAGATCGACGAACAGGCGCGCCGCCCACTCGGGATCCATCGGGCCCTCGTGGCGCATCCGCTCGAGCAGATCCCGGCCCACCAGCAGGTCCATCACCAGCCAGGGCCGGCGCTCGAGGCGGAGCTCGTGGACCCGTACCACGTTGGGGTGATCGATCCGCTGCAGCAGCTGCGCCTCACGGGCGAACCGCTCTCGTGCGGCCTCGCTATGATCGAGCAGCATCTTGATCGCGCACTCGGGCCCCCCCGCCTCGGGGCGGACCCGGTACACGGCGCACATGCCGCCCTCTCCGAGCTTCTCCAGGATCTCCCAGCCCGGGAGCTCCGGCAGGTCTGTGTCGGACGTTGAGCTGGCCACCCCTGCCGCCTCCTGTTCCCTCTTACCGCGGGTGGATGGCGGCCGCCGACGGCCCCCCCGATCACCGCGCCACGCGAACCGACCGATCGCCAAGTGGGACGGGGACGATCGGGTCCTGTACGGTGCGGGGGAGCCGTGGCAGCGCGAGGCTCACGCTCTCGCGTCTCGCAAGCACCTGGGCTCTAACAAAGGGCAGGGGAGCGACGGGCCCCCTGAAACAGTCTGTTTCAACCTGACACAAGCAGGCGGCTACTGCAGCGGATCGTGGAGGAGCTGTGCGCAGCTCGGGGGCGTCAGATCCGGCTTGGCTCCTTTGTCGTGGCCCTGCCACCCCGTGAGCCCTGGAGGCACCGCGGCACGGCTCGAGCCCGGGCGAGCTTGGACGAGGGGGTCGCTGAGCCTCCGTCGGCGTGCGCCTCGAGGGACACCACGTCGACGGAGGCCGTCGCAGGGCACGCGTTCACGGGGGTGTCGCAGGCGTGCCACCGGCGGTGCGTCGTGTGAGCGGGTCCGTGCAGCGCTGCTCCCCACGAGGTGGCTGGATCACCCCGATCGAAGGAGGGCGCTCAGTACAGCAGCGAGTCGTACCGGATCGCGTCCCGCAGATCGTCGTGCAGCGTGTGGGCGGCCCCGACGAGCACTTGCTCGTTTGGCTTCAGATCGAGCAGCTCCACCGTCACCCAGTCCTCGATCCCGAGGCGCAGCTTAGTTCCGCCGGAGCTGCCGTCGGTGGGCACCACGATCGGTGGATCGATGTCCAGCACGATCGCGCCTACCCCCAGGGACAAGGCGAAGGTGCCTCCGTTGCCGCTGCCCGAGACCAGGAACCGATCAGACAGGACGATGGTGGCTCCGCAGTGGGTGCCGGGGGGCACGATCAGCGGGTCCCCCGCCACTGGATCGAGGGTCTCGTCATACTGAACCGTCTCGGTTGACGTGTTACAGTGCTCGTAGATCACGTGGTCGATGGGGAGCACCCCTGCGCTGTAGGTCAGCCCATCACCGGCCGCGATCTCCGCTGGGTGGGGGTGACCCACGATCGTCGCCGCGGCGGCGGTGAAGGCGAACGCACTGGTACCCATCAGGAAGTAGACCCTTCCCATCCTTTCCTCCTTCAGCCCGTGAACGCGGGCCTCAGGAGGGGGACGGGGCGAACCTCCTCGCGTGACCGGTTTTTGTGTGTGGTCTGTTGGGGGTCGAGGACAGG
>DRPG01000276.1 GCA_011376105.1 Deltaproteobacteria bacterium
GATCAGCTCAGGGACGGCCTGGCCTGGCTGTTCCCCGGTCACTTGTGGATGCACTACGAGTGAGCCCGGGGGTGGCGCAGGAGGCCCCGATCTCCCCCGGAGAGACAGCCCTCGATCCTGCCGTCCGAGGCGGGACCACGGCACGATCACACCACGACCGCACCGGTCCTAAAGTCGCTCCCCCTCGTCGAGCCCATCGGTCCCGGTGGAGCAGGATCGGCGCGGCGCGCATGGCTGTCGCCCGGTGGCGCGGGCGAGCTGGGGTACATGCCCGGGATCAGAGCGACAGCGGCGCCTCGGGGGGCTCGGGCACCCGGAGCAGCCGGGGGCGGAGCACCGCCAGCAGCTCCAGGCTGGGGGCGGGGGGGCTGTCGGCGAGGAACGACAAGCCGATCCGGCCCTCGATCCCGAGGGGAGCACCCTGCAGCGGAGCGCTCGCCAGCACCCCCCGGATCCCCCAGCGGCCGGGCCACTGCATCTCCACCAGCAGGCCCATGTCGCCCTGCTCTGCGGCCAGGCCACCGGCGAGGTGCCAGCCCAGCGCGCTGCTGGCGCTGCCGGGGCCCCGGGCGTCGGTGTAGGAGAAGCTACCTCCCAGCAGGGGGGCCGCGCTGGCGACCGCCCGGAGCCAGGCCACGCCGCCGGGCCGCACCACCAGCCCCGTCTCGATCGGGACGGTGATCTGGGTGGGTGGATCATCGGAGGCGGACTCAGCGCTGGACAGGGTCAGCGCGGCCCCCGCCGCGGTGTGTAAGGTGAGCCGGGGCTCCCCCGCCCGGGGGTTGTCCAGCGGCGCCCCGGGGGCTGGATCGGGCCGGGGGGGCTCGTCGGAAGCGCTGCCGGACAAGAGCTCGTCGAGGCCGGTGATCACCACGCTGGGCGCGTCGGGGAACACCAGCAGGACCCGGGCGAACTGGATCTGATCGATGTCGGGCCCGATCTGGATGACGTGCAGCCCGGCCTCCACCGGGTGGGGGAAGCTGGCCGGGCGACCATCGACAAAGCCCATGAACTGAAACAGGGGCGGCTCTACCCGAACAGAGCTCATCCTCGGGGTGTGGTCGGTGGCGATCTCGTAGGCCTCGCGGAGCGTCCCGCCGAAGTCCTCCACCCACAGCCCGGGAGCCACCCGGGCGGCGGCTCGCCAGGCGTCGGCTGCAGCCTCTGGATCCCCCTCGAGGGTGAGCAGGGCCCCCTCGACCAGCCAGGTACGACCCAGCAGCTCGGGCTCGGCGATGGTGCCACAGCTCAGGGCCGCCTCTAGCTCGTCGAGGATCCGGGCGGTCGACGCCAGATCGGCCTCGACCACGGAGCGCTCGGCCTCGTCGAGTCGATCGAGTCGATCGAGTCGATCGGGGCAGGGGGGCGCCCCCGGGTCCCCGGGGGGGCCCGGGGGGGGCCCGGGGGCCTGGGGCCCGGGGGCCTGGGGCCCGGGGGCCTGGGCCCCGGCGACGGAGGACAGCGACACGAGCATGGTGATCGCGAAGCTCAGAAGTGGTCTTCCCATGTGTCCCCCCCCTTCCAGACATACCGGATGGGGGTGCGTCGCCCCACCTCGATGGTGCGGATGGTGGTCTCGGAGTCGGACACCAGGCGGAGCTGGTGGGGGCCCGGGGTGACGAGGTGCTCCAGCAGCGGTGTCTGCCCGAGCCTCTCCCCATCGAGGAACAGATCGGCGCCGAGAGGCACGGAGCTGACGGTGATGGGCTGCAGCGCCACGGGGGGGGGCCCCGGGGCCGGCCGCTGCACCTCGGCGGGGTCGGCGGGCTGGGCGTCGGCGGGCTCGACCTCGGCGGGCTGGGCGTCGGCGGGGTCGGCGGGCTCGACCTCGGCGGGCTGGGCGTCGGCGGGCTCGACCTCGGCGGGCTGGGCGTCGGCGTCGGGGAGCGCGGCCGGCGCCCCGGAGCGGGCGGCGGGCTCACCCTGGGCCGGGGTGGGCCTGGGTCTGGTCCTGGGCCTGGGTGCGGCCGGGACGGTGGACGCCTCGGGGACGGGGACCGAGCCCGGGGCTTCGGGGGGGGCCGGGGCGAAGTCGGGCCTGGCCTCGGTGCTCGGGGGGCTCAGCGGGGACAGGAGATCGTCGCTGGTCACGAGCAACAGCAGGGCGGTGCCGATCGAGCCGAGCCCGACGATCGCGGCCGTGGTGAGGACGCTGCCCGCCATGGCGTAGGGCAGCAGGCGCCAGCCACTGCGCCGGCGCCCCCGGCGCGGACGCTCTCCGGTGGGCAGCAGCACGTGCCCTCCGGAGAGGCGCTCGTCGGTGGGCAGCACCGCCAGGGTCTCGGTCAGCACCGAGCCGACCATCTCGTCGGTGGGCAGCGTGCTGGCGTGGGGGACCTCGGTCTCGGCCCACCTGCGCAGGGATGGCCCCTTGGCGTGGCGACACAGCTCCGCGCACAGCTCCTCGACGTCGCGGGCCGAGGGGCGGTTGTCGATCCGGACCGAGCGCATCTGGGTCGCGAGGGAGAGCATGCGCCGACCCTCTCGATCGAGGTGCTCGGGATCGGGGGGCTCGAGGCCCATCATCTGCCTTCGGGTGGGGCGCTTGCCCAGCAGCAGCCAGTGGGCGGTGACCCCCAAGGAGAAGATGTCGGCCTCGGGACCGTCGATCCCCTCCAGGCGCTCCGGCGCGATGAAGCCCCGGGTGCCTCCGATGTAGGCCCGGGTCTCGGCCTCCCTGGACTCGAAGTCGGCCTTGGCGATCCCGAAGTCGAGGATCTTGACCTCGCCATCGGGGGTGACCTGGATGTTGGCTGGCTTGATGTCGCGGTGCAGCAGCCGCAGCGGCTCTCCGTTGGGGCCTGGCTGGCGGTAGACCTTGTCGAGCGCCCTCGCCACCTCCTGCACGATCTCTGCGACCACCTGGGGGGGCATTGGGCCGAGCTTCATCAGCTGCTGCAGGCTCGCTCCGTCGACATACTCCATCACCACCGCCCAGCGACCGGCCAGGCGGGTGGGGGGATCGACGTTGACGATGGCTCGATCCCGGACCAGGCCCAGGATCCTCGCCTCGTCGCGGAAGCGGCGGATCGCGATCTCGGGGACGTCTTCGTTGCACATCAGCTTGATCGCGACGTCCTTGCTGAAGCCTCCGGCTCCCCTGAGCACCGCCCGGTACACCTTGCCGTTGCCTCCCTTGCCCAGCACCGCGGTGATCTGGTAGCGCCGGGTGTCCATGTCGTTCATCTTCCCCCCACCGAAGATGTGCAAAGGTGCCCTGAGATCTGACCCTACACCCGGTCGGCCAGCGGCCGCTGTAACGAAGGGTGCCGAGCTCGTCCAGCAGAGCCTCGGTTCGTGGGAGGCGAAGTCGGGGGACGGGGAGCGAACAGCGGGATAGTCGGCCCGGCCGGAGGTGACGGATGGCAGAGGTCACGCGGCGGATCGGTCTGTCCCTGGGGGCCGACATCTGCTGGCCTGCGGCCTATGAAGAGCTCGTGCGTCGCTTGGATCTGAGCCTGCCCATCGGCGACGATACGGTCCGGTTCGAGGTCGAGCGCGTGACGGTGGAGCCCTTCGATCTCCGGCGGCAGCCCCGCTACGACATGGTGCTCGATCGGCTGACACACTGGTTCCACACCAGCCGCGAGTGGATCAAGAAGATCTCGCTGGACGGGGTGTATGTGCTGAACAACCCCTGGGCGATCCAGTCGATGGAGAAGCACACCAGCTACGTCGCGATGATGAAGCTCGGTATGCCGATCCCCGAGACGTGGATGATCCCGCCCAAGGAGTACGAGACCGGCGGAGACTGGGACGTCACCGTCGAGCGCTACAACCGGCTGTTCGATCTGGGTCGCGTGGGGGAGGCGGTGGGCTACCCCGCCTTCCTCAAGCCCTACGACGGAGGGGGCTGGGTCGGGGTCACCCGGGTCACCGACGAGGCGAGCCTGCGGGCGGCCTACGATGCGTCGGGCAAGCGGGTGCACCACCTGCAGGCAGCGGTCCCCGGCTGGGATCTGTTCGTCCGGGCGATCGGGATCGGCCCTCAGGTCGGGATCATCAAGTACGATCCCGATCAGCCACTGCACGAGCGCTACCAGGTGGCGTTCCACTTCCTCGACGATCGAGAGTGGGCGCGGGTGGCACGGACGACCCGCACCATCAACGCCTTCTTCGGGTGGGACTTCAACAGCTGCGAGCTGCTGCGCAGCAGCGAGGTGCTCCACCCCATCGACTTCGCCAACGCCTGCCCAGATAGCCAGGTCACCAGCCTGCACTACCACTTCCCCTGGCTGGTCAAGGCGCTGGTGCGCTGGTCACTGTTCTGTGTCGCGACGAAGCGCAGGAAGCCTCTGACGCTGGAGTGGGAGCGCTACTTCGAGC
>DRPG01000277.1 GCA_011376105.1 Deltaproteobacteria bacterium
ACGATCCGCTCGGAGACAGGATGAGTTCGTTGATCACCGCCTTGCTGTTCACCCTGGGTGGGTGCACAGACTCCGCCGCTGAGCTGTTGATGACGTGTGACGGCGGCAACATGGATGCCTGCTATCGAGACGGCAACGCCGCAGCGAACGCGGCCCGCCCCCGCTACAGCGAGGCCCGGAAGCTGTACCAGAAGGCCTGCCTGCCCACCTTCCGGGGCAGCGGTCGCCCCGAGGAGAACCACCCCGAGGCCTGCCACGCCCTCGCCCAGCTGGTGCGGGGCGCGAAGGGGGGCCCCAAGGATCTCCCCCGGGCCGCTGAGCTGTTCGAGATCGCCTGTCGGGGCGGGATCAAAGATGCCTGCGTCGATCTGGGGATCGCGGTGTACGCGCCCCCGGAGGGCTCCGAGGTCCGTGAAGAGCCCGAGCGTGCGGTGGAGCTGTTCTTCAGCGCATGCAACGAGGTCGATCTGACCGATCTGCCCGCAGAGGGGGCGGCGCCGCTGGCCCGGGCCTGCGAGGCGCTGGGCCACGCCTACGAAGACGGCAAGGGCGTCGAGAAGGGCGCGAAGGATCTTGAGAAGGCCGCTGAGCTGTACCAGAAGGCCTGCGACGCCCAGTACGCCGCGGGCTGCGTCTCAGCGGGGCTGCTGATGGTGAGGAGCCGCTCGAAGGCCAAGATCGAGGAGGCTGCGGCCTTGTTCGAGCGGGGCTGCAAGCTCGACGCGCGCCACGGCTGCTTCGATCTCGCGAAGCTACACGAGGAGAAGGCATGGAGCGCAGCCGATGATGAGCTCGCGGCCAGCTTCTACCGCAAGTCCTGCGCCATCGATCCCACCCGGGGCTGCTACGAGGCGGCCTGGCTGATGGAGCAGGGCAAGGTCACCTTCCGCGAAGGCGAGATCGAGTCGCTGTACAACCAGGCCTGCGATCATGGCCACACCGCAGCCTGCACCAAGCGCAACCTCGAGTAGCGGCGCTCAGCGCCCCAGGGCATGGGCCAGGGCAGGCTCGAGCTCCGGGTACAGCCAGGAGAACCCGAGGGCCTCGGCCGCAGCGGGGACCGCCCGCTGCCCCTGGAGCACCAGCTCGTCCGCCTTCCGCCGACCGAGCGCGAGGCGCAGCGCAGCGGCGGGGGTCGGCGCGAGGGCGGGGCGGTGGAGCACCCGGCCTAAGGCCCCGGCGAGCTCAGACTGGCGCACCGGAGACGGCGCGGTGGCGTTGATCGGCCCCCGGTAGCGTGGATCGAACAAGATCTCGTGGACGAGCCCTAGGTGATCGTCGAGGTGGATCCAGGCCTGCTGCTGCCGGCCCGAGCCCAACCTCCCCCCCAGCCCGGCCTGGAACAGGGGCACCATCAGCCCGAGCATCCCCCCCCAGCCCGACAGCACCAGCCCCGTTCGGAGGTACACCACCCGGATCCCCGCCTCCTGCGCAGGGCGGGCCGCAGCCTCCCACTCGGTGCAGACCCCGGCGAGGAAGGTGTCGCCTGCGCTGGCCTCCTCGGTGCACACCGCGTCGCCCGAGTCGCCGTACACGCCGACGGCCGAGCCGCTGATGAAGACCTCCGGCGGATCCGACAGGGAGGCGAGGGTCCGGGCGAGCAGGGCGGTGCTGTCGATCCGGCTGCGTCGGATCACCTCCCTGCGAGCGTCGCTCCACCGCTCGGTCGCGATCGGGGCCCCGGCGAGGTGGATCACCGCGTCGAACCCCTCGAGCTCGGCTGGATCGAGGATCCCCTCTGAGAACGAGGCATACACCCCCGGCCGATCGCGGGATCGCACCAGCGGGATCACCTCGTGGCCTCCAGCGTCGAGGAACGCGGTCAGCTCCCGCCCGATCAGGCCGCTGGAGCCAGAGATCAGCACCCGCAGCCGCGGTCGATCCCAGCAGCGGATGTGTCGGCTCAGATCGTCTCGGGTGCGCCGGTGACGGAAGTCGAACACCCGCTCGAGCCTGCGCTCCACCCGACCCAGGGCGGCACCTAGCCCCCCCAGGGGTGCCTCCCACTCGATCTCGTCCTCGAGCAGCGCGCCCCCGGCGGCCGACGTGAACCGGTGGTGGTGCACCCAGCGCCGAAACGGCCCCGATCGGGCCTCGTCGGTGAAGCCCTGGGGGGGCTCGCACCGGGTGTGCACCGCCGTCCAGCGCACCGGCGCGGGCCCCACCCTCACCTCCAGCTGGAGCTCGACACCGACCCCGAGCCCCTCACCGCTGCGATCCAGCACCCTCACCGGATCCCAGGGGGGGGTGAGGCGTCGGAACGCTCCAGGGCGCTCGTGCCAGGCAAACAGGATCTCAGGGGTGGCGTCGGCGATCGTGGAGCGGTGGTGATAGATCGGCATGCCACCCCGTATCTACCCGAGCAAAGAACGTGAACGATCCTCTACAGGGCGCGATCGAGCCCTTCGCCCCCCTGGCCGCGTGGCTGCACGAGGCCGAGGCCCACGAGCCCCGCGTGCCCAACGCGATGCAGCTCGCCACCGTCGGAGCCGACTCGATCCCCTCCCTGCGCACCGTGCTGCTCAAAGATCACGGCCCCGATGGCCTGACCTTCTACACCAACCTCGGCAGCCAGAAGGCCCTGGAGCTCCGGGACAACCCAGCGGTCGCGCTGCTGCTGCACTTCAAGAGCCTAGAGCGCCAGATCCTGGCCCAGGGAGACGCGACCTTGGTCGAGGACGCGCTCGCGGATGCCTACTGGGCCACCCGTCCCCGGGGGAGCCAGCTGGCGGCCTGGGCGAGCCAGCAGTCCCGGCCGATCGAGCCCCCCGGAGCGCTGCAGCAACGCCTCGACGAGGCCCGGGCCCGGTTTGGAGATCAGATCGTCCCTAGGCCGCCGTTCTGGAGCGGCTACCGGATCCAGCCCCACCGGGTGGAGTTCTGGCAGGGGCGGCCCGATCGACTGCACACCCGGATCGTGTTCGAGCGAGCCGAGCTGGGCTGGCGCCGGGAGCTCCGCTACCCCTGATCCCTGATCCGTCCGCGCTATCCCTGCTCCCTGATCCGCCCGCGCTGCCCCTGATCCGGCGCGGGCCCGATCCAGGCGCGACCGTGCCAGACGATCCGCAGCACCAGCAGGCCCGAGATCAGGGCCAGGGCCAGGGCCAGCCCGATCCACACGCCCGGCAGCCCCAGCCCCAGCCCCAGGGCGAGGAACGTGCCCAGGGGCAGGCCCACGATCCAGTACCCCAACACGTTGAACAAGGCGGGCCGCCGGGTGTCCCCCAGCCCCCGGAGGATGCCGAACGACACGACCTGGACGGCGTCGAACAAGCCAAACATTGCGCCGATCGGCAAGATCCGAGTGACCAGCGCCACCACCTCGGGATCGGGGTTGTAGGCGCGGGCCACCCCCCCGGGGAGGAGGGCGAAGATCAGCCCGGACAGCACCATCACCGAGGCCCCCAGGGCCAGCGCGCTGCGGGCCGCTGGACGCCAGTCGGCCCTCGCCCCGACGAGGTTGCCCACCCGCGTCGCCGCCGCCGCTGAGATCCCGTAGGGCACCATGAAGGCCAGGGCGATCGCGTTGATCGCGGCGGTGTGGGCAGCCAGGGCCCCGGGGCTGATCCACCCGGCGATCAGGGCGCCGGCGTTGAAGGCCCACACCTCGAGGCCCACCTGGAGGCCCACCGGCAGGGCCAAGGCCGCCAGCCGCCGCAGGGCCCTCAGGTCCCAGATCCGCTCGATCGGGAGCGCGGGCAGCAGCTGACGATAGCCAACCCCGATCAGGCCCACCAGCATCACCCACCGGACGATCACCGTGGACCAGGCCACCCCGGCGACCCCGTGTCGCTCGATCAGGGCGAGGTTCCCCACGACGTTGACCAGGTTGCCCAGCCCCACCACCCACATCGCGGGCCGCATCGAGCCGCCCCCCTGCAGCAGCTGTCGGATCACGCTGAAGCTCAGCATCGGCAGGACCGAGATCGACAGGATCCGAGCGTACAGAGCAGCCCCGGGCACCACCTGCCCGGGCTGCCCCAGGGCGGACAGGGCCGGCGCCGCCAGCAGGTGGAGGATCACCACCGGCACAGACAGCGCCGCGACCAACAGCAGCCCCCGGGACGCAGCCACCCCCGCCCGCTGAGCGGATCCAGCTCCATAGGCCTGGGTCACCAGGGGATCGATGCCGGTGGCTGCCCCCAACGCCACGATCAGCACGCTGAAGCTCCAGGTGTTGCCCAGCCCCACCGCAGCCGTGGCGTCCCGACCGAGGCCGCCGATCATCAGCAGATCCACCGAGCCCATGCCGACCAGCCCGAGCTGCCCGAGGACCACGGGCCACGCCAGGCTCGTGAGCCGACGCACCTCGATCACCAGCACCCCCGCGGCTGCTTATCGCACCCCGGCGCCGATCCAACCACCCCGACCCCA
>DRPG01000278.1 GCA_011376105.1 Deltaproteobacteria bacterium
AGCGCCCCGGGCGCTCGCTCAGCCGGGCCCGCAGCGCCCCGGGAGCCCCGCCCAGCCGTGCTCGCAGCGCCCTGGGCGCTCGCTCAGCCGGGCCCGTAGCGCCCCGGGCGCTCGCTCAGCCGGGCCCGTAGCGCCCCGGGCGCTCGCTCAGCCGTGCCCGCAGCGCCCCGGGCGCCCCGCCCAGCCGTGCTCGCAGCGCCCTGGGCGCTCGCTCAGCCTGGCCTGCAGCGCTCAGATCCGATCAGCGGCTCACTTACGCTCGCCCCGGTGGCGGGACGAGCGGTTGAAGGTCCGACCGCTGTCCACCTGGGACCGTCGGGGCCCATGATCTCGTGGGGCGGGGTGTCCGGAGGGGGTGTCTGGTGCCTTGCGGCCTCTATCCCTGGCCCGCCGCTCGCGGCGGGAGAGGGGTCGGGGCTCGTGGTCCTTGGGGAAGGTCATGTCGTTCTCTCGATCGATAGGGTGAGATGGAGGGGGCGGAGCCCGGGCGAGCGGATCGACCGCTGCCACGAAGCTGCACGGATCCCTGCAAGCCAACACGGATGCATCTACAGGGACGCGGGTGCGGTCAGCGCAGGAGTCTGTGCGGTGTCGTGGAGCGACGGCCACGGGCGTCTTGGCCACGGGCGTCTTGGCCACGGGCGTGGTGCCGCTGGATGGCGCAGGCGCGCCGCCCAGGACGTCAGCTCAGATCAGGTGTGGATCCACACGGTCGGTTCTCCGCCAGGATTTCGGTTCATGCCGTCCTGTGCGTAGATCTCAGACCATCGGTGGATCCTCCAGGGGTTTGCACGCGGGTGCGCGCTCCGGTCTCTCACTCTATACAGACCTCCGGAGGCCGTCAAGGGGGTCCTGGGGCCGTGGGGTCCTTGACGGGCTAGGGGGGCTCGATGGCCTCGATGGACTCTGCGTGGATGATCCGTCGGGCGAGATCGAAGGGGAAGCCCGCGCGGGCCAGGCGAGCGAGCTCTCTGCGTCGCTGATCGTCGTCAGCGGGCCGGGTGCGCCACGGGCCGATCCTGCGCTTCCGGGCGTAGGTACAGGCTGCGACCAGCTCTGGGTCCTCACCCTCGGAGGCCAGCGCCTCCAGGGCCTCGTCGATGTGGGTGGAGGAGACCCCCTTGGCCTGCAGGGTGGCCCGGATCTTGCGTGCTCCGGAGCCCCGGCGGTGCAGCGAGCGGGCCCGATCTCTGGCGTAGGCGCTGTCGTTGAGCAGGCCGACGCGCTCGAGGCGATCGAGCTCGAGTTCCACCAGGGCGAGCCAGGGCTCTGGATCTACTTCGTGGTGGGCGGCGCTGCGGTGCACCCGCTTCACCAGCAGCCTGCGGAGGTTGGAGCGGCAGGAGGTGTAGCGCTCGAGGTAGTGGGAGGTGATCCGCTGCAGGTAGGGGGCGGTGATCCGTCGGGGTTTTCGAGCCATCCCCAACGGTATAGCGTGGGGGCATGAGCGACACCCCCCGCAGCTACACCGACGCGGTCGAGGTCCCGGGCGAGGTCCTCGCACAGGTGATCGGCTGGGTGCGCTCTCCGTTCACCGAGCGCCACGGGACCCCCCGCCAGCCTGGCCTGTCCAGCGCGCGGGAGGCGGGGGTGGTGGAGGCTACGGTGCAGCTCGATCCGAAGTGGGTGCACCCCGACGCGCTGCAGGATCTGGCCTCCTTCGATCACGTCTGGCTGATCTCCTGGCTGCACCTCAACGGTCGCCGCCGCAGGCCGCTGGTCCGGCCTCCCCGGGGGGGGCCCCGCCGGGGGGTGCTGGCGACCCGGGCGCCCCACCGGCCCAACCCCATCGGGTTGTCCGCGGTCCGGCTGGTGTCGGTGCACCACCTCGAGCTGAAGGTCCTGGGGATCGATCTGCTGGATCGGACCCCGGTGCTGGACATCAAGCCCTACATCCCGGACTTCGACGCCATCGAGGGCGCGTCCAGGGGCTGGCTCGGCTGAGGGGGCCGGGGTGCGCGGTGGGGGGTGCGCGCCATGGGCCGGGGGTGCTGCATAATGGTGGAGGCCGTGGCGCGACCACCAGCACCTGTGTGACCTTCCCTCCGACCGGAGGCACCCCTCGATGCTGTCCACAACCTCCACCCCGGGGCCTGTCCCCGATCCTGTCGGCTCCCGGCGCCTGGAGCTCCCCCCCCCGGGGATCGCATGAGCGCGTCGGGGGCAGCGAACCTGCTCGTGTTGTTGGGGGCCACCGTGGTGTTGGTGGCGGTGCCGGCGGTGGCGTGGCGCGTGCTGCGGGATCACAAGGGGCGTCTGTGGGTGGCGATCCTCGCCCCGCTGTCGTACCTGGCCCTGGGCAACCTGCTGTCCCGGATCGTGCTGGTGGGCTTGATCTACACCCCCCAGCTGGTGGTCACGACGCCCGAGGCGGTGGTGGAGCAGCAGCGCCAGTTCCTGCTGCACACCCTCGCGAGCATGGGCACCTCGGCGGTGCTCACCTTTGCGGTGGTGTTCGGGCTGCGCAACGTG
>DRPG01000279.1 GCA_011376105.1 Deltaproteobacteria bacterium
ATCCAGCCTCGGCCAGCTGGATCACCGCGACAAAGACGGCAACCGCTTCGCGGTCCACGCCGTGCTGTTCGCCTGGGACGGGATCCTGGTGGGCCCCTCGGGGGACGGGAGCATCCAGTGGTGGAGCCTCGATGGCGCACGGGTTGAGACGTTGAAGGCGCCGACGCGCCAGATCTCAGCGCTGGCCCTATCGTCCCAGGTGCTGCTAAGCCAGGGCTACTTCCCCCCCGAGGGCGGGCGGGACTCGGTCTCTCAGCTGCAGGCTTGGGATCTGTGGCGGCGGGAGCTGCTGTGGACCCGGGCCGCGATCAAGCCCGAGGCCGAGCCCTGGGCCCCGCACTTCGGCAAGCTCACGGTGCTGCGCGACGGGCGCCTGCTCACGGGCACCGGCCGGCGCTCCGGCCAGCTGGCGCTGTACGACGTCCAGACCGGCGAGATCGAGATCCAGTGGGACCTCGGACGATGGATCGGACCCACCGCCGAGACGAGCGAGACGCTGGTCGCCGTCGCCTATGATCACGACACCCAGCAGCGGGAGCTGATCCAGCTCGATCCCACGGGCGGGATCATCCAGCGGATCGATCTACCGTCGGGGGCGGGCCGGTTCGCCCTCGCCCCAGCTGTTGATCGCATGGCCTGGGCTGAGCAGCAGACCGTGGTGCTGGCGCAGCTGTCCACCGGAGAGACCCTGGCACGCCACACCCTGGAGGAGACGGGCCTCAGCAGCCTAGACCTCGATCAGCGCGGGCGACGCCTGGTGGTCGGGGGTCACTCCGGCCGGGTGACGATCCTCGCCTGCTCAGAGGATGTGCTGGACGGGTGAGCCCGGGCGCGATCCGGGGCAGGATCCACAGAGGATCCATGAGGTTGCTTGCCATCCCCCCGCCACCCGATCACACTCCAGGTGGAGGTTGGACGATGCGTACCATGACGATGCTCTGCTGCCTGGGGCTCGTGGCCGGCTGCGACTTCTTGGCGGATGTGGCGGACGGCGTCGAGATCCCGAAGGGAAGCCTCGATCGGGTCGATCTGATCCATGCCCCCGCCCTCGATGAGCTGCTGAGCTGGCAGTGCGACGCCCTAAACCTCGGGATCCTGTGTGGCACCGTGGGGCTCAACGACGTGCCCCGCACTCAGGATCTGCTGTACAGCTTCGATCTGGTGTTCGAGCTGCGAAACCCCAACGAGGCGATCCCGATCCCGCTGATCGAGGTGCTGATGGGCATCAGCGTGTTCGAGGCTCAGAACCTGGGCTCGGTGTGCGTCTCCTTCTGCGATCCCGCCGCCGAGGGCTGCCTGCCCGGGCTGAACGCCGAGGGTGCCTGCGTCGCAGACGAAGGCACCGACGTGCGCAGGCCCGAGGATCTGCTGCCCACGGTGGAGGATCTGGTGGGCCTGACCGAGACCGCCCTGACCGGGGGCCTGAGCAACGATCAGTGGCGCGTGCTGGAGGGGCGCTCCAGCACCGAGGTCCACATCCAGTTTGATCTCGCCGCCGACACCATGCTCTCCCTCGCCGACGAGATCCTGCTGGGCGCGCTCGACGATCTGCTCGCGGGGCAGCGGATCAGCGTCGACGTGCCCTACACCGCCGAGGGCTCGCTGTTCTTCGACGTCCCCGAGCTGGGCCGCTACGCCCTCGGCTTCGGCCCCTGGGACGACGCCTGGGCGATCGAGTAGCCCCGGGCCGCTACCCATCGGCCTCCGCAAACACAGGCAGCACGTCCGCCCGGTAGGCCTCGAACAGGAGCTCGGTGCGCACCCGGGCGATCTGATCCTGCAGCTGGATCTGATCCAGCACCAGATCCCGCAGGTGCTGGGTGTCGGGGACTGCCACATGGAGCACGATGTCGTCGTCACCTCCGACGTAGTAGGCGGCGATCACCTCGGGCAACGCACACACGGCCTCCCACACGGTCCGGACCGCGCACCGGCTGTGGACCGCGAGCCGCAGGAACACAAAGGCCTGTAGGCCGATCCCCAGGCTCGATGGATCCACCCGGGCATGGATCCCGGTCAGGATCCCATCGCTGCGCAGGGCCCGGAGGCGGGCGTGGGTCGAAGAGGGCGCGAGACCTGCGATCGCAGCGAGCTCCTTGGTGGGGGTCTGCCCGTCCTTCTGCAGAGCGCGGATCAGGGCGATGTCGATTCGGTCGAGGGGCTTTTTCATGGTCAGCTTCCGAATATTATTCGGTAGAAATAGCATATTAACATCCATACATCTACACATGGCCACAGAAAACGAAAGCGATCAGGATCGCCACCACCAGGCGAGAACCCTCGCGGTGGCGCTGCACGCCTGTGGTGCGCCGACCCACCTCCTGGAGGAGCGGCTCGACGCCTTCCTCGCTCAGCTCGGGGTGGAGGGCACGGTGGTGGCCACCCCCACCGCCCTGTGGCTCCAGCTCGGCCCGCGCTCGACCGTGGTGCGGACGCGCCCCGCCGAGCTGGATCTGGGCCGGCTCGCGGATCTACAGCGCTGGCTGGACGCCGATCCCTCCAGCCGCCCGCCCCTGGAGCGGATCCTGATCCGCCGTGGCTCCTGGTCTCCGTCCGCTCAACACCTGGCGTTCATCGCTGGATCAAGCTGCTCGGGCGCCCTGCTAGGGCAGGGCTGGATCGACGTCGTCGCGGCGGCGGTGGCGGGCGCGGCGGTCCGGGCAGGCCTCTCTGCGCTCCAGGGCTCACCCTGGGCGCCGCTACAGGGGATCGGTGCCGGCGCGATCGCTGGGCTCGTGGGGTCGGCCTCGGCGCCGCTGGGGGCTGTGCCCTCCGCCGTGGCCCTGGCCGGGATCATCGCCCTGGTGCCCGGCCTGGGGCTGACCCTGGCGGTCACCGAGCTGTGCGCGGGCATGTGGACCGCAGGCACCACCCGGCTGGTGGCAGCGGCCCTGGTCAGCGCACAGCTCGCGACGGGGCTCACCCTGGGGGCGACCCTGCTCCCCGCCCCGGCGCCGGCGCTCGCCTGCGGGCCGCTGCCGCCGGGGCTCGAGCCGGCGCTGGTCCTGGCGATCGCCCCCGCCTCCTTCGCGATCCTGCTCGGGGTCCGCCCCCGGGATCTCCCGCCCGCGGTGGTGGTCAGCGCGGTGGGCTACCTGGTGGCGTCGTCGGTGGGCGCCGGGGCGGGGGCCGCCGGAGCGGCCGGGCTGGTGGGGCTGGCCTCCGCGGTGCTAGCCCACACCCGCGGGGGCTCGAGCCTGGCGTCGATGGTCCCCGGGGTGCTGCTGCTGGTGCCCGGCTCAGTCGGCGTGCGGAGCGTCGATCTAGCGCTACGGCACGACACCCTCGGGGCGATGGGGCTGGCCGCCGACGCCCTGGGGATCGCGGGCGCGCTGGCGCTGGGCCTCGCGTCGGCGCAGGCCCTGTGGCTTCGCCACACCGCACAGCTCGAGCGCGGGCGGGCACGGCCCGGCCCCAGGGCCGCAGCCCAGCCCCACCCCCGGGCCCCTGGCCCTGGAGCTGTGAGCGCACACGCTCCGCGCGCCGGCTGTGCCCGAGCAGGCACAGCGCCGCCCACAGCCACCCCGCCGGCCAGCCCGGTGTGGCGCCTCCGGAGCGGCAGGCACAGCCCGGGGCCTGGCCCCACACCCCGCCCCGGCGCCCGGGCCCCACGACGCCGGTGTCGAGCCGAGACGC
>DRPG01000280.1 GCA_011376105.1 Deltaproteobacteria bacterium
GCCACTCGTAGTTCGCACAGTCGGGCGGGGGTAGCACGCCCGGATCCGTCGGGAGGGTCCCTCCGGGGGGCAGCGCGCCGGGCGGCTGCTTAAAATCTTCCAGCCCTTGACAGCCGGTGATCATGAGCGCTGCACCAGCAATACACAATGTTCGCATGGGTGCTCCTGCACGGCCGGGATGGCCGGCGGGTGGGTAGGGTCGCGGCCACAGGTGTGGGCCCGCGGGGTCTCGATCGGTTCGGGGTCCCTGGCCGGCGCCGATCCCGTTGCTGTACTGCCTCGACCACGCGGACCAGGCCCGGAGGGGCGACCTGGATGTCGCAGCCCCGGACACGTCGGCGGACCGTTGGTGATGGAGGAGGAACAAAGACACAGTGCTTCTCTGGGACTCTCGCGAGTCTTGGAGGACAGGAACCCACAGGGAGCTTTGCAATCCATAGGCCAGTTGTCAACCCACGAGACAAAGCTGATCCTCACGCCCGTCGCCCCTCGATCGCGGATCAAAAGTCGCATGGGGTGGGGAGCCAGCGGGAGGATCCGAGCGCTTGGACTCGGCGACCGACGTGCGATACTGATGGTCCCTCGTCGTCCCAGTCCACCGACGGGTTCGGCACGACCCACAGCTGGGTGTTCCCGGTCGCCGTAGCTCGTTGCTTCCTGCTCGGAGCCCCACACGGATGGCAAAGGCCACAACAGGAAATCGTGAGATCGATCCCTGGGCCATCGCTGGCTGGATCGCCCTCGGCGTCCCCACGGTCCTCCTCTGTGTGGTCGCACTCATCGTGTTCGTGGTGGGTGTGCCCTACTACCTGACCCCGTCCGAGCTCCGGATCGAGCATGCGCTGCATGACCTGTACGGCGCGGGGGGGATCATCGGGGTGCTCCTCGGGCTCATCGGCACGGGCCTGATGACGGTGATGTTGCTGTACACCGTCCGCAAGTGGCTCCCCTTCACCGCCTTCATGGGGAACATGCAGTTCTGGATGCGGGTCCACGTGATCTGTGGGCTGGTCGGCCCGCTGTACATCGTGCTGCATGGCGGGCTGCACATGCCCACCGGGTTCATCGGGATCGGCTTCTGGTGCATGGTCCTGGTCGCGCTGTCCGGGTTCTTCGGTCGCTACCTGTTTGGCTACTTTCCCCAGACCGCCCAGGGCCTGCGGGTCGACATCGGCGCGGCTCAGGAGCGCCTCACCGAGCTGCGCGCCCAGCTGGTGGCCGACACCCGGGAGGCCGCGGTGGAGGCCGTCGGTCGCGCTGTCCGCCTCGTGAAGAACTTCGACTTCGAGCCTCAGTCCATCGGAGAGCTGGTCATCCTCGACGCCGAGACCCGCAGGCGCGCAGATCTCGTCCGGATCATGCTGCACCGGGCGGGGATCCCCCGGGGGGCTCGTCGCAGAGCAGAGTCCACCCTCCTCGAGCAGCTGTCGATGCGGCGCAACCTCGCCGGGTGGGACGTCGCCCGGAAGCTACTCAGGTACTGGAACCTCTTCCACCAGCCCCTGGCGCTCGCCATGTACGCGATCTCCGCCGTGCACATCTTCAACGCCGTCGTGTTCGGTGGTGCGTTCGCGCCCCTGTTCGGAGGGTAGCTCCGTGGTGAACATCCCCGCACTGGTGTGTGTCTCACTCATCGTCGTCTTCCTGATCATCCCCTTCGGAGCCTACATCGAGCTGAGCGAGCGCAAGGCCCGACGCGAGCGCGACGCGGCGATCAAGAGCAACCGCCACCAGCCCGTCACCATCCAGCCCCTCATCGATCTCGGCACCTGCATGGGCTCCGGCGCCTGTGTCACCGCCTGCCCCGAGGACGTCCTCAAGATCCTGGACGGTCAGGCGATCGCGGTGAACATGTCGGCGTGTGTAGGGCACGGGGTCTGTGTCACCGCCTGCCCCGTCGACGCGGTGGAGCTGGTGTTCGGCTCCGAAGAGCGGGGGATCGACATCCCGCAGGTCGACGGGAACTTCGAGACCAACGTCCCGGGGCTGTACATCGCCGGAGAGCTCGGCGGGATGGGGCTGATCGCCAACGCCGCGGCTCAGGGGGTCCGGGCCCTGGAGTACGCCTCCAAGGGCATCAGCTCCCACCCCGATCGCCACGACATCGCCGTGGTCGGCGCTGGCCCCGCGGGGATCGCCGCCGCGCTGGCGGCGATGGATCGCGGCCTCAAGTATGTGCTGATCGAGCAGGAGGAGGTCGGGGGCGCTATCCTGCACTTCCCCCGCAAGAAGCTCGTCTTCACCCGCCCGATGGACCTGCCCCAGTACGGCTCGGTGAAGTTCACCTCCCTGCTCAAGGAACAGCTCGTTGAGCTATTCCAGGACGTCATCGTGAAGACCGGCCTCGAGGTCGCCACCCAGGAGCGCGTCGAGGCGATCGAGCGGCTGCCCGATGGGGGGTTCTCGATCACCACCAGCAAGCGCAAGCTCGACGCTCAGCGGGTGGTGCTCGCCCTGGGCCGCCGGGGCACCCCCAGGCAGCTGGGCGTGCCCGGAGAGCAGAGCGACAAGGTAGCCTACTCCCTGCTCGAGCCCGAGCTGTTCGAGTTCGATCACGTCCTGGTGGTCGGCGGTGGAGACTCGGCGGTCGAGGCCGCCTGTACCCTCGGCGAGCAAGAGGGCAACAAGGTCTCGCTCTCATACCGGAGACCCAAGATCAACCGCCCGAAGAAGAAGAACATCGAGCGCCTGCGCAAGGCGGTCGCGAGCGGTCAAGTGGAGCTGATCCTCGAGTCCGAGGTGGTGGAGATCGGCGAAGATCGCGTCGTCCTGAAGCAACACGACGAGCAGATCATCATCCCCAACGACTACGTCTTCGTCTTTGTGGGCGGGGTCCTGCCGACGGACTTCCTCAAGAAGGCGGGCGTGCGGATCCGCAGGCACTTCGGCAAGCGCATCGAGGACGTCGAAGACGCACCCAGGGCCAAGGATCGCAGGCAAGAGCGGGCTGAGCCCGCCCCGGGCGCCCCCGAGCCAGGGCGCCCACGCCCTGCAGGGGCACCAGAGCCCGCTCAGCCCCCGGGCAGGCTCGCCGCAGGGGGTCTCCAGGGCGCCTCCGGCTCCGCCGCTGCGGGGGAGCCCACGATGACCCTGCCCAGCCAGGACGTCCTCAGCGCCACCGCGGGGGAGCCCACGGTCGCCCTGCCCAGCCAAGACGTCCTCAGCGCCGCCGCGGGGGAGCCCACGGCTGCCCTGCCTGGCTCGGACATCCCCCCGCCCACGACGAGGAGCACGCCCCAACCCAGAGAGCCCGCTGCGGCTCCACCTCCGGTGGCTCCAGAGCCCGCCGGGGCTGTCGGTCCCCGGCTCAAGATCCCCTCCAGACCCCGGGCCGCTCCGCCCAGGTCCCGCTCGAGCGATCCCCAGACGGTCCCACTGGAGCTGATCACCAGCAGGAACACGCCCGCTCAGATCGCTGGCGGAGACACGCCCGCTCAGATCGCTGGCGGAGACACGCCCGCTCAGATCGCTGGCGGAGACACGCCCGCTCAGGAGCCCACCCAGGCGCTGTCCCCACAGCCCCGGGGAGCTGCTCGGCCCTCCGCCCCGGCCCCCGACGCCGGCCTCTCCGATGAGGTGACCCGGGCACTCCCGGGCCGGGGGATCTCGGAGCTTGAGACCCAGACCCACCCCACCCCGCCCCGGCCGGATCAGCCCGATGATCCCCTGGCCAGCTCCTTCGAGCTCCCAGCCCCGCCCCCGGACGCGAAGGGCCCCGAGCCAAAGCTCCCCTCGCCCACGCCCGCCCCCACACCGAGGGTGAGCGAGGGCACACCGAGGGCGGGCGAGGGCACACCGAGGGCGGGCGAGGGCGGGGACACCACCCGGGCACTGCCCGGGACGAGCTCCGGCGAGCCCCGCGGCATCCCGGGGAAGGTGGTCGCCTCCAACCCGCGCTCAGAGCCCGGCGGCCAGATCGATCGGATCGCGTTCGGCAAGCTGCCCTCCTCCAGGCTCAACGAGAACACCGATCAGGTGATGCCCGTGAGCGAGGCCCTGTCCCAGCTCCGGTCCGGGGGGCCCGCAGCCCCCGAGGCTCCCCCCCGGCCCAGCGCGTCTCCACCGAGGCCCCGCTCCAGCCCCAGGCCGATCAGCGAGCCCGCCAAGCCCCCGGCCGGCGACACCGACGCGCTGCGCCAGCTCTTCGAGAAGGGCCGAGAGCACCTCTCGTCCGGGGACTTCCCCAGCGTCCTCAACGTCACCGAGCGCATGAGCCACGTGCTCGAGCGCTACCGGGGGGCGATGAAGCCCCCCGATCTCGCCCGGGCCCAGCGCCAGCTCGCCCAGCTGCAGGGCGAGGCCCAGCTCGGCCTCGGCGCCTGGGACGTCGCGGCGAGCTCTCTGGAGGTGGCGGTGTCCGCCGCGCGCACCGAGGGCTCCAGCGAGTCGCTGGGGCGCTGCCTGATGCTGCTGGGGCGGGCCCACCACCGGATGGAGCGCTTCGACTCCGCCCGTGCGCTGCTCGAGGAGACCCTGTCCACCTATGAGCCGGAGCCCGCAGAGCGCGCAGCCCTGCTACGGCTCCTCGCAGATCTCTCCCTGCGCAAGGGGGAGATCGACGCCGCTGAGGAACGGTACAAGGACGCACTGAGGCTCGTCCAGGGGGCGGGGCTGCGGGCGGACGAGGCCCGGGCACACCGGGGCCTGGCCAACTGCCTGGCCATCCGTGGCAACCTCCAGGGCTCCCTCGATCTGCTCGCTCAGGCCGACGAGCAGCTCGTGCCCGACGGAGACCTGCGGGTCCGGGCGGCGGTGCTGTCCCGGGCGCTGGAGCTCGACAACGCGATGGGGCGGTATGGCTCAGCCCTGTACCGGGCTGAGATCCTGCTCGAGCTGGTCACCCAGAACGAGCTCGCGGCCCACCGGCCCGAGGCCGTGGCGATGCTCGCTGAGACCATGGTCCTGGTCGGCTTCAGCGACGACGCACGAGACGCTGCGCTCCAGGCCTCCTCCCTGGCCGGCAGCCTCGGACGACGGGGGGTCGATGCGCAGCTCCGGGCCGCCCGCGTCTTGTGCGATCTGGGGCGCTTCACCGACGCTGAGCAGGCGCTGGCCGGGCTCGCAGATCCCAAGCCGGCGGTGATCGACGATCCAATGGGCCAGCTGGGCGCGATCCGAGCCCGGATCGCAGCGGCCAGTGACCCCCGAAGGGGCAAGGAGATCGCCACTCTCGCCCTGAGCCGCCCCCCCCCCCTGCTGGCCATCCGATCGGCTCGGATCCGCCTCGATGCAGCGCTGGCCCTGATCGCAGCCGATCAAAACAACGCGGCGAGGAGCGCGGTCAAGCGGGGGCTGAAGATCATCCAGGGCACCAACGCCAAGGGGCTGAAGCTGGAGCTGCTCACCACGTTCCACCGCGCGGTCCCCGATCACCGGGTGGCGGAGGCCGCGGCCAAGACCGCGATAAAGCTGATGGAGCACATGCCCGATCACGCCAAGGAGGCGTTCAGCCAGCGCGACTCCGTCAAGGAGGTCCTGCGCAGGTGGAGCGCGGGCTCTACCTGAGCGAGCCCAGCCCCGGGGCCCGGGCCCGAGCGAGCCCGGGCTGAGCGATCGCCGGTGGCTCCCGGGCTCAGCCGCTACTTCCGGGGGCGGAGATACTTCGACAGGCGCACGAACAAGTTGTACCCTCCGTCCGCCTGATCGATGTCGGGCTCGGCCATGAGGCCCACCCCGGTGTGCAGCATCAGATCCGCTGCAGGCGAGACCACGTCGAGGTAGAAGTCCGCGTACCAGCCCAGGCCGTCGTAGTCATCAGGCACAGACAGGGCGCGGATCGAGGTGTCGATCGCCACCGTGTCGGAGACATCGACATAGGTGACCAGGCCCACGTCGAGCTGCGGGGTCTCCTCGACCTTGAACCAGTTCGCGTTGAGCAACAGATCGAGCCGCC
>DRPG01000281.1 GCA_011376105.1 Deltaproteobacteria bacterium
CGCCGATGCGCACTCCAACATCTGGATCGACCGATTCACCTCCTCCCTCCACGGCTGAGCACCCCCAGTGGACGAGGCCGCAGGGGCTCCGCGGGGCCGCAGGGGCCCCGCGGGACCGACGATGTTGACGGCAGGAGCTCTGCTCCCTAGACTCCCAGCATGTGGATGTCCCTGTTGATCAGCACCGTCGCTGCCGCTGAGCCTGATCCAACGCTCCTGGCCCAGGCCCGGCGGCAGGAGACCACCGGAGTCGTCGAGCTCAGCACAGGAGCCACGCTGATCGGAGGAGGCCTCGCGCTGATGATCGTGGGTCGGCCCGGGGGTCAGGTGTCGGATGAGCCCCCGGGGCTGCACGAGCTCCGCACCATGGGGGGGATCGGCCTGACGCTGGGGGGCATCGTCTCCATGATGGCCGGTGGGCACGCGCTGGAGCTGGCCTCCGCCACCCGGGAGCAGGCGATGCTCACCGTCGCCCCTGAGGCTGTGTCCCAAGGAGCTGGCCTCCGACTCTACGCCCGCTTCTAGCCCACCGATGCAGGCCTGGCGGGTACAGGGCGGGTTCGGCCTCGATCACCTCGAGCTGGTCGACCTCGACGAGCCCGAGGGGCCGGGCCCCGGGGAGGTCCGGCTCCAGATGAGGGCGTGGTCCCTGAACTACCGGGATCAGCTGATGATCGGGGGGAGCTATGATCCCCGCCTGGCCTTCCCGTGGATCCCCCTGTCGGACGGCGTCGGAGAGGTGATCGCCGTCGGCGAGGGGGTCGAGCGGATCTCCGTGGGGGATCGGGTCTGCCCCACCTTCAGCCCCTCCTGGATCGCGGGCCCTCCAGATCCTGAGGCGGTCCGACGGACCCGGGGGGGGCCGATCCCCGGCGTGCTCGCCCAGATCCTGGTGCTGCCCGCCGACGAGGTGGTCGCGGTGCCGGCCCACCTGACCGACGTCGAGGCCGCCACCCTCCCCTGCGCCGCGCTGACGGCCTGGAGCGCGCTGGAGGGCTGCCAGCCCGGCGAGACCGTGCTGGTCCTGGGCTCCGGGGGGGTGTCGGTGTGGGCGCTGCAGCTGGCGCAGCGCTTCGGCGCCCGGGTGGTGGCCACCACCTCGACCCACGAGAAGGCCGAACAGCTCGTGGCCCTGGGGGCCGACGAGGTGATCCTGCGCCGATCGGATCCCCGCTGGGGCCAGACCGTCCGACGCTGGTCGGGTGGAGGCGTCGATCGGGTGATCGAGGTCGGCGGTGCGGGCACGCTGGCCCAGTCCCTCGACGCGGTGCGGGTCGGGGGCACGGTGGCCCTGATCGGCGTGGTGGCGGGGGCTCAGCAGCCCCTGTCCGTGCTCCCGATCCTGATGAAGCAGATCCGCTGTCAAGGGATCTTCGTCGGCTCGAGGCACGGCCTCGAGGCGCTGTGCAGAGCGCTGGTGGTGCACCCCCTGCGGCCGGTGGTGGATCGGATCTTCCCCCTGGGCGCGCTGCCCGAGGCCCTGTCGGCCCTGGCCTCAGGTCAGCACGTCGGCAAGATCTGTCTCGAGGCCTGACGACGCTCGAGCCCCCTCAGGGGCCACCTCAGCCGACAGGAGCCCGCTACGGCACGGTGGGCACCAGCAGCAGCCCGTCCTCCCCCTGCAGCAGCTGGACCGCTGCAGCGCCCCCCGAGGCCCCGGGCAGCGCTCCCAGGCGCGCTGTGGGGATCCCTGTCCGGGGATCGAGCAGGATCGCAGCGTCGGGCCCCCCCACCGCCAGGCCCTCAGGGGTCGCAGCGAGGGCCCGGGCGGTGGGGGCGGCCAGGGCCAGACCCCCTCGGATCACGGGGGCCACCACCGAGCGTGCCCCCCGGACATCGCCCGTCGCTGCATCGAGGAGGATCACGATCGGCTCGGAGCCGGCCAGGCGAAGCCCGATCGAGCCATGGCCTGTCACCAGCTCCTCCACCTCTGCGGGCAGCCGCCAGGCCCAGGCTGCCCCCGGGTGGCTCCTGCGCACGAGCCCCCCCGGGACCGCGTCGAGCGCCGGCGCTTCGCCCACACCTCCACCCGGGCTCCACTGCTGCCGAGCCAGCCAGATCCCAGCCCGGGGGGCGAACCCGGGCGTGGGGTTGTCGCGCCGGGAGACGGTCTGCAGGTAGCCCTCGGCGAGATCGCGGCAGTCCGTGCTGCAGCGGGGGAGCGAGGCCAGATCAAGGTGCTCGGGATCGACCAGGCCCGAGATCGCGCGCTGTAGCGCCACCAGCTCCCGCAGGGGGACGGTGGGGGACGACGGAGCCCTGGACAGCAGGCCGAAGAAGGCGGCGTGGGGGGAGGCGTGGCCGGGCTCGGCGTACCGGGGGTGCTCGACCCAGGCCTCGGCACAGGCCCAGTCCCCGGCGAGGAAGCAGGACGCGGCGCCTAGCTGCTCGTCGGGCCGCAGCTCAGCCGCCAGCAGGGGGATCGGCACGGGCCAGCCCACGGGGGGCTGGATGGGCTCCACCGGAGGCTTTGGGAGATCAGGGCCGGGGCCGGACGGCGCACACCCGATCCCCCAGCCCAGCCCGATCAGCGCAGGGATCCAGCCCCCCATCAGAGGGCCCGGCGGGGATAGAGGGCCCGACGGGGATCGTCGGAGCTGGGCTCGGAGCCCATCAGGACGTGGGGCGACGGCAGCATGCGCGGCAGGCGCTCTAGCGGAGCTCCGCGGTCCAGCCCTCGGGCAGCACCCGATCGAGGCCGATGACGCCGCCGGGCAGGTGACTGTTGGGGAACAGCTGGCCCCGGGCCACCCCGGCCTCGGCGCCGCTGGCGTCGAACAGCGTGACCTCGACGGGCTCGCCATCGTCGCCGTACAGCTGCAGCGTGCCGTAGACCTGGGTGTCGTCGGCTCCGTCGGTCAGCAGGCGGGTGACGGTGCGGGGGATCACCCGGGCCTGGGTGGACAGCTGATCGATTCGCTCCCACAGGGCATCATAGGTGTAGTCGCTGACCCAGATCCGGTTGCAGTACCCCATGATGTCGGTGTAGACGTTGGGATCGAGCAGATCCTTCTCGATGAGATCGTAGCCCCAGGTGCCGATCTTGGCGCCCGGGTAGGGGAAGGCGGGATCGGTGCCCGACGCTCCACCACAGGGCGCATGGTAGCGGCCGTGCGCGTGGCCCACCTCGTGCACCAGGGTCTCAGCGGCGAGGTTGTTCTGGGAATAGCCCAGGCCGATGCTCGAGCGCGACCACACCTGGTTGGCGCTGCCCAGGTTCGATAGCCCCGCCACACAGCCAAAGCTGCAGAAGCTGTAGAAGTTGCTCGATGGGCTGAACAGCCCGTAGTAGTAGGTGTTCGGCAGCTCGTTGGCGCGCTCCCGCCTGTCTGCGATCTCAGCGAGGAGCTGGGACCAGCCCCCGCCGGACGCGGTGATGTTGCTGTTCCACGGGATGGGATCGTCGACCCGGATGGTCACGGACTGGGCTGGGTAGTTCGCGTAGACCAGATCATGGATCCGCTGGATGTCCGAGGCGCTGGTGTCGGGCAGACGCCCCGAGCCATCGGCGTTGTACCGGATCGGGATGATCGCGATCGTCAGATCGTCGGTCCCCACAGCCCCCAGGCCGCCGTCCATGTCTCGCTCGCTCTTCCACCTCAGATCGCGGGGATCGCCCCCCCCCGGCCCGTCTTCGTTGGCCTCACGGATCTCGAGCTTGAGCTCGGTGGCCTTGCGGATCATGTCGGGGCCGATCTCGAAGTTCAGCGTGGAGTCGAGAGCTTTGTCGGAGGGCGGCCCCTCGACCCTCATCTTGGACACCAGCTCGACGCCGTCGCTGTCGCCTCCCTCGAAGAAGAGGTGCCCAGCGATCCGGCGGGCCTCGAAGCCACTCTTCGCGCGGAGGAAGACCCGGACGAGCGCGTCACGGTTGGTGACGATCGGGGCCTGGACGCGGCCTGGCTCGCTCCCGTCTTCCCACAGGACGATCTCGACGCCCTGGTAGAGGCTGATCTTCGAGATCGCGAGATCTGCGGCGAAGTCGAGCACCACCTCTTCTTCGGTGGTCTCCTCCTCCTCGGTGACCTCCTCTGGGGTCGTGGTGGGATCGATCGTCTGGAGGTTGAGGTTGTTCTTGCAAGCTGCAAACAACAAGATCAGTGAAATAGAGGTCTTGTGCATGTCAAGCTCCCGGTCGCTTAGGCTTCGATAGCCGACCTAGCCACGGTTGGGGCAGAAATTGCGTGAAGCCATTGTGCAGACTGTGGTGACGATCCCCCTTAGGTCATAAACGTTACAGATTCCAACATGGAAACGCTGATGCGTGAAGGTACACCAAGCGATCAGGGGCCTCTCGGCCAAGCCCGTCTCCTGCTCGACGAGGCGCTGCAGCTCGTAGAGACCGACGCCTCCGCCGATCATGTGCGGGCGGTCCTGCGCCTGGCCCGCCGCTCCTTCGACAGCCCACGGCTCGAGCCGGGGGCCCTCATCCAGACCGGTCACCTGCTGGAGGAGGAGGGCCGGTTCGAGCTGGCCGCCGAGCACTACGCCGAGGTGGTCAAGCTCGAGCCCCACGCCGCGCGGGGCTGGACCAACCTGGGGGAGGCCCGCCGCAAGCTGTCGCAGTGGCAGCTCGCCCTTGAGGCCTACAACCGCGCCCTGGCCTGCGAGCCCGACTACCTGTGGGCCCTCGCGGGGCGGGCCGAGGCCCTGCGGATGCTCGGGCGCCTCGAGGACTGCATCGCTCCGTTCGAGGCGGCCCTGGCAAAGTCCCCCGATCACGTGTTCGCACTGCAGGGGCTGGGGGCCGCGCTGTCGGAGCTCGGGCGCTATCGCCTCGCCCTGCCCCACTGGGAGCACGCGCTCCGCCTCCGTCCGAGCTCGGGGTTTGCCAGCGACGGGCTGGCCCGTTGTCACCAGGCCCTGGCCAGCACCCCCGACGCAGGCTGAGGTCGCCCTTCCCCTTCCCCTTCCCCTTCCCCTTCCCCTTCCCCGGCGCACCGGGGTAGGGTGGCGCCGTGTCTGTCACCTGGTTCATCGTCGCAGGGTTGGCGCGGTCCGCGGCCGCGGGCTGCGATCCTGCCGCCCTCGAGCGCAACCTCGAGGCCGCCGAGGCCGCCTTCACCGCGGGTGATCCCAGCACCGCCCAGCGCACCCTCTCGCGGGCCCGCAGGGTCCTGGGCTGCACCCCCGAGGCGCTCAGCGCAACGACCTGCGCCCGGCTGCACCGGGCGACGGCGCTGACCCGCTGGCTCAAGGCGGATCAGGGCGGCGCAGAGCAGGCGCTCCGGGCCATGATCCACGCCGATCCCCTCCTGTCCCTCGATCCCGAGCTGCTCCCGGCCACGCACCCGCTCCACCGACTCCGGATCCTCGCCGAGGAGGCCCGCATGTCCTGGAGCGACGCCATCGCGGAGGAGGCCCTGATCGATGGCGTCCGCACCGGGGTCGTGCCCATCGATCGGCCCTATGTCATCCAACACCTCAAGGGAGACACGATCACCGGAGGGCGGTGGGTGCGGCGCTCAGACACCTCCCTGCCCCTGCCCGATCACTCCGAGAGCTCGCCCCGGGCGAGGGCGCTGTGGTACTCGGGCCTCGGCCTGGGGGCCGGCGGCGCGGTGATGTACGGCGCCGCCCTCGGGGCACGTGCGAGCTACAACCAGGCGGTCGAGGCCCACAACGATCTGCTGATCGGCCCCCGCCACACCGTGACCAACGCCCTGTCCATCGGCTCGGTCTCAGCAGCGGCGCTGTCTCTGGGCGCGCTCACCGCCTCCGAGCTCCTCCGCAGGCCCAGGCGATAGCGCTCCAGTGTCCCCGGTAACAGGCCGGCTCGCCAAGACACGGCTCCAGAGACGGGGGGCTGCCGACTCGGGGAGCGGCTCTTCGTGCGGTGGGCTCAGGGCCCCCCGCCCCCCGACGCGGTCGCCTGCCCCTCGCCCGGGGCAGCCCTGGGCTCGTTGGAGAGCTCCCTGGCCCCGGGCTTGTCGAGGAGCTCTGGCTCGTCGAGGGGCTCGGGGACGCTTGGATCCAGCACGACGGCCTCTTCTTCGTCTTCGGTGGAGGGATCCCCGACCACCACCACCTTCCAGTGGGTCCAGTCGGCCTCGACGTTGAAGTGGTGCCCGTCGATCGAGTAGCTGCCCACCGGCAGCACCCCCCGATACCCCCGCTGGGTGCGCAGGTGCTCGCGCACCCACGTGATCGCGTCGCGCTCTTCCTGCGAGAACGGCATCTCAGGGCGGGCCAGGGCAGGCAGCTTGCCCTCCCGCACAAAGATCGAGATCAGGCCATAGCGAGACTCGATCCCCTCCAGCAGGGCCTGGCTCTCGTCGTAGGTCGACCAGACCTCAGGATCTTGCTGCGAAGGCTCGGTGATCCGCCGGAGCCGGTGCCAGGCGAGCAGGATGTCGCCGTCCTGCATCGCAGCCTGGGCCCCCAGGAGGTGATCCCGGGAGGGGCTGGGCACATCCAGCGCCAGGATCTTCTGGTACACCTTCTCCACAGCGGGCCAGCCGTTGCGCTGGGCGTGCTTGAGCAGCTCGTCCTGGAGACGCCGCTGCTCTGCCGTTGGATTCTGAGCCAGGGCCAACCCTGTCCACACCAACCACATCAAGGGCACACAGCCCAGGTGCAGGCTCCAGGCTGTGCCCCATGGCCTGATCCCAAGAGCCCGCTGTGAGATCGGGCCTCGTGTTGGGGGGTTCGTGGGGTGCGGCTCACCCCAGCAGTATACCGCACCCCTCGACTCCAGGGCCCGGCGATCACCGGACGGTCAGGGGCGCGGTGATCTGCCCCCTCACCTCCTCAGGAAACGACCAGCGCTTGATCCGACCCTCCAGGCACCTCGCCAGCTCGGGATCTCCGGTGAGGTTGCTGAGGGTGGTGATCGCCCCCACCCGCCCCCCGTAGACATTCCACTCCAGCTCCACCCGCCCGGGCTCGGCCCCCGAGGCCCTCGACACCTCCCAGCACCCCTCGATCTCCCGCCTCCGATCACGGAACAACGCGGCGATCTCGTCCTGACCCGGTCCGCTCCACACGTCGATGGCCCCGATCGAGACCTCAGCAGGGCGCTCCTCCGCCCCCTCCGCCCCCTCCGGAGACGATCCCCCGGAGGGGGCCGCAGAGATCGCCCCAGCCGCTGGCGCTGCGTCGGCGCCCTGAGCCCGGGCGCCCTGAGCCTCGGCGCCCTGAGCCTCGGCGCTCTGAGCCTGAGCCTCGGCGCCCTGAGCCCGGGCGCCCTGAGCCTCGGCGCCCTGAGCCTCGGCGCTCTGAGCCTGAGCGCCGGAGGTCGACGCGATCGTCGCAGCGGCGCCCCGCCGGGGTGACGTCGGCGCCGGACGCCTCGGCGCCGGTGCTGGAGCCCGATCCAGCACCGAAGACCCCGACGCGATCGGCTTCGACGCGGTCAGCTCTGCGGTGGGACCCGGCGCCATGGCCTGCTCCGCCCCGACGGCCTCCGCAGAGGCCCCCCGGCCCGGGCGCCCCCCGGCCGGCGGAGCCGCGGTGATCACCAGGGGCTCGGCGATGATCACGATCGGCTCGTCGTCGAACACCATCACCGCGGCCTCGGAGCGCTCCCCGGGCAGCTCGAGGGTGCAGGGGACATCACCTCCCATCAACTCCTGCTCCGCCCACCGCCCCGCCTGGGTGTGGGGGTAGCTCGCGAGGTATCTCAGCATCCGCTCCTGCTCCCCGGGGGAGCGATCCCCGAGCAGGATCGCCTCGATCACGTCGTCGGTGTGGGGTGCGTCGGGGTGTCCCCGGACGACTCCGAGCAGGACGGACAGCCCCGTCACGGCCAAGACACCCGTCCCCCACCTGCGGACGCGTTCCCTATGCAGCACGGATCCTCCACTCTGAGCCGCCCCCGTCGGATCTCCGGGGCCGGGGGTTGAGGGGGGTCGAGCTAGACAGGGCCCCGTCGTCACACCTGTCTCCCCCTCGCAGCTGGAGAACCGGCTATATCTGCATCGACTACGCCACCGTGGGGGGTCCTTGACGGCGCAGCGCGACGACATGGCGCACAAGAAGCTCCCCCTGATCCCCGATCCCAACGAAGAGGATCTTCCCACGGTGGAGCTGGGGAGCCACTGGCAGCTCGTGAAGGAAGTCGAGGTGATCGACGCACACGCCGGAGAGAACTTCCAGGGTCAGGCCGACGACGACGCCTGGGACTTCGACGAGCCGGTCTCCGACGAGGTCCGGCGCGATCCCCTGTTCTTCGGCGGATCCCCGGAGGACTACGAGGCCACCGAGGCCCTCTCCATCCCACCGTGTGGGATCAGCGACGAGGCGCTGAGCGCCTACGAGTCCAAGGACTCCCCGATCGGGGTCACGGAGCCGATCGGGGTCACGGAGCCGATCGGGGTCACGGAGCCGATCGCCGGGGACGGGCCCACGGCGGAGCCCGAGCTCGAGCCCATGGCGGAGCCCGAGCTCGAGCCCACGGCGGAGCCCGAGCTCGAGCCCACGGCGATCGGTTCGTCCACGGCTGAGGTGATCCAGGCGCTGTCTCCCAGGGTGGAGGCCCCGGCCCCCCGGCCCGCGCCCCCGCAACCGAGCCACCGCGCCCCTCAGTGGCCTCCGCAGGAGCCCCAGCAGAGCCCCGGGGCGTCCCGGGCCTCCGCGGCGCCTCCCCCCCCCCGGTCTGCTCCACCGCACGGAAGCCCGCACGCAGATCACGCGTCCCGGGCCTCCGCGGCGCC
>DRPG01000282.1 GCA_011376105.1 Deltaproteobacteria bacterium
CTCAGGTTTCACGTCTCGGTGGATGACACCCATCGCGTGGATGTACTGTAGTGCATCCAGGACCTCCATGGCAAACCCGAGCATGATCTCCAGCTCGATCGAGCCCTGGCGCAGGACCAGGCTGGCGATCGAGCCCCGATCGGCGAGCTCGGTCGCGAACCATGGAGCGCCCTCATAGACGCCCCGATCCACCAGGGCGAGGATGTTGGGGTGCTCGAACCGGGCGAGGGTCTCGGCCTCGAGCTCGAACCGCTCCACCAGCTCGGGCACGTCCAGCAAGGACTCCCGGAACATCTTCACGGCGAGGAGTCGGTCGGTGTGGGTGTCGCGGGCACGGACGACCCGGGCCGTGCTGCCCTCACCGACCAGGCCCTCGATCACGTACCTTCCCGATAGCTTCACGCCCAACCCGCCCCGGGAGCCTTAACGCCCCCTACCCCCACGGACCCCTGCCGGATCGGGATCCTCCCCCTCGCCCACCCGAGCAAACCCGCTGACCCGGAGGTCTCCTCTGGGTGGGATGCACACAAGGTTGCATCCTGATACTTCCGCACCAAGAACCCTGCAGAACGATCCGACCCTCGTTCGAGCCCCCCCCGGCCACCATCGAGATCGATCATGCCTGAGCTACCTCAAACCGCCCGGATCCTACCCTCGCAGACCCTCCCCGTCCCCGGGCGGATCGAGGATCCAGAGCCCCGCCGCGAGGGGGTGCGGACGATCCTGCTCATCGACGATCACGCGATGATCCGGCAGGGACTCCGCGAGATCTTTCACACCCTGCCCTCGCTGCAGGTCACGATGGAGGCGAGCAACGCAGAGGAGGCCCACGCAAACCTCTCCGTGTCGACCCCCGATCTCGTCATCACAGATCTGCTCCTGCTCGAGGGGCCCGACGGGATCCAGCTCACCAAGGCGATCAAGGCCCGGCGGCACGATCTTCCGGTGTTGCTGCTCTCAGGCCAGGACGAGGCGTTGTTCGCGGAGCGGGCCATCGACGCCGGTGCGTCGGGCTTCGTGATGAAGGATGCGGATCTCGAGGCCTTGTTCCAGGCGATCGAGGCCGCGCTCGAGGGTCGGATCTGGGTCTCCGACGACATGCGCAGCCGCCTGCTGCCGGCCCCGCCCCCCGCGAGCCACCTCGCCCCGATCCTGCCGGCCGACGTGCTGCACCAGATCCTGGGCGGCAACCGCACAGTGCTGGGCCTCAACCGGGCCCTGAGCCGCTCGATCGCCTCGATCGAGGGGATCCTCGATCGAGCGCAGCGCAGGCTGGGGCTGCCGAGCCGGGTGGCGCTGTTCCTGCTGGCGATGGAGCTCGATCACCCCACCCCGGTCTGAGGCTCCGTCAGCGCGACTCCAGGCAGTAGGCGCCGCTGGAAGACCAGCCGCTGGGGCATGGGCCGCCCCGGGGGACGGCGCGACCTGCGTCGTCTGAGCCGGCGAGGCAGTACGCGCCGCTGCTGCTGTACCCGCTCGGACACGAGCCCACCCTCGGGATCGCCGCGGCCGGGGGGGCCGCCGCTGCGCTGGCGAAAAACAACCACATGGAGACCTCCAGAGCCCATCTCCTCTCCGGCCCTGGCCGCCCCCGGGGCGGACCGGGCGCTCCAAGCCGAGCCCCGATACAGATCGCCCGGGCCAAGGAGGAGCGATGTCTCTGTCGTTGATCGCGCTGGGTGTGGGGGACGCGTTCACCGCCAGGTACCACTCCACCTGTGCCGCGGTCTGCACCCCGGGCGCCACCCTGCTGGTGGACTGCCCCCACCCCATCCGTCGGGTCTTGGCGGACAGCGGCTCGGGCCTCGACATCGGCGATCTGTCGGGGGTGGTCATCACCCACAACCACGCCGATCATGTCTCGGGGCTCGAGGGGCTGCTGTTCTTTGCGCACTTTGTGCTGAAGCGGCGCATGCCGGTGATCGCCCACCCTGAGGTGCTCCGGGATCTGTGGCGGGGCC
>DRPG01000283.1 GCA_011376105.1 Deltaproteobacteria bacterium
AACGATCGGATCGCCATCACCCTGGGGGATCTGACCGCGGCGACGCTGGGCGTGGACACCGGCAGCATCGATCTGTCCACCGCGGCCGGCGCTCAGGGCGCCCTGGCGGGGCTCGACACCGCGCTCGACACCGTCAACCAGAACCGCTCCACCTATGGGGCGACCCAGAACCGGCTCGAGAGCGCCTACCGCGCCCTGGACAACTACACCCAGAACCTCGCCGCGGCTCAGTCCGCGGTCCAGGACACGGACTTCGCGATGGAGTCCGCGGAGATGGCCAAGCTGCAGATCATGCAGCAGGCCGGGGTGGCGGTGCTGGCCCAGGCCAAGAGCATCAACTCCCAGGCCGCACAGCTGCTGCAGTAGGTCCACCGGATCCTCGGCTGCGGGCGGGCGGGCGGGGCCGGACCGGATAGGCCCCGGCCCATGCCCATCAGCCTCGCCACCGCGCTGTGGCTCTCCGCCGCAGGCGCCCGCCCCTGCGCCCTCGCACAGCCTGACGATCCACTGACCATCCACCTCGTCTCGATCGCCCCCGGCGCCGACCTGCTCAACAGCATGGGGCACACGGTGGTGGTCTTCAGCGGAGGAGAGCTCGGGTTTCCCCACGCCTACAACTGGGGCGTGTTCGACACCTCCCAGCCCGGTGTGGTGGCCAGCTTCCTCCAGGGCAGGCTCGAGTACTTCCTGCTGGCCACCCACGGCCAGCAGATGTTGGATCACTACGCCCGCGAAGATCGCACGATGATCGCCCAGCGCCTCGCGCTGCCCCCCGAGCAGGCCGACGCGATGTTCTGGCGGATCGACGCCCAGGCCCGCTCCCCCGAGCTGCGCACCTACGCGTACCACTGGGCGGACGCCAACTGCGCCACCAAGGCGCGCGACGCCATCGATCAGGCAGCCGGAGGGGCCGTGCGGGCGGCCTTGGATCACCGGGTGGACACCACGCCCCGGTTCGAGGCCCTCCGGCACTTCGCCCCCTGGCCAGTCCTGGCCTTCGCCTGGGACTTCATCAGCAGCAGCAGGGTCGACACCCCCCTGACGGCCTGGGAGCGCACTATGGTGCCCGAGCACCTGATGCTCGAGCTCGAGCACGTCACCGTGGGCTGGCCGGACGGCGGCAGGGAGCCGCTGGTGGCGGAGACCTGCACCCTGCACCGGGGGCAGCGCTCGTGGGCCGCGGCGGCGCCCCGGCCCGGGTGGGCCTCCGCCCTGCCCGGGATCGGAGGCGCGGCGCTGCTGCTGGCCGCCCGCCTCCGTGGCGGCCCCGGAGCCCAGCGCCTCGTCGGCGCGCTGGTGGCGCTGTACGGCAGCGTGCTGGGGCTACTGGGCACCACCAGCTTCCTGCTGTGGGCCTCGAGCGATCTCGACGGCGTGGGCCCCACCGAGAACTGGCTGGTGGCGGGTCCCCAGAGCTGGCTGCTCGCCTGGTCCGGGGTGCAGATCCTGCGGGGGAGAGCGATCCCGACCTGGGCACGGGCGGGGTGTGTGGCCCTGGCGGCCCTGGGCTCGAGCACCCTGCTGCTGGAGCTGACGTCGCTCTCGGGCCAGACCAACGGGCGCGTGCTGGGGGCGCTGTTGCCCGGGCTGGTGGCCTGCGCGGCGGTGGTGGGTCACCCACCTGTGATGCGTCCGGAGAGACGAGGCGCCGTCACCGTCTGAGCGCGAAGAGACCACCAGCCTCACGGTGAGCACATCCACCGTGACCACCCGATCCATCCCCAACCAACGACTGGTCTTCAACCTCAAGGACAACGACCACAGGCTCATCTGCCATGTTCGATATGCCAACCCAGACCAAGGCTTCGCGGGAGTTGTGTACGTAAAGTTCGTCGGGACCCACGCTGAGTACGACAAGATCGATCCCATGGAGGTTGAGCTGTGAGCGAGAGCGAGAGCGAGAGCGAGAGCGAGAGCGAGAGCGAGAGCGAGAGCGAGAGCGAGAGCGAG
>DRPG01000284.1 GCA_011376105.1 Deltaproteobacteria bacterium
GCTCAGATCCCGAGCGTACTGGCGATCGGACTTTGGCAGCCACAGCCGGACCCTCGGCTCGAACCTGGGGCTGAAGGTGACCACGGTGATCTGCGGCTCATCCAGGCCCTGACGCCACAAGGGCACCCGCAGCGGGCTCAGCAACGCTCCGAACAGGTAGCCGGTCTCTTGGCTCTCGGTGGTGCGGATCTGGTACCAGACGTTGCGTCGCCCGGTGAGCACCTCGGGCTGCCCCACCGCTCTCAGGATCTCCACTCCGATCCCCAGCCAGAGCTTGTCGACGATCTCTGTGTCAGTGGAGGGTCCAGACCGCAGGCGGGAGTTGTGCACCCCCACATACAGGATGTCGCCCGGGCTCCAGGGGGCGTAGCTCGCGTCGTCGATCCCCAGGGTGCCCGGCATGTAGTAGAAGGTCGGGGCGACGGGGGCCGGCGGGGCCGGCGGGGGCTGGGGGGCGACGGGGACCGGCACCGGGGGGGGAGCCACCGGCACCCCACCACACGCCAGGGAGACCACCACCCCACCGCAGATCAGCGCCCACCGTGTCCTTGCCTTGTTCCGGGTTCTGTCCATGGGTCGAATTATCGCTCCTGACCTGGGACACCACAACAAGAGCCGCCGGACCAGGCTCGGAGAACAAGATCGTGACCGGCTGTGGATCCGGGCCAGGGCGGGGATCAACGCTCGGGCCTCGGCCCGAGCGTCCAGTCCCCGATCGGCTCGGTCCGGGTCTCGAGGAACCGGGCGAGGCGGTGGAAGTCGCTGCCGGGCTCGATGAACCGCACCTGGGTGAGCAGCGTCTCGGGATCGATCAGATCGTCGAACGGGACATAGTGCAGATCGAGCTGACCAGACACGCTGACCATGTGGCCATCGAGCCCCTCCTCCACCAGCGCCCGGAAGGCCCCGATCCCGAGCTGGGAGCCGAGCATCACGTCGTAGGCGTGGGGGGGTGCACAGCGGGACTCGTAGCCGAGTTGCACCCCCGTGCACTTCTTCTTCCGGCCGGTCTTCGCCTGATAGCGCTGGGAGACCAGGGACGTCAGCAGCTGACCCAGGTTGATCCGCCCCAGCGAGATGTGACCGTGCTCGTCCCGACCGATCCCCTGGAGGAAGCGCTCTGAGAGCAGCTCAGCCAGGCCCTCCGCCAACACCACCACCGCCCAGAACTGGCCCCGGCGCTCCCGGGTCAGCAGCAGCTCCACCACCCGATCCGCCAGCCGCTCGACGTCTAGCGCTCCGCCCTCGTCCCGCAGCTCGGGACCGACGTCCTCGACGCCGAGCACCATGCTCGCCTCCCCCGCGATCCCGACTCCGTAGGACAGCCAGCCGGCCTTGCGCCCCATCGTCTCCACCAGGAAGCAGGCGCTCGTCGCCTGAGCGTCGGCGGCGAGGTTGAGCACCGCCTTGGCCATGAAGTCCACCGAGGTGAAGAAGCCGAAGGTGAAGTCGATGCCGTGGTAGTCGTTGTCGATCGTCTTGGGCAGGTGGACGATCCGGACCCGCTTGGCCTCCGGCGGCAGCTGTTGCTGGTACAACCTCAGGAAGTTCGCGGTCTTCAGCGTGTCGTCTCCACCGATGGAGATCAGCGCGTCGAACCCGAGATCCACCAGCGCCCGGTAGACCGTGCGGAGCTGAGCCGTCTTCTCGGGATCGTCGAGATCTGCTGGCCCGCTGATCCCCCGACCCGGGTTGGCCCGCGCGGTGCCGATCACGATCCCGCGGGCGTTGCGGATCCCCCGGAGATCCGCGTCGGTGAACACACGGTAGTGCTCATCGGGCAGCAACCTGTAGGACACAGGATCATATCGCTGCAGGTTCGAGTAGCCATGGAAGAACCCGACGACCTCCCGGCCGTCCTCCAGGAACGAGATCCCCGCAGCCGCGATCACTGCGTTCGCCGAGGGTGCTGGACCCCCGGAGAAGATGATGCCCACTCGCCGGATCTCGTCTCCACGTCGTCGCTCGTCCACGCGCCCTCCGCCTGGGCAGGGGAGCGTAACGCTTCTTGGAGTTACGCGGGAGTGGGAGCCCCCGAGCCCCAAGATCCTCCCTCCAGGCGCCCCGACCCCCGCCGAGCGGCTCCTCTGAGGACCGGATCAAGCTCGCACAAGCACACGGTGAAGGCCCCAGGATCGAGCCTCCGGGGTGGGGCCTCCGGCGCTAGCCCGCGCTGCCCCCTGCGGCGCTCCCGCTAGAGCCGCTGGAGCCGCTGCTGGACGAGCCGCTGCTGGACGAGCCGCTGGA
>DRPG01000285.1 GCA_011376105.1 Deltaproteobacteria bacterium
GAGGTAGCCCACCGAGCGACAGTGGGCGCGTGCGTGGTCGTCCCCCGAGGCCAGAGCCGCGGTGACGTCCAGCGTGCCCAGGGGGATCGCTCGATCGGGGCAGCTGGCGTGGCGGTTGCCGCCTGGGCTGGGCACCACCGGCGCTCCCTCAGGACAGGAGATCCGGACGTGGGGATCGGAGAGGTTTGGATCGAACACGCCGTAGATCTCCAGCGGCACCGTCTCAGTGAGCAGGGTCAGGGGCGTGAACCAGCCCGCATGATCGGTGCCGCGGTTGACCAGGCCGTGCTGGTTGATCTTCCGGTTGTTCCGTCGCCCCGGCACATGGCATCCATCACAGCCCAGCTTGCCACGCACACCTGTGAGGTGTGCCTCGGGATCGTCGAGGGCCTGGATCATCGGCGACTCGCCCAGGGCCTCGATGAAGGCATCGACCGCCGCGGCCCCCAGCCGAGGATCCCCGGCGGGCCAGGTCACCCCCAGCAGGGGCGCGCTCCGATCGGGGGAGGTGGGGCGGTATACATGGTTCCACCGCTTCCCGGCGGCGTCGATGCGCATACCGCGGACGTCCACGACCCTCAGCGCGTCCTCGGATCCACGGACCTCGACCCGATCCGCCACGGTGCCGGGGGGCCAGCCCGGGAGCACCCGCCCGTCGTGGGTAGGACGGAGGTCGACGGTGCCGTCCGTGGGCAGGCGGAGCTGGACGGAGACCCATGTCCGATCCGCAGCCGGCTGGGGCAGGTGCACGGGCGGCACCACCGGCGTCGCGTCGTCCCAGTGGTGTACCGGGTCTTCCAGGTAGACCAGCCGGACCCCCTCGGGGAGGGCGGATCGACCGCAGGCCAGCAGCGACAGCAGCGACAGCAGCGCAGGGATCACCGGAGCTCCGTTCCGCCGAGGTAGTCGGTGCTCGCCCAGCCTACGTGGCAGCCAATGCAGGACGGCAGGGCCCCCTCGTTGTTCAGGGCGCCGTCGATGGCGCGCTGCTCGTAGGACCAGTCGCTGTTGTCGGGATCGAACCCGGCGGGTCGCTTGATCATCGCTGTGATCGCCTCTACCCCGTTGTCCTGGACCTTGATCGCCACCGAGCCCACCGGGGCGGTGAAGGCACCCCCGGACTCGATCAGCCCCCGCAGGTTGGTGGAGTACCAGATCTGGACGGTGCCGTGGACGGTGCCTCCGTCGACGGGCCCCGCCATCAGGGTGAAGAAGTCCGACGAGGTGTCGAAGTCGGGGGCGAACGCGCCGGGGCCGGGAGCGCCCTCGACCGGGCTTGTGTCCCCAGAGTCACCCGTGCCGTCCGGCTCGGCCGGCCCCCCACACCCCAGCAGCATCAGCGAAAGCGACGAACGCAACAACATGGGCTCCTCCTCCCGGGCGGCTCGTGGCCCCCGGATCCGGGTGTCCCCAGAGGGGGGATCGACGCACCTGCGTCGATCCCGGGCAACTCCCGGGAGGATCATCCCCCAGGATCGAGCATGCACGATCCGCAGGGCCGGACGAGCCCGCCCCCACGGAGATGTGGCGCACCAGAGGCGGGGCCTCCGGGCGTCGCTCATGGGACGAGGCCAGGCCACACCCCACGATGTCTACGCGCCGGTGTCCGTCGGACAGCCGCTGGTCGGACAGCCCGTCGTCGGACAGCCCGTCGTCGGACAGCCCGTCGTCGGACAACCCGTCGTCGGACAACCCGTCGTCGGACAACCCGTCGTCGGACAACCCGTCGTCGGACAACCCGTCGTCGGACAGCCCGTCGTCGGACAGCCCGTCGTCGGACAGCCCGTCGTCGGACAGCCCGTCGTCGGACAGCCCGTCGTCGGACAGCCCGTCATCGGGCCGGTGTCCTCGGTGTTGGTGTCAGCGGTGGGCTTGGTCGTGGTCTCATCACCGGAGCAGGCAGCCAGGGCGAGGGTGCTTCCGAGCACGGCCATCTCGAGCAGGGTGGTGAAGTTTCTCTGCATGGGTTCCTCCATGGATTTTCCACCCGGAGATAGACCCACGAGGAGCGATCTGTCCGCTTTAACTTTCCTAACCGTTCATTCAGGATCGTTTAATGTTCGAGGTATGCTCTCGAGACCCTTCACTGGAGGTGGTCTCTGGCACAGTGTCTGAGCTCTGGCCTGGTCCCGATCGCCCGGGAGCAGATCGCACACCCTCCACAGAAGATCCCCGGGAGGGGGTCACCTGTTCAGTGAGCGGGTACGTGGAACGTCCTGGAGGTTTCGTGTCCCTTCGACCCCTCGAGTCCGATCCTGCGACCCTTCAGCAGGCGATCTCAGAGCTCGACGACGCCACCGGTAGGTCTAGGTTGAGCGCGCTGGCTTCGGAGCTGATCCGCCACAACCGCCTCTACCACGAGCTCGACGCCGCTGAGATCGATGATCGGACCTACGATCTACTGTACCGGGAGCTCGAGCTCCTCGAGGCCCGGTTCCCCGACGCGGTCCCCCCTGACTCCCCCACCCGGCGGGTGGGGGGCGCTCCGGTCTCGGAGCTCGAGCCCTTCGAGCACCGGGTGCCGATGCTGTCGCTGGCCAACGCGTTCTCCGCGGAGGAGCTGCAGGAGTTCGACGCCCGGATCAAGCGTTTTCTCGGAGACGACGCCCCGGAGGTGATCGACTACCTGCTGGAGCCCAAGCTCGACGGCCTCGCCGCGGAGCTGATCTACGAAGACGGTGTGCTGGTCGGGGCGGGCACCCGGGGCGACGGGCTGGTCGGGGAGGACATCCTCCACAACGCGCTCACCATCCGCGACGTCCCCCTGAGGCTCGAGGGCCCTCCCCCCACCCGGCTGTCGGTCCGGGGAGAGATCTTCTTTGGGCTCGCGGAGTTCGAGCAGATGAACGAGGCGCGGGTCGCCGGGGGGGAGAAGGCCTTCGAGAACCCCCGCAACGCGGCCGCGGGCACCATCCGCCAGCTCGATCCGAGGATCGCGGCTGCGCGCCCCCTCACCTTCTTCGCCCACAGCTTTGGCGAGGTCGAGGGGGCCGAGGCCATGCAGAGCCAACACGCCCAGCTCGAGCGGATCGGCGCCTGGGGGCTCCCGGTCAACCCCCTCAACCGGGTCTGCAGCGGGATCGAGGAGGTGATCGAGGGGATCGAGGCCCTCGGGGCGCAGCGCAACGATCTCACCTACGAGATCGACGGGGCCGTGGTCAAGGTGGACGCGATCGCGCTTCAGGAGCAGCTCGGCGCCCTGACCCGCACCCCGCGCTGGGCCATCGCCTTCAAGTACCCCCCTGAGCAGGTGACCACGGTGCTCGAGGACATCGGATTCCAGGTCGGCCGCACCGGCGCGATCACCCCGGTGGCCCACCTGGCCCCGGTGCGGGTCGGGGGGGTCACCGTGAGCCGGGCGACGCTGCACAACGCCGATCAGATCGTGGTCCTCGATCTCCGGATCGGGGACACGGTGGTGATCCAACGTGCCGGAGACGTGATCCCCAAGGTGGTGCGGGTGGTGGCGGACGAGGGACACGACGAGCGACCCGTGTCGGTGTTCCCCACCCACTGTCCCGAGTGCAGCGCGTCCCTGGTCCGGGATCCGGACAAGGCGGTGATCCGCTGCCCCAACCCGATCAGCTGCCCCGCCCAGCTCACCGCCGCGGTGTTGCACTTCGCCTCCCGCCGGGCGATGGACATCGACGGCCTGGGCAGCAAGCTGGTGGATCAGCTGGTCGGCCGCAAGCTCGTCACGCGGGTCAGCGATCTGTATCAGCTCACCCACGCCCAGCTGTCCGGCCTCGATCGGATGGGATCCCGCTCCGCGGACAACCTGATCGCAGCGCTGGAGTCCTCGCGGGGGCGTCCCCTGGAGCGATGCCTCACCGCCCTTGGGATCCCTGAGGTCGGCGAGGCCACCGCCCGCGATCTGGCGAACCACTTCCGCAGCCTCGACGCGCTGATCGAGGCCGACAGGGCGCAGCTGCTTGAGGTCCACGGCGTCGGAGCGGTGGTCGCCGAGCGGGTGATCGCCTTCTTCGGGGATCCCCGCTCCCGGGAGGAGATCGAGCGACTACGTAGGGCGGGGGTGTGCTTCCCCGATCTGCCCGGGGTCGCCGATCCCGGGGCACAGCCCGCGGGGGCCACAGAGGCGGCCCACCTCACCGGGAAGACCTTCGTCATCACAGGCACCCTGCCCACCCTGCAGCGGGACGACGCTAGGGCCAGGATCGTCGCCGCCGGGGGCAAGGTGACCGGCTCGGTGTCGTCGAAGACCAGCTTCCTGATCGCGGGGGAGAAGGCCGGGAGCAAGCTCACCAAGGCACGCCAGCTCGGCGTGGCGATCCTCGACGAGGCACAGCTGCTGCAGCTGCTGCAGCCCCCCGCGCCGGCGCCCGGGCCGAGCCCCCCAAAGACGTGACGATCGGCTGTGGCTCGTTCCCCGGGGAGCAGGAGGCCTGGGCCGGGGTCCCTCCTGCATCCTCCTGCATCCTCCTGCATCCTCCTGCATCCTCCTGCATCCTCCTGCATCCTCCCCGCGCTGGGCCCCGATCCCGACAGCGCCCACCGGGGCCAGGGGGGCGCTGCGATCGATCTGAGCAACCCCGCCCGGGATTGACACAGACGTGGATCCAGCGGATATACGGACCCGGCCGGCCCACCACACGAAGCAGTGCCCCACCACGCTCTCTCACCGACGAGGGTTTTCCCCTCCCCTCCCCACCCCGCCCGCCAGGAAGCCCATCGATGCCCGTCGACTTTCCCGCTCTGCACGAAACGCCGCTCGAGGAGCTTCGCGAGGCAGCCCGGGCGCTGGGGGTCGACGACGCAGAGGCGATCCGGCGGGTCGATCTGGTGTTCGAGATCGGGCGGCGCCGGGGGGATCGGGAGGGGCAGCGCTACGGCCGGGGGGTGCTGGAGGTCCACGGCGAGGGCTTTGGCTTCCTGCGCTCTCCGGGCGACAACTTCCTGCCCGGCTCCGACGACATCTATGTCTCCCAGAGCCAGATCCGGCGGTTTAGGCTCCAGACCGGCGACACCGTCGTGGGGCTGGTGCGCCCGCCAAAGGAGGGGGAGCGCTACCTCGCGCTGCTGCGGGTCGAGAGCATCAACGGCGAGCCCCCCGGCTCTGAGCGGCCCTCCTTCGACAGCCTGACCGCGATCTACCCCGACGATCGGATCGCGCTGGCGGAGCCCCAGCTGCTGCGCGCCGTCGATCTGGCTGCGCCGATGGGGCTTGGCCAGCGGGGGATCCTGGTGGCGCCGGGCCGCACCGGGCGCGTCGAGCTGCTGCACGAGCTCGCCGAGCTGCTCACCCGCGACGAGGATCTCCACGTCACGGTGCTGCTCGTGGGGGAGCGCCCTGAGGAGATCCACGAGTGGCGGAGCGTCAGCCACGCTGAGGTGATCGCCACCCCCTTCGACGAGCCCGCGGCGCGCCATGTCCAGGTCGCCGACATCGTCTTTGAGCGCGCCCGGAGGATGGTGGAGCGTGGCGACGACGTCGTGCTGTTGGTCGACAGCCTCACCCGCCTGCTCCGGTTCTGCCTCGCTGAGGTCCCCCCGTCCGGGCGGACCATCGGGGGCGTCGACACCGCCGCGCTGCACCGGCTCCGCCGCTACCTCGGGGCCGCGAGGGCGCTGGAGGAGGGGGGCTCGCTGACCGTCCTCGGCGTGATCAGCGGCGATCCAGCCAACGGGATGGACGCGATCCTCCTCGAGGATCTCCACGACGTGGTCAACTGGGAGCTCACCCTGTCCCGACAGATCGCCGATCGCGGGGTGCGTCCAGCCGTCGATCTGTCCCGCTCGGGGACGCTGCGCGAGGATCGGCTCCTCACCGGAGAGGAGATCGAGCGGCGGGGCGCCTGGCGCAGGGGTCTGACCGGAGATCCCCTCGAAGACGCGGAGCAGCTCCTGCAGCTCGCCCGTCAGCCCGGCTAGGAGCCTGTCGCGCGTCCGGACCGAGCGTCGTGCTCCGGCGGGCGATCCGTCGTCAGGACGAGGGGTGACAGGGGCATGCGCCACGGGCGCCTAGAGCGCCGACCAGGGTCCTGGACCGGGGCAGCCCCCCAGGCGGCGTCCACGCGCCGCTGGACGAGGCACAGCCCCCGAGCCCCCGGCCCAACCAGGGCCTTGACAGGCCGCAGGCCTCGGGTCATGAGGCCGGGTCTACTGTCGCTGGTGCGCCAGCTCCCCTCAGGTCCGAGCCGATCCCCGAGCACACCCGTGCCCATCGCGCTCGAGGAGCATGCCGTCATGAAGCCCGAAATCCACCCCGAGTACCGCTTCGTCGTCTTCCGCGACGTCAACACCGGAGGTGAGTTCATCTCCCGCTCTTGCGCTGCGGCCCGGGACACCACCACCCACGAGGGCCAGGAATATCCCCTGATCGTCCTCGACATCTCGAGCGAGAGCCACCCCTTCTACACCGGCACTCAGCGCCTGATGGACACCGAGGGCCGGGTCGAGCGCTTCATGCGCAAGTACGGCTTCGCCAGCGAGAGCGGGCAGGCCGAGGGTGAGCAGCAGGCCGAGGGTGAGCAGCAGGCCGGGGGTGAGCAGCAGGCCGGGGGTGAGCAGCAGGCCGAGGCCCCGACCTAGCCTGGGCGCCCCCGCGTCGACGGGATCAGCGCAGGACCGGATCGGCCCCTGCGCGCCATGATCGGCGGATCCATGGCCTGCAGCGGCGGGCCCGGGGTGCTGCCCAGCCGCCACCAGGGGACACGTTCCCATGCTTGAGAAGATGCCGACCTTCGAGGCCCGCCTCGAGGCCCTCGATCGCCAGATGATGGATCCCGACGTCGTCTCCAGCGGCTCCCGCTACCGGGAGGTCTCCCGCGAGGCGGCCTATGTGCGTGGCGTCGTGGACGCGTTCCACGCCCTCGCTCAGCTCCAGGAGGAGCTGAAGGGAGCGAAGGAGGTGCTCCAGGGCTCATCCGACGAAGATCTCCGGGAGATGGCCCGGGAGGAGATCTCGGAGCTCGAGGCTCGGATCCAGGCCGCAATCCAGCAGCTCCGGCTGCTGCTGTTGCCCCGGGATCCCTACGAGGGTCGCCCGATCATGCTGGAGATCCGCGCAGGCACCGGCGGCGACGAGGCCGCCCTGTTCGCCGCCGATCTGCTCCGCATGTACCAGCGCTTCGCCGACGCACGGGGGCTCCGGCTCGAGATCCTGTCTCAGAGCCACATCCACGTGGGGGGAGGCTCGGGCAAGACCCTGCTGGGCCTCAAGGAGGTGGTGGCGGCGGTCAGCGGTGATGATGCCTACAGCCTGCTGCGGTTCGAGGCCGGCGTCCATCGGGTCCAGCGGGTACCCGCCACCGAGTCCCAGGGGCGGATCCATACCTCCGCGGCCACCGTCGCGGTGCTGCCCGAGCCCGAAGACGTCGAGGTCCAGATCGATCCCAAGGAGCTGCGGATCGACACCATGCGCGCCGGAGGCCCCGGGGGCCAGTCGGTCAACACCACCGACAGCGCGGTGCGGATCGTGCATGAGCCCACGGGCATCACGGTGATCTGCCAGGACGAGAAGTCCCAGCACAAGAACCGCGACAAGGCCATGCGGGTGCTCAAGGCCCGGCTGCTCGAGAAGCAGCAGTCCGAGGCCCATGAGCGCGAGTCCGAGGCCAGGCGGGCGATGGTCGGCAGCGGCGATCGCTCCGAGCGGATCCGCA
>DRPG01000286.1 GCA_011376105.1 Deltaproteobacteria bacterium
AGCCGATCCCCGATCCCCGATCCCCGATCCCCGATCCCCGATCCCCGATCCCCGATCGCCCCTGCTTGGTCAGATATGCCAGGGGCAGGATCCAAAGGCGCGATCTCTAGTCCACATCTCCCAAGACGCGCCCACCGATCTCACCCACCCCCGCGACAAAAAACGACGAGCCAGATCGAAGCACCCCACGATCAGACCGTCTGCACCTCACACACACACCCCGGAGCCCCCATGCGGACACGCCGCGACTTCCTGGGTCTGATCGCCGGCACAGCGGTCGTCGGTGTGATCCCTGTGCCCGCTGTCGCCGCCGATGGCTCGTGGGACGTCTCGTACGTCTGGTCCCCGGATCTGGACGCGGTGCTCGACTACCGTGAGGTGGTCTCCGACGTCCTCGGGCCCGAGGTGGCCCGGGAGCTGGTGGTGGTGCGGGGTGGAACAGGCAACTGGGGCCTGATCTACGATCGTGTGGGCACCGATCGGCTCGCCGCACGGGATCTGGCCATCACCCACCACCGGAAGCTGAAGACGGCCCTGGGGGGGAGCCAGAACATGGCGACGATCCTGCCCGATCAGGGCTTCGACCGCACCTACCACGTGAGCTACGGCGCCGCCTCCAGCCACGACGAGGCCCGGGCCCGCTACGATCTCATCGTCCAGCAGCTGGGCCCGAGCGTCCACGCCGATCTGGTCATCGAGATCCCGGAGGAGGGGAGCTGGGAGGTGGTGTACAGACGCTACGGCACGCTCCAGAGTGCCACCGAGCTGGCCCGGGGACACACCCAGCTCCTCGCACGCCATGGGATCTCGGCCGCGGCGGTGCCCGATCGCCACCTCGACACCTGCTGGGCTGCGGGCAGCCAGTCGGTCGCCCAGGCCCCCCCAAGCCCTCCAGCCCCGGCCCCCGGGCCGGTCGCGGCGCGATCGGTGCAGCCCACACCCACACAGCCCGCCTCGAAGGCTGTGCAGACGGCGCAGCCCACCTCCAGGCCCCGGCCCGTGGTCACGCCCGCACGCCACATGAGCGACAGCGAACGGGCCAACCGGATCCTCGCTGAGTCCGGCCTCGCGGCCATGGTGGGCAGGCGCCCCCCGCAGAAGCGCCCCGCGCGGCCCCCCGTCGCCTCCCCCACCCGCCCCACCGCGATCCCCCAGGGCACCAGCGATCTGCTGCCCGCGGTCCAGGACGAGCTCCCCGCCGCCATCGACACCCCCATGCGCGACGCGATCAACGCCCATGTCCAAGAGCTGCGCAGGAAGCACCTCATCGACGACGACGAGACCACGTCGTGGTACGTGCACACGCTGCACGACAACCGCACCTGGGCCGCGATCAACGCCGAGCGCAGCCTGCAGTGCGCGAGCATGGTCAAGCCCTATGTCGCTCTGGCCTTCATGCACCAGGTCAGCAAGGGGCGGATCATCTACGGTCGGGTCAGCAAGAGCAACCTTGAGGCGATGATCCAACGCTCCAGCAACACCTCGACCAACTGGGCGATCTCCACCCTCGGGGGGCCCGCCGCGGTGCAGCGCATCCTGACCTCGAGCTATGGAGACGTGCTCCGGGAGACCCACATCGTCGAGGCGATCCCACGCAACGGCCGGACCTACAAGAACCGCAGCTCAGCCCGGGACTATGTCCGGTTCAGCCGCGCCCTGTGGGCGGAGGAGTTCCCCCACAGCGACGAGATCAAGCGGCTGATGGCGCTGCCCGGCCGGGATCGGCTGTACACCGGGGCCCCGGACATCCCTGTGGGGACCAAGGTGATGAACAAGACCGGGACCACCTCCAGGCTCTGTGGAGACTTCGGGATCCTCGTCGCCCGGACCCGGGCGGGGCAGCACGTCCCCTACGCGATCGTGGGGATCATCGAGAAGCGCCGTCGCGCAGACAACTTCAGCGCCTGGGCCGCCTCGAGGGGCCAGGTGATCCGCGGCGTGTCCAACCTGGCCTACCAGGTCCTCGAGCGGCACTACGGGCTGGTGTAGCCAGCCGGCGGGCCCGGCACACCTCCCCGGGGTGAGCCGGGGCTGGCTCGCTACCGGCCCGGGACGTCGACGTGGGCGTCGATCATCTGGATCACGAGCTGATCATCGAGCTCCGCCTCGATCTGATCGCAGGGAACGAACTCGGTGATCACCATCGAGGACTCGGGGGCCTTGCGGAAGGCGAGCCGCTCGCTGGCCAGCTCCACCTCCCCCACCAGCGGGACCACGTCCAGCGGGGAGCCCCCGGCTGGACCGACCAGGGCGACGAGCACACACCCTCCCCCCTTGTGCCCCAGCAAGACCGACACCGACGGAGCCCGGCAGCCGCTCCGGGGACAGACCCGCTCCGGCTCGGGGCGGACGTCCACCCGGCGGTAGTCGACCACCTCTGAGGCCGCTGCATAGAGGCGATCCTGCAGCCGCTTGGCCAGGCCCCGGAGCTCTGGATCCTCGGTGGCGGGCACCACCCGGGGCCACAGGACCACCACCCCGTCCCTCCGCCCCTTCGAGCGACTGATCTCGGGGGCTCCGGCCCAGGCCGAGCTGAGCCCCGCGGCCAGCAACCACGCGCCCACCCACACCCTCATCGGCTCCTCCTCCGGACCAGCGGCGCCAACAGCACCAGCAGCAGGGCACCGGCCGTCCCGGATCCAGGCCCGGTGGCGCACCGGGTGGACAGCCCGCTGCCCCGGTACCAGATCGTCTGATCCTCGGTGGCGTCGAGGTAGTCGGGCACACCGTCGCCGTCGCTGTCGCCGGTGCCCTCCACCGCGTCGGGGCTGCCGTCGTCGTCGCTGTCGAGATCGATCCAGTTGGCGTCGCCGTCGCCGTCGATGTCCTCGCCATGGATCAGCCCGTCGGCGTGCTCGGTGGCGGTGTCGATCCCGTCGCCGTCGTCGTCGGGATCGAGCCGATCGACGTCGCCGTCGCCGTCGCTGTCGCCGTCGATCTCGTCGATGGTCAGCACCGTGTCGTCGTCGTCGTCCGCGTCGACGAAGTCGCCGGCGCCGTCGCCGTCGCTGTCGACGAAGCGCTCCACCGCGTCGCCGAAGCCGTCGCCGTCGCTGTCGATGTCGACGAAGTTGCCTAGGCCGTCGCCGTCGACGTCCTCTGGACCCTCGTCGGCGTCGAGCAGGCTGTCGCCGTCGGAGTCTAGATCCTGGTGGTTGGACCGCCCGTCGCCGTCGACGTCGTCGATCCCCTCGATCGCAGTGTCGATCCCGTCGCCGTCGTCGTCGGGATCGAGGTAGTCGACCACACCGTCGCCGTCGAGATCCGGCGCTAGGGTGAGATCAGCGGGCTGGGCGGGATCGCCGGGCACCCCTGCAGCCCCCCCGAGCTCGATCAGGGTGTCGATCCCGTCGCCGTCATCGTCACCGTCCTGGAGATCGGGCGCGCCGTCGCCGTCGCTGTCACCGATCCCCTCGTCGGCGTCTGGGATCGTGTCGCCGTCGCTGTCGAGATCGAGGTAGTCGGGCAGGCCGTCACCGTCGCTGTCCCCCCCGCCCTCGATCGCGGTGTCGATCCCGTCGCCGTCGTCGTCGGGATCGAGGTAGTCGACCACACCGTCGCCGTCGCTGTCGTCGTACAGCAGGTCTCCGTCCCGATCGGCCTCCTCGGCGGTGGGGATCGTGTCGCCGTCGTCGTCGGGATCGAGGTAGTCGGGCACACCGTCGCCGTCGCTGTCACCGGCGCCCTCGGTGTCGGTGGGGACGCCGTCGCCGTCGTCGTCGGCGTCCTGGAAGCCAGCGATCCCGTCGCCGTCGGCGTCCCCCAGCCCGTCCAGACCGTCGGCGATCCCGTCGCCGTCGCTGTCGAGATCGAGGTAGTCGACCACACCGTCGCCGTCGCTGTCGACGGCGCCCTCGTCGAGGGTGAGCAGCCCGTCATCGTCGTCGTCTGGATCCAGCGCGTCGACGATCCCGTCGAGGTCGCTGTCGACGGGGAGGAGGGGATCAGGGAGCTCGTCGCCGTCGACGATCCCATCCCCGTCGCTGTCGGCCTCCAGGGGATCGGTGGGGAGATCACCGACCTCCAGCGCGTCGGACAGGCCGTCGGCGTCGGTGTCCGCCAGCGCTGGATCGGTGCCGAGGACACAGATCTCGGCTGTGTCGGGCAGGCCGTCGGCGTCGCCGTCGCTCACCACCTCCTCCAGCGCGACGGAGAACGGACCCGCTGAGTCGTGGCGGAGCCAAGTGTAGGTGTCGAGCAGGGCGAGGTTGCCCTTCGATGAGGCGCCGAACGCACCCCAGGCCCGGGCGTTGACGTTGGGCAGCGCCGGATCGGCGTACGCCCCCGAGCTTAGGCCCAGGGGCCCGGAGGACTCCAGGCTGATCTGAGTGTCGGGCATCAACACTGCCCCCGCCTGCACCTCAGCGTCGTTGAAGTACATGTCGAGCCCGATCCGGCCCCCTAACTCGTCGACGGAGAACAGCCGGAAGCCCTCGAAGGAGGTCTCGATGTCGGACGCGACGAAGTGCAGCTCCCCCACCGCCAGCTCGATCCTGCAGTCGACGCTGCCCGCCCCGACGGGCTGATCCAGGTTGTCGAGCCCGTCCCACTCGAAGACGGTGGTGCCGGCGAAGACGTCGATCTGACGGTGCAGATCACCATCGTGGGTGCGATCGAAGACGCCGTCACCGTCGAGATCACAGATCAGGTGGGCCACCCCGGTCACGTTGCTGTCGAGGGTGACGTCCGCCGGCCCCCACCCAGGGACCACCGCACCACAGGTGCCCTGCGGGACGATCCCGACGCTGCTGATCGCCGGAGACACCACGCTGTAGCTGATCACGGCCGGATCCGGAGGCCGCAGGTAGATCGCATGGCCCGACGGGCTCGACCAGCTGCCGTCGTCGAGGCGGGAGCGACCGTGACCGTCGCGGATCCCCTCGGTGCTCGCCGCGATCGCGTATCGGTTGCCTGCCAGCCCGTCGGTCAGCAGCTCGATCACGCTCTGCTCACCCACCACGCCGCCCTCAACCACCGCATAGAACGAGGCGTGGGTGGCCTGCAGCGCCCCCAAACCCCCCGCGTCCAGCCGCCAGGAGCGGCTCCACACCCGACCGTCGATCGGGGCCCCCGTGCCGTCGAGCACCCGGATCGCCCAGTCGTACAGCGGCTCGTCGATCAGATCGAGATCGAGATCCAGCCCCTGGATCTCCAGCGTGTGCAGCCCGACGGAGGAGACCGCGATCACCGAGCCAGAGGCAAAGGTCCCGAGCTCAGCGCCGCCCGGATCGTAGACGATCACCTCGATCGGGACGTCGGCCAGAGTGCCCGGATCGCTGGCGACCCCGAACCACTCGATGGTCTCGGTGCTCGGATCGACGATGTCGATCCGTACGCTGGTGCGCGGCTCCAGCGCCTGGTTAGGGCCCAGATCGTCGCGCTCAGCGGCGAGGACGCCCCCCACCAACAGCCACACCGACGGACCCCATGTGGTCGAACCCAGGATCATTGGACTCCCCCGCTCACTCTTCGACGTCGAT
>DRPG01000287.1 GCA_011376105.1 Deltaproteobacteria bacterium
GGGGAACAGCCAGGCCAGGCCGTCCCTGAGCTGATCCCGCCACGCGATCCAGTTGTGGCCGTCGCTCACCTCCTGGAGCCGGGTCTCGATCCCGGCCTGACGCAGCAGCGGGGCCAGGGAGCGGTTGAACCAGATCAGCGACTCGAAGGTGCCACATGACAGGAACACGCGCTGAGCCTCGATCCGGCCTGGATCCGCCCGGAGCTCGTTGACGAACGCCACCACTGGATCGAACAGCTCGCTGCGGCCATGGTGCCCGATGTCGGTGAAGACGAAGGAGCCGGACTGCAGCAGCAGGCGCCCGAACACCCCGGGGTGACGCCAGGCACAGGCCAGGCTCGAGACCGCCCCGAAGCTCGCTCCCATCAGGCCCCGATCCGCTGGATCGTCGCTGATCCCGAACCGCTCGCCGATCAGCGGGAGCAGCTCGTGGACGAGGAAGTCCGCCTGCCGGGGATCGGCGCCGTACTCCCGGTTGCGGGCGCCGCCCGAGGTGAACGCCATGATCAGCGGTGCGACCTCATGGCGCGCGATCAGGTTGTCGAGGATCTGCTGGATCCCGGTGAACCGGAGGTAGTCGTGCCCGTCGTGGCACAGCACGATCGGATAGCGCTTGCCCGGCTTGTGCTCAGACGGGAGGTAGATCTCGGTCCTCCGCTCTTCGCCGTAGATCGCGCTGTGGTGGGTGAGATGGGTCAGGGTGCCCGGGCGGCTGAGGGGATCGGGGGCGGCCCAGCGCGGAGGCTGGTATCCGGGCATGGCGCACACGCTGTTCGATCCGAAGGGATCGAACGCACGGCGGGGGTTGAGGGGATCGTGGATCCAGCTGTGCTGCCCGTCATGGTCGACGATCTCGAACTTGTACTCGACCCGGGCCGTCGCCGGCAGCTCCACGGGGAGGTAGAGCGCGTCGGTGTCGACCAGCCGCACCAGGGGTTGGCGACCCTCGAGGCCGAACACCCAGTGCACCAGGTAGGCCTCCCGCACCCCCCCGAGCCGGAGGAAGAACACCGCAGTGCCGGGATCGACCAGGGGGAAGCTATAGGAAGAGACGAAGGCATCCACCATCTCCCGGTGCCCGGAGCGGGCCAACGCCAGCTGCTGGGACAGCTCGAGGATCGGGCGCATGGCGTCGTCGATCACGGGGCCGCCCACGCCTGCAGCGGCTGCACCGAGCCGTCGCGGCTCAGCCACGAGGCCGCCCCGGCCTCGCCCCGGTTCGACCAGCCCCGCTCGTCGTGCACCAGCCAGGCACCGTTCTCCAGCCCCAGGCACAGGGCCGGGGCGAAGCGGGAGGCCAGCAGCTCCACCCGCCGGGGCAGATCCAGCCGCAGGCGCTGGCGGGCGTGGGGCAGCAACACCAGCCCGGGCACCAGCCCGAGGCCCCGATCGAGGATCTCGGGGAAGGTGGGTCCATCAGGGGGATCGTCGTAGAACAGGATCACCCGCTCGGTGAGCACCATCGCTCCAGCCGACCAGGCAACGATCGGGGTCCCGCTGCGGTGGCACGCCAGGATCGCCTCCCCCGCTCCGAAGAAGTCCAGCCGGTTGCGCAACACCCCGACGTGCCCCCCCGCCATCACGATCGCCCGGGCGGAGCTCAGGATCTCCAAGGCGCGGGCCACCAGCCGCTGCACGCTTGGCTCCTCGTCCCAGGGACGCCCGATCTCCCGGTGGATCCGATCGCTGGCCTCGAGCAGCTGTGCATCGATCCGCCGGACGTCCTGCCGGGCGGCGTCCAGCTGCCCGATCCCGTGGGGATCGCTGGCCCCGAGCAGCTCGTGGACCACGGTCAGCGCACCATCGAGGCGCACCCGGTGCTGGCGCTTGAGCTCCACCAGGGCGTCCTGCCGGGCCCGGTACGCACGGTGTAGCTCGGGGTGCTCGCGCATCACGACCTCGAACCAGGCATACAGGGGCAGCACCGCCACGTCCGGCCCGAGGTGGCGCTTGAGGACCTCCTCGTCGCCCTCGTCGTGACGCCATCCCGCAGAGATCACCACCACCCCCCCGCCCTCCGCGCCACCCGGGGCACAGCTAGCCAGCGCCGCGGGGGCGTTGGGCTCAGGACGCTGGGGACCCAGCAGGATCAGGGGGCCGGACATCGGGGCCGCCTAACACCCCGCCCCCCCAGCCCCCCAGCCCTCCAGCGCACGGCGGCTCGTCGTCGTTCGAAAGTCGGACCGACGATCCGATAGGTGAGTTGTCCTCCACAGAGGGCGCGCACCGATCACCACTCGTCGCTGCAACCATCAAATAATGGTGTTATAACGCCAAGTAACCTGGGTGTAACTCAGTTCTGAGTGCGCGGAGCGAGCCGATGTGGGACACTGATCTGGACGGGGTAGTGTGATGTCACGGTGGGAACGACTGCCGTCCACTTCGTTGGACGACGACAATCTCGAAGAAGCAGCGACGGTCTTGATGTCAAGCCCGAGCTCGGATGAGCTGTTTCGTGATCTGCGCGAGCGATACGAGCGGGTCATCACCGACGAGCCCGAGGAGCTGCTGGAGGGCGAGCTGGTCGAGCCCGGCTCCACTGAGCCCGGAGGCTATCGGCTGCTGCAGGATGATCCCTCTCGAGAGATCCCCACCTACCGCAGCAACTTCGTCGAGGCCCTCCGCCCCCCCGAGCTGGCGGAGCCCTCGCTCCCTCCTCCGGATCTCCACGCGGATCCATACCCGCTCAACACAGCGCACCTGCAGTTCGAGGACACGCTGGGCTCTGCACACGAGCAGGACATGGCCCGGGTCCGGGAGATCCGCAGGCGCAGCCGTCGTCACCGCTGGGATGCCTGGATCCTCGCCACCTTCGCGGTCGTTGGGATCTGGGGCCTCGCCCTGATGAAGCTCCTGTTCTAGGCCCGATCGGAGGGCCTGGGATCTCAGAGGGAGGGCTCGTCACACCGCGTCGAGCTCCACCAGCCCACCCCCGCCCCCACCGCCCTGCGGTGGAGGCGTCAGGCCGCGAGAGATCGCCGGGTTGCATCCAGCCAGGCATGGATCTTGCGTAGCTGGTGCCCCTCGGCGCCTGAGTCGAACGACAGCCCCATCCGCACCCCATCGTCCCGCACCGCCACGTTGCGCAGCGTCACCGGGAGCACCGCGACCTCCCCCATCGCGGGTAGGTGGAGCTGGATCGTGAAGCTGGGGCCCAGCCGCCCCGCGCGGCGTGCGTCCAGCTGAGCGCTGACCCCCACCCCTGTGCGGGAGACGTCCACCACCTCGGCCTGGAGCCGCCCCAGGGAGCACACCAGCGTCGCCCCCACCGGGTTGGTCGCCAGAGGCCGGATCCGCTCGGCTCCCCGTAGCTCCAGCGCCACCGCCAGGGTGGGGGGCAGCGACGAAGGGCTCAGCGGAGGCTCGAAGCGGAACACCCACTCCTTGAGATCGAGCAGCCCCCCCCGGGCCGGCGCGAGGACCACGACGTCCTTGACCTCGAAGGGCAGCCCGTCGATCTCCAGCAGCAGCTGCACCGGCAGCCCCGGGACCAGGCGCTCGGCGGGCTCGGGTCGGACGCCGAGCACCCCCCCCTCCAGGGACAGATCGAGGACCGCCACCGCGGAGTCGACCGAGCCGATCGTCAGCTGCGCTGAGAGGTTGGGGATCCGTGCGATCCGTCGACGCCTCGCCTCAGCGTTGGGATCCCGTAGGCGCTCCTCAGTCCGGGTGAGATGTGACGCGAGCTCCTCCCGCTGGCGCTGCAGCAGCTGCACCCGCAGCCGCACCTTCCCCCGCGCGCTCTCCATCGCCTCTGCGATCGGCGCCAGCTCGGGCCAGCTCGTCGGCAGCACCACCTGCTCAGTGGCGCCATCCGCCAGCTGGGAGGCAGCGACGGAGAGATCCTGGACGTCCTGCAGCAGCTGCCGCCGCCCCGCCCGCAGCAGCAGCGTCGCCGCCGCCCCCGCCCCTCCGGCCGCCAGGAGCCGGATCGCCAGCCCCTCGGCCGGCACCATCAGGGGCCCGAGGACGACGATCGAGAGCATGGCCCACTGAAACCGGTTCCAACCTTCGATCACGCTCTACGATCGGACGCCCACGCCCATACTTTAGGGTGGCGGAGATGTTGAGGTCTTCATCGGCGTTGGAGCTGAAGAACAGGTAGTTCAACACCATCGTCCTAAACATCGGACCCGATCGACCGATTGACGGAGGGCAACGGATGGAGACTCCGTGGACGGTTTTGCACTCGACACACTTACCCAGGGGCTCCAGCGCGTGCTGGACCTGCGACAGCAGCAGCACGCGCTGACCGCGAGCAACCTCGCGAACGCAGAGACCCCAGGGTTCCGGGCGAAGTTCGTGGACTTCGAGCGTGCCCTCTCGGACGCGCTGGAGCCCGGGGCGGCCCCCGACGCGGGGACCTCGGAGATCCGGGAGCTGGCCCCCAACCCCTGGTCTGCAGACGGAAACTCCGTCCTGCCTGAGCGGGAGCAGGCTCGCCTGCAGGAGAACGCCTTGATGTATCGCGCCGTGGCCCAGGGGCTGTCCAAGCGGCTCGCCCTGCTGAAGTTCGCCGCCAACGACGGGAGGTAGCCGTGGACCTGCTCGACACGCTCAACATCGCAGGCTCGGGGCTGTCCGCACAGCGGGTGAGGCTGCAGACCATCTCGTCGAACCTGGCCAACGCCCGGACCACCCGCACCGATCAGGGCGGCCCCTACCGCCGCAAGGCGCCGGTGTTTGTCTCGGAGCAGATCGACGCCTTTGGCTCGGCGCTGGATCGGGAGCTGTCGTCGGTCCGGGTGGACCGGATCGAGGAGCTCGGGGGGGTGCGCATGATGCACGATCCAGGGCACCCCGACGCCGACGCGGATGGATACGTCGCGATGCCCGACATCGACGTGCTCGCAGAGATGGTCGATCTGATGACCACCGCGCGCTCCTACGAGGCCAACGTCAACACGGTCGAGGTGACCCGGGACATGGCGCTCCGGGCCCTCGAGATCGGAAGGTAGACCATGGTCCGCGGCGTCAATGGTCTGTCGACCTATGCACAGGCCGCCCGAACGCAGGGCGTACAGCCCCCAGCCACCCCTCAGGCAGCTCCGCCCGATGGAGCCAGCTTTGGGGACGTGATGACCCGAGCGCTCCGATCCGTCGAGTCCCAGCACCGGTCCGCGGACAGTGCCCTGAGCCAGCTGGCGAGCGCAGAGCAGGTCGATCTCCACGGAACGA
>DRPG01000288.1 GCA_011376105.1 Deltaproteobacteria bacterium
CGGTGCCCGGGCCCGGGTGCCTGACCGCGACGATCACCTGTGGTGAGGTCGTGATCGGCCACACCCGCGGAGGCGTCGAGCGGTATGACACACGGTTCTACGAGCGGAACCACTGCACCCCCGCCGTCACCGACCACGACGGTGGCGACGAGCGGGTCTACCTGCTGGAGCTGCCCGCCGGAGAGCAGCGCGCGCAGCTGTGGCTCGACACCCCCTGCGCCGATCTCGATCTCGCTGCGATGCTCCTCCCCATGGATCAAGAGATCTGCCCAGAGGGTGACGCGGTGCTGCCCCGCTGCGAGATGCGCAGGCGCCGGGGCACCGAGCGGGAGTCCCTGGAGCTGATCACCCAGAGCGAGGGAAGGAGCCGCTGGCTGGTGGTGGTCGAGGGGGTCGACGACGAAGAAGGGGCTTTCAGCCTCACCGTGCAGTGCGCCGACGGGATCCGCTGAGCTCCGGTGTCCAGATCACGGGGCCTGCTGACCCGCAGCCCACCAGCGCCAGCCCGCGATCACGGCCGAGGCCACCCCCATGATCCCCATCACCGTGGGGGGAGGCGGCTGCTGGAGCACCGTGACATAGAACAGCGCGGTGATGGCAGCGATCGTGGTTCCCACGAGCCCAGCGACGACGAACACCATGGAGCACCTCGGGCGGCTGAGGGATGGACCTATCGGGTCTGGTGCTCAACTGGTGGGGCAGCAGCAAAGCCGATAGCCCCTCGTCGAGGCGCGCACGCCAAGGAGTCCCCATGACCCAAGGGATCCCCGACCCCGTCTTCGAGCGGATGGTCACGCTGCGGCGCGATCTCCACCAGCACCCCGAGCTGTCCTGGAGCGAGCACCGCACGATGGATCGGATCGCCCAGGAGCTGGTGGCGCTGGGGCTAAGTCCCCACACCGGCGTCGCGGGCACCGGGATCGTGGTCGATCTCCCGGGGCGCGCCGGGGGCCCACGGATCGCGCTCCGGGCGGACACCGACGCCCTGCCTGTCCAGGAGGAGACCGCGCTGCCGTTTGCCTCGGTCCACGACGGGGTGATGCACGCCTGTGGCCACGACGGGCACACCAGCATGCTGGTCGGCGCCGCCGAGCTGCTGCTCGCCGATCCACCGCCGGGTCCGGTGCGCCTGCTGTGGCAGCCCGCCGAGGAGACCGGGCGCGGGGCGCCGGCGATGATCGAGGCGGGCGCCCTGCAGGGTGTGGCCGCGATCTTCGGGGGGCACCTCGATCGGCACTACCCGCCTGGGGTGCTGGTGGTCTCCGAGGGTCCGGTCAACGCCAGCACCGACACCTTCCGGATCTGCTTCCGGGGTCAGCAGGGCCACGGCGCCCGTCCCCACGAGTCGATCGACGCGGTGGTGGTGGGGAGCTTGTTCGTCACCTCGCTGCAGACCATCGTGAGCCGGGAGGTGGATCCAGCGAAGCCCTCGGTGATCACCGTCGGGCGGTTCGACGCGGGCACGGCGTCGAACGTCATCGCCGGCAGCGCGCTGCTCGAGGGCACCATCCGGGCTCAGCATCGGTCGGTGCGGGATCACCTCTACGCCTCGATCGAGCGCATCGCCGGGGCCATCGGCCAGCTCCATGGAGCCCGGGTCGACGTCGAGGTCACCGAGGGGACCCCGCCGCTGATCAACGAGGTGCGGCCCGCGGTCCTGGCGCGGCAGGCTGCGATCGACGTGGTCGGTGCAGATCGTGTGCAGGAGCTCCACACCGCCAACATGGGGGGCGAGGACTTCGCCTGGTACCTTGAGGAGGTGCCCGGAGCCTACATCCGCTACGGGGCCCAGGTCCCCGGCCGGGAGAGCTTCCCGGCCCACTCCGGTGGGTTCGACATCCACGAGGACGCGCTCGCTGTCGGAGCCCGGTGGCTGGATCGGGTGGCGAGGCTGGCGGGGGAGCGCCTCGCCCTGGATCCAGGCCTGCTGACGCGCCCCTGAGGCCCCGGCGCGCCCCTGAGGCCCCGGCGCGCCCCTGAGGCCCCGGCGCGCCCCTGAGGCCCCGGCGCGCCCCTGAGGCACCCTTGACCCCGACGTCTAGCCGGCACATCCCTTGCAAACTGCTCCTTCCGAGGAGGCGGGATGGGGGATGTGATCGTACGCGAGGCGCTCGAGGCCGACGTAGAGCAGATCCGGGACATCTTCACCGCGGTCTACCGCGGAGACTACCCCTTCGAGGCCTTCACCGATCTGCGGTGGCTCAAGCGCTCCGTGTTCAACGACGACATCGTGATGCTGGTGGCCGAGGACCAGGAGACTGGAGCGCTGCTCGGCACGGCCTCGGTGGTGTTCGATCTGGGGGCCCACTCCGATCTGCTCGCTGAGTTCGGTAGGCTCGCGGTGTCCCCCGCCGCCCGGGGTCGGGGGGTGGGTAGCCTGCTGATGCAGGCGCGGTGTGACCTCATCGGGGATCGGCTGCACCTAGGGCTGGCCCAGAACCGGTGTACCCACCCGTTCTCCCAGCGGATCAGCCTGTCCCATGGCTTCGCCGCGGTGGGGTTCCTCCCTATGAAGTATGCGTTCCAGAGCCGGGAGAGCGTCGCGCTGTGGGCACGCCTCTTTGGGCCAGCCCTGTCGCTGAGGCGCAACCACCCCCGCATCGTGCCTGAGGCCCACGCCCTGGCGACCCTGGCGCTGCAGGGCTGTGGGCTGCCCGACGACGTCGTCGTGGACGAAGAGGCGTCGTCCTACCCGCCTCCCGCCACCGCGTTCCTGCTCGAGGAGCTCACCGCCCGGGGCCTGCCCGCCCTGCTGCGGATCGAGCGTGGACGGGTGCACAACCGCGAGGTCTTTGGGCCGGTGCGGCTGCACTATGGCTACTTCCAGCTCGAGGCCCGCCACGCGACCTACCTGGTGGCCCGCGATCCAGCCAGTCATGGGATCGCGGGCGCGATCGGCTACCTGCACGACGAGGCCAACGCGTCCGTGCATGTCTTCGAGCTGATCGCCCAGGAGGAGGGCGCGGCGCGGGCCCTGCTGGAGGGTCTGCTGGCCCGGGGCCGGAGCTGGGGGCTGCAGTACCTCGAGATCGACGTGAGCGCACACGCCCCTCGCATGCAGCGGACCCTGCTCGAGCTGGGCTTCCTCCCCGCGGGCTACGTCCCGGCGATGGTGTTCCACGACGTCGAGCGACTCGACATCGTGAAGCTGGTCCGGCTGTCCCCGGCGCTACAGCTGGGTGAGCTCCAGCTGATCCCCGAGACCCAGCGGGTGGCCAGCGTGGTGATCCGGGCCTTCACCGAGCAGCAGGTGCTGCCCAGGATCGAGGCCGCCCTGGGCCGGATCGAGCTGTTCGCGGGCCTGAGCCGGGAGCAGAGCACCCGGGTGGCCAGCCTGTGCAGGATCCGGGAGTTCGAGCAAGGGAGACGGTTGTTTGGCCCGTCCGATCCAGCGAGCGAGCTGCTGATCCCCCTCGAGGGACGCTGTGCGGTCCGGATCGAGGGGCAGCAGATCGGGTGTGTGGGCCCGGGGGAGAGCCTGGGGGAGCTCGCGATGCTGCTCGACGAGGACCACCGCGCCGAGGTGATCGCAGAGCAGCCCTTGACCGCTGCGATCCTGGGGCGCCCGGAGCTCCAGCGGCTGTCCCGCAACCGCCCCGACATCGCCGCCACCCTGTACCGCAACCTGGCCCGGGGCCTGGGCCGGAAGCTACGGAGGATGGATCGTGCGATATCACCCGACGAGGCGTGACATCGCACAGCATCGGGCCGTCAGGCGTCGTCGCCGGCGCCCTCGGACGCGGTCTCCCTCGGCGGATCCTCCCCGTCGGGGGCCCCGGAGGGGGCCTCGGAGGGGGCCCCGGAGGGCCCATCGACCCGCCGGGCCCGGACGATCACTTCGCCGTCGACATAGTCGACCTCAGCGTGGCCACCGTCGCGGAGGGAGCCAAACAAGATCTCGTCGGCCAGTGGCTTCTTGACGTGCTCCTGGATCACCCGGCCCATCTCCCGCGCTCCAAACTCGGGCTTGTAGCCTTCCTCCAAGAAGAACTTCCGGGCCGCATCGGTGGACGACAGGGTGACGTTGCGCTCGGTCAGCTGCTGCTCCAGCTCGAGCAGGAACTTGTCGACGATCAGCAGGATCACCTCCTCGGGGAGGTGCTCGAACATCACCAGGGCGTCTAGCCGGTTGCGGAACTCAGGCGGGAAGGTGTTCTTCAGCACGGTCTCCGCCTGGCTCGAGCCCATCTGCTTGGTGAAGCCCAGGGACTGCTTGGCCTGCTCCCGGGCGCCCGCGTTGGTGGTCAGGATCAGGATCGTGTTGCGGAAGTCGGTCTTGCGGCCGTTGTTGTCGGTCAGCGAGGCCGAGTCCATCACCTGCAGCAGGATGTTGAAGATGTCGGGGTGGGCTTTCTCGATCTCGTCGAGCACCAGCACACAGTGGGGGGACTTGTGCACCGCGTCGGTCAGCAGGCCCCCCTGCTCGAAGCCCACATAGCCCGGGGGCGCTCCGATCAGCCGACTGACCGAGTGCTTCTCCATGTACTCGGACATGTCGAACTTGTGGAAGTCGACCCCGAGGTGCAGCGCCAGCTGGCGCGCCAGCTCGGTCTTGCCCACTCCGGTGGGGCCCGCGAACAGGAAGCTACCCACGGGCTTGCGGGGGCTGCCGATCCCCGCCCGCGACAGCTTGATCGCCGAGACCACCGCGTCGATGGCCTTGTCCTGGCCAAAGATCACCGTCTGCAGATCGGAGGCGAGGTTCTTGAGCTTGTCGCGATCTTCGGTGGTGACCTGCTTCGGCGGCACCCGCGCGATGCGGGCGATGGTCTCCTCCACGTCGTGGACCTCGACCAGCTGACGACCCGCCAGGTGCACCGCGGCGCCGACCTCGTCGAGCACGTCGATCGCCTTGTCGGGCAGCTGCCGATCGGTGATGTGGCGCGCCGCCAGCTTCACCGACTGCTCCACGCTGTCGTCGTCGTAGGACAGCTCGTGGTGCTCCTCGTACCGGGGTTGGAGCCCCCGCAGGATGGCGATGGCGTCCTCCACCGAGGGCTCGATCACCTCGATGGTCTGAAACCGCCTGGCGAGCGCCTTGTCCTTGCCGAAGGACTGTCGGTAGTCCTCGTGGGTGGTGGAGCCGATGCAGCGCAGGGCCCCGGACGCCAGGGCGGGCTTGAGCAGGTTGCTCGCATCCATCGAGCCCCCGGTGGTCGCGCCGGCGCCCACGATGACGTGGATCTCGTCGATGAACAAGATCGCCTTGTCGTC
>DRPG01000289.1 GCA_011376105.1 Deltaproteobacteria bacterium
ACCCCACCACGACCTGGGGGCCAGCGCGGAGCGAGGGGATCGACGAGCTACCCATGTCGTTCGCGACCGACGCGACCGACGCGACCTGGCCCGCCCCCCAGGTCCCGAAGGAGGTCGTGGTCCAGCGGATCGCACAGGAGGCCACCCTGGTGCTCCCCCGGGCCCCGGAGATCGACACCGAGCCTGAGCCTCCGACCGAGCTCCTCCGGGCCCCGACCGAGCTCCTCCGGGCCCCGACCGAGCTCCTCCGGGCCCCGACCGAGCTCCTCCAGGCCCCGACCAGGCACCTGCCGGTCCCGGACGCCCGCCGACGGTCGAGGCGCAGGGGCGCTGATCCAGCGGACATCGCGGTCACCTCCAGCCTGGCGGGGCTGGCGGTGGTGATCTTCGTGACCATGACCGTCGGAGGGTTCCTGATCCTCTGGCAGGTGGTGCTCTAGCGCGCTGGGGGCGCTGGGGGCGCTGGGGGCGCTGGGGGTGTACTGCGGACCTGTGGCACAGGCCCGGTCCGGACGCACAACAGGCGCTCTAGCGCACCGGGGGCCCCCCGATCGCTCCGATCGCTGGGGAGGAGCGCACCACCACTGGATCCACCAGGGGAGCCTCGAGCCTGGCCCAGGGACGAGCGGTGTCTGGATCCACCGCGGCCAGCGCGCGCCGGTAGTCGGCAAAGCGCCCACCCGCGAGCCAGCCCTCGTACATCGCCAGCCCGGCCTCGGGCCCCCCCTGGGCCAGCTGGTGCTCGATCCAGGCCCACCGGGCCGAGACGGGCCGCACCTCCACCGCCCCGGCGAGGCCACGCTTCAGCCGCTTCAGCCGCCGCTCCACCGTCTTGATCCCTGCGAATGGCTCGCCATCGAGGGGGGTCTGACGCTTTGCCACGAACGGCGCGACCCCGAGCACCAGCCGGGCTGGGCGGCAGGCGGCGGCCAGCTCGAGGCTGGCACGCACCAGCTCGTCGATGTCTTCGTCGACCTCCGACGGGATCCCCACCATCATGTACAGCTTGAACACCGAGAACCCCTCGACGCCAGCCTGGAGCCCACAGTCGAGCAGGTGCTGCTCGGTGGTGCCCTTCTTCATCTTCCTGCGGAGCTCCTCAGTGGCCCCATCGCTGGCCGTGGTCAGGGTCCGTGCGCCGCTGCGCCGCAGCAGCTTCGCGATCCGGGGCCGCTTCGCGATCCGATCGGCCCGCAGGGAGCTGACGCTGACCTGGCGACCGCTATCGACCAGGGTCTGCAGCAGATCGGGCAGCTGGGGGTGATCGCTGATGGCCGCCCCGACGAGGCCCACACGCCTCGCATCTTCGGGCACCAGCTCCAGGATCCGCTCGGGGGAGACCAGCCGCATGCCGCCGTTGGAGGTGCGCCGCATCACACAGAAGGAGCACATCCGGTGGCAGCCACGCTCTCCCTCGACGAGGAACATGTCCGACAGCTCGGCCTCGGGACAGAGCCACGCCGAGCGCGCGGGCAGGTGCCGATCGGAGGCCACCGCGGGCCGGGGCAGACGCACTGGATCGCGCTCGGGGATCCACCCCCCCGGCAGGGCCGCGATCGTGTCGAGCCACCCACTCCGATCGGAGGCCTCGAACAGAGAGGCCACCGCGGGCAGCGCCACGTCTTCGCCCTCGCCGAGCAGCGCAGCGTCGATGAACTCGGCGAGGAAGGCTGGGCTCGCCATCGAGATCGGTCCCCCCAGCAGGATCTGGGGATGATCAGGGCCTCGATCCCGCCGCAGGGGGGGGATCGAGGCCAGCTTGAGCAGCTCGATCAGGCCGATCAGCTCCGCCTCGTAAGCAAACGACACCGCGATCAGCGGGAAGCGCCCCAGGGGCGTGCCGGTCTCGTAGCTAAGCGGCGGTGTGTGGCTGCTCTTGTGCGCCTCGACGTCGTCGGGGAGGAAGATCCGCTCCGCCGCGATCCCGCCCGCCCGCAGCAGGGAGAGGATCCGCTGGTAGCCGAGGGACGACATCCCCGCACGGTAGGGTGAGGGGTAGGCCACCGCCACCCGGCGGGGCCCACGCACGAAGCTCGGACCCCGCTCGCCCTGGCGGCGCGCAGCGATGGACCGCCACAGCGTGCTGTGGTTCACGAGGTCGATCCGAAGGGGGAAGGATGGTGGGTCAGGAGGTGTCTTCTGTACACGGTTCGTTGCTCATACCCCTCGGCGGAGGGAAGTACACCCGAGGCGGGTGCGTTACTTGCGCGAAGCTCTGGAGGCCCGCTGTCATGCTCATGTCCCTAGCGCTGGCCGGCATCGCCCAGGCCACCGATCAGACCCACACCATGTCCTGGCTGTTGTCCGTTGGAGGCAAGCAGGTCGGCACCCGGGAGCTGACCATCCGCTACCTGGAGGGCGACGCCGGCACCAACCGGATCCTCGAGTCCTACACCGACATCAACGGGGCGCTGGGCCCGGTCCAGGTCCGATACCGCCAACGCCTCACCGCCCACATCGACGCCCGGGAGCCCGCCGCGTTCCACTCCGTGGTCGACGACAACGGCACCATGCTCGAGGTCCAGGGGCGCTGGACCCCCTCGAGCTGGGTGGTCACCACCACCACCTCAGGGCGCTCCCGCACCACCGAGATGCCCCTGCCGCGGATCGATCTGTCGACCGCCGATCTGATGGATCCCTACACCCGCGTGCCCCTGTCCCACCTCGAGCAGGCGAGGATCCTGAGCGCAGAGACGGGGGAGGTGCTGGTGGGGCCGGTGGAGCAGCTGGGTGTGAGCCAGCTCACCTTCGGCGGTCAGGTGGTGCAGGTCTCAGGCTATGCCTGGACCAGCCCCCAGGGCCGCTCCGAGTTCTTCTATTCCCCCGACGGTTTCTTGGTGCAGTACCGCACCCAGCTGCTGGGCTCGGAGATCGAGGCGATCCTCACCGCCCCCCCCCCCGGCGGCGTCGACGACTTCCCCGTCGGCTCGAGGGGCCCGACCGTCGAAGAGCTCGAGATCAACTGACGATCGCGGTGGCCTCGATCTCGACCAGCATGTCGGGATCGATCAGGCCGCTGACCTCGACCATCGCTGTGGCGGGGCGGATCGTGGCGAACACCTCGCCATGGACCCGCGCGATGGGCTCCCACCGCCGGATGTCGGTCACGTACATCCGGGTGCGGACCACGTCCTGTAGCGAGGCTCCCAGCTGCTGCAGGGCCTCCTCGATGATCTCGAGGCACCTGCGGGCCTGGGCCTCTGGATCTCCCCGACCGATCAGCACACCATCGGCGCCGGTGGCGGTGGTGCCCGAGACATGGATCGTGTCGCCGACCCGCACCGCACGTGCGTAGCCTGCGATCGCCTCCCACGGCGCACCGGACTGGACAGAGCGACGAGACACGGAGACCTCCCGGGCGCCGGGCTATCGCCACAGTGTAGGTCCGGGCAAGCGCAGGATCGCTGCGGTGCGATAGGGGGACGGCCGAGCCAGTGGAGGGGCCGTGGCCGATCTGACCCACCTCGACGCCCGCGGCAACGCCCGCATGGTGGGCGTCGGCGAAAAACCCATCACCTCGCGCCGAGCCGTGGCCGAGGGCCGGATCCGGCTGGGCCCTGAGGCGCTGGCTGCCGTGGTAGAGCGCCAGGCGAAGAAGGGCGACGTGCTCGCCGTGGCCCAGCTCGCCGGCATCCAGGGGGCCAAGCGCACCAGCGACTGGATCCCGCTGTGTCATCCCCTGCCGCTGACCGGGGTCGAGGTCAGCCTGCGGGTCGATCCCGGAGCCTCGGTGGTGATCTGTGAGGCGACGGCGCACGCCCGGTGGCACACCGGCGTCGAGATGGAGGCGCTGTGTGCCGTGAGCGCAGCCCTGCTCACGGTCTACGACATGCTCAAGGCCACCGATCGCGGCATGGAGATCGAGTCGATCCACCTGCGCTCGAAGGAGGGCGGCAGCAGCGGCGCGTGGGAGCGCAGCTGAGCGCAGCGATGTGTGGGAGCGCAGCGCCGAGGCAGAGAGCCCCCCGTCCCTACATTGGGGACGGGGGGCTCCATGTGTCTCCTCCAGGTGACTCCCCCTAGACGGATCAGCGGGGGCCTCATTCGATCCAGATCCTCCGGCTGAGCTCAGGGCCGGGGGGGGCGCCTGCGGAGCAGCGGCAGCAGCGGCAGCAGCGGCAGCAGCCCCCACGGGGCGTGGCCGCCACAGCCACAACCCGACGCGGTCGGTGCATCGATCACGCTCCGCCCGGCGTCGACAACGTCGTCGAGCCCGTCACAGTCCTGATCGATGCCGTCTCCGGGGATCTCCTCAGCGCCGGGGAAGATGGTGTCGTCGTCATCGTCGCAGTCGCCGGCACAGCCCGCGACCCCATCGCCGTCGGCGTCTTCGCCGTCTTCGGTGGCTGGATCACAGTCGTTGTCGACGCCATCACAGGCTACCTCGACAGCGCCGGGGAACACGGCTGGATCAGCGTCGTCGCAGTCGTCGCACAGGGCGAACCCGTCCTTGTCGCCGTCTGTGTCAGGCGCGTCCTCAGAGGTCGGGTTGCAGTCGTTGTCGACGCCATCACAGGCTACCTCGACAGCGCCGGGGAACACGGCTGGATCGGCGTCGTCGCAGTCGACACACTCGTCGAACCCGTCCCCGTCGAGATCGAGAGCCAGATCACCGCCGTCACAGTCCTGATCGATGCCGTCGCAGGAGATCTCCTCAGCGCCGGGGAAGGTGTCGGGATCGTGATCGTCGCAGTCTCCGCCCGTCAGCACGGTGTGTCTGTCCCCGTCGAGGTCGAGATCGAGGGATCGGGAGACGCCGCCTGTGCCAGAGCTTCCGCCGGAGATGCCGGATCTCTGGGCGCTCCCGGCGGAGACATCGGTCAGACAGCCCGCGTCGTCAATGCCGGTGAGCACGATCCGCCCCCCGCCACCGCCGCCGCCGTCGGCGAGGATGCTGCCCCGCCCGGCCCCGCCGTCGCCGCCGCCGGCGAGCAGCTGACCGCTACAGGATCCCGCCGAGGCTGCGTGCAGCAGGATCCCGCCGCCACCGCCCCCGCCACCGCCCCCCCCGGCGCTCGGGAGCCCATCGGACTGGCCCGCGGCGCCGCGGACGTCGATCAGGCCGGAGGCGGTTACGGTGAGCGCTCCACCGGCGCCCAGCTCGATCGCTCCGCCACCTCCGCCTCCGGTCGGGTTGGGGCAGTTGCTGGGCGAACCCTCCTCCGCCTGAGCTCCCCCCCCGCTGCCGCCGTCGAGACCGATCGCCAGCAGATCGCCATAGGCGGTGCCGCCGTCAGCGCCCCCCGCGCTCATGTCCGCTCTCCCCCCG
>DRPG01000290.1 GCA_011376105.1 Deltaproteobacteria bacterium
CGAGCGGACGAGTGGCTCCATCGCCGGGCCCCTCAGCAGGGGGGGTGGGTGGCGCCGGCGCAAAGATCGCGCGATCGTGGGGAGAGGACTGCCAGGGGGAGCGGCCGCGACACCCCCGTGCCCCCGGGCGGAGCCCTCAGACACAACACCGCCGATCTGACCTGCACAGGCCACAGCCGGGTTCATCGCCGACGGGCCCACCCCGGTGGACCACCACGATCATGGGGCCTCGGTGGTCGGAGCAGACCGCACCACCCGTGGAGGGCGCTCTGGCGCTCGGCTCCAGCAGCGGATCGTGGCCACCGCCTGAGTGCCCCTGAGGACAGCGGGCTGGGGCCCCAGCCACCGGGCAACAATGAGCAACGTGTCCTCGACCCGATCCAGGGCCTCGCCGGGGAGCCGCCCCTCGATGATCCGCCCTGTCACCACCAGAGTGCTCAGCTGCAGCCAGCGGGCCAGCTCCCCCTGCCCCTCAGCCTCCAGCGCTCCCCCGAGCCTCCGGATCGCCCCCACCAGATCGCTGGCGGCTCCGTGGAGGTGGATGTTCTTCCTCTGGGCGCTCCCCATCTCATGCTCCCCGGGCCACACAGCCCCCGCTGCTCCCCACCGCTGGACGCGGCTCCCCACCGCTGGACGCGGCTCCTCACCGCTGGACGCGGCTCCCCACCGCTGGACGCGGCTCCTCACCGCTGGACGCGGCTCCTCACCGGACCCCGCCACCCGATCCGCAGCTCACCAGGTGGTGAGGCCGTAGACAGCTTGTTCCCGACGATGGTGAGCCAGATCGTGGCGTCGACGGGAGCGTCGCTGCGCCGCCCGATCCGGGTGCGCCGCTCGATCCGGGTGCGGTGCACCGCCAGCCGGACGCTCGCTCGCAGGGAGGCTGCGATCCCCGGGCCCGGGGATCGTCTCCGGGGGTCCCCCCGGGCCTGGTCCAGCAGCAGCAACACCGTGGCCTCCCTAGAGAGGATCGGAGCCAGCTCGCACAGGGCACGGGACAGCATCCGGGCCCGGGGCCCGCTCCCCACCGCTCCGAGGCCCGCCGTGAGCTCCGAGGCGGGCGTCAGGGCAGCTACCGAGTCGATCACGACCAGATCGAGCCCCCCTGAGGAGACGAGGATCCGGACCATGTCCAACGCAGCCTCCCCGTGGTCCGGCCTGCAGATCGGCAGCCGTCCCAGCTCCACCCCCAGAGACCTCGCCCAGCGTGGATCGAGGGCTCCCTCGGCGTCGACGAAGGCCGCATCGCCTCCACGCCCCTGCACAGCCGCGATCGAGCTCAGCGCCAGGGTGGTCTTGCCTGACGCGGCGGGCCCGGACACCGCGACGATCCGCCCCCTGGGGTAGCCCCCGATCCCCAGGGCGCGATCGAGGATCGACGAGCCGGAGGGACACGCCAGCCCCCCCTGGAGGCTCGGTGCAGTGAGCGCGCTCATCCCCAGAGATCGAGGCTGGGACGAAAGGCCAGGGCCCGGGCGACGTGGCGCTCCGAGACCCCCCCGTCTCCGTCGAGATCGGCCAGGGTGCGGGCCACCTTGATGATCCGGGTGGTGGCCCGACCTGAGAGGCCATGGCGGTGGGCGCTGGAGGCCAGGATCTCCTGTGCGTCCGCCCTCAGGGCCGCCACCCGTGCCACCTCCGACGGCGGGAGCCGACCGTTGGGGACCCGCTGGCCGCGGGCCTGCTGGCGCTCCCGGGCCGCGATCACCCGGGCCCGGACCGTCGCCGAGTCCTCCCCCCGGGGGCCCCCGAGCAGCTCCCTCGAGTCGATCGGCTGCACCTGGACGTGGAGATCCACGCGATCGAGGATCGGACCCGAGAGCCTGCGCAGATAGCGGGCCACGTCGGCGTCGGTGCAGCCACAGCAGCCCGCCCCCCGCATCCCACAGGGGCAGGGGTTGGCGGCCATGACCAGGGTGATGGCCGCGGGGTACTCGATCGTGCCCTGAGCCCGGGACAGCTGGATCCTCCCCTCCTCCAGGGGCTGCCGCAGCACCTCGATCCCTGCACGGCGGAACTCCGGAGCCTCGTCGAGGAACAAGACCCCGTTGTGGGCCAGGCTGATCTCCCCCGGACGCAGCCTGCGATCACCGACCAGCCCAGCGACGGTGACCGAGTGGTGAGGCGCTCGAAACGGCCGTGACCGCAGCACCCGTGCGTCGTCGAGCAGGCCAGCGGCGCTGTGGATCCGGGTGGTGGCCAGCGCCTCCTCGAAGGTCAGCGGGGGCAGGATCGACGGCAGGCGCGCCGCGAGCATCGACTTTCCGCAGCCCGGGGGGCCGATCAGCAGCAGGTGGTGTGCCCCCGCCGCTGCGATCTCTAGGGCCCAGCGCGGCACCTGCTGGCCTCGGACCTCGGACAGATCCCGGGTTGTGTGCTCCTCGCAGATCGGCGCAGGCTCAGCCCGGGGGAGCACGCGCTCGCCCCGGAGCCACGCCAGGGCCTCGGACAGGGTGGACGCACCCACGATCTCGACCTCCGGCACCAACGCAGCCACGGACGCCGACGCCCGGGGCAGCAGCAGGGACAGCCCCAGCCGGCGCGCCAGCAGCGCCAGGGACAGCGCCCCCCGGATCGGCCGCAGCACGCCCCCCAGCGACAGCTCCCCCACCGCCAGCACCGAGGAGACCGCCTCGACCGGCACCCGCTCCGCCGCCGCCAAGATCCCCAGCGCCATCGGGAGATCGAGCACGGTCCCCTCCTTCTTGACGTCGGCGGGGGCCAGGTTGACCACGACGCGCCTGCGGGGAAACGGCTCGTCAGCTCCCTCGATCGCGCTGCGGATCCGCTCGGCGCTCTCCCGGACCGCAGACGCCGGCAGCCCGACGATGCACACGCTCGGCAGCCGCCGGAGCAGATCCACCTCGACCTCGATCGGGATCGCGTCCACCCCCTGCATCACCCCCGAGCGCACCACCACCGCCATCGGCCACCTCCGCGCTCCACCCTGCGAGGGTCATGCCCAGCAAAGATCAGGCTTGGAACGTCAACCTACAGCGCCATCCGCCGGCAGCCCGGGCCTGGAGACCAGGCTCGTGCAGGGACGAGGCTGGCGAGAGAGCCGACGAGCGTCAGCGGGCGGATCCGCCGCCTGGCGTTGCCCCAGCCGGGGTGGAGATCGTGGTGTTGATCACCAGGTGTAGATCGGGCTCTGGCCCGGTGGCGGCGGTGGCGGCGGTGGCGGCGGCGGTGGGTCTATGCAGGCCTCCGTCGCCTCGATCTCCTCGAAGAGATCGAGGAGGACGAGCGCCGGGTTCCTGCCCGGGGCCAGCGTGATCGCTCAGGCCCCTAGAGCGGAGCCCGGGGGTCTGCCCCCGACAGCGGCTTTAGGCTCAGGACCCGCGCGGACCGCGGTCCGTGTGGCTCGAGGTAGACCCAGCCCCCCTCCGATGAGGATAGGAGGACCCTGGAGGCACAAACATGACCCCCCCAACCTCCCCCACACCGGAGGCCATGGTCGCCCATGCCTCCGCAGAGCTGGATCGTGCCCTGGGCGAGGCCAGGGCGCTCTTGTCCAGGATCACCGAGCTCCATGCAGCGCTGGCGAGCCAGCCGGATCCGTTGGGTCCGGCGGAGCAGGAGCTCTCCACCTTGTTCGCCAGGAGAGGTGATCTGACCCGGCGGATAGGCACAGCGGCGCTTCGTTTGGTAGCTTGCGGCGCCACGATCTCAGCCTCGCCCCCACGGACACCGGGGCCGCTCCCGGGCCTGACCAGCGCCCCCATCTCCGCCCCGGATCTCCCGGCCTACACCCCCGAGCCCGCCCAGCACCGGATCCCGCCCCCTGAGGCCCGGGGGGAGCAGGCCGATCCTGCCTCCCTGCTGGCCCTGGCCCAGGGCGGGCTCACCCCCCAGTGGTCGCAGGAGCAGACCAACGATGCACGCAGGCAAGCCCTGACCGAGCTGTGTACCGAGGCCGGGCGACCCAAGCCGCTGAGCACCCGCAGGGACACCAGCGACGCCATCACCCACCTCACCGCAGCCATCGCCCGGATGGATGCCTGGCTCGATCAGCCCCAGGAGATCCAGAAGGCCCTGATGGGGTTGATCAGCAGCCTGGCCCGACAGATCCAGGACGAGAGCGAGTATGGCCTGACCTATGCCGAGGACGAGGCCCTGCGCTCTGCCTTCTCCAGGATGACCGCCTGGTCCAGGGAGCACCGGCCTGGGTTCGTGCCCGGGCTGTCCCGCTCGAACCCCCCCGATCGTGGCTCCTGGCTCGAGGATGGGCTGTTCTGGTGGGCTGAGCTGAGCCAGGATCTACAGCCCAAGCCCCTCGTCTCCGCTGAGCGCCTCCTCCACTCCATCGAGGCCAGCCTCCAGGGAGACCTCGAGGATCCATCGGCCCTGATCGAGCAGGTCCGCAGCGCCGTCGATGCGGGGCTGCCCCAGCGGGATCCTCGCCTGATCGCGCTGCTAGCTCCACACCAGGAGCTGTTCCAGGGCGCTCAGGGGATGAAGACCCTCAAGGCGGCCCTCCGGGAGGCCCGCAGGGAGCCCTCCGAAGATCCCGACGAGGACGAAGGCCCAGACGATCCAGTGCCCAACGACTGGCCCCTGCTGGAGCTGACGGAGGACCGCCACGCGGTGCTGCTCGGGGGTGATCCCAGGCCCCAGGCCGCCGAGCGGATCGGGGCGGCGTTTCGCCTGGGGCAGGTGGAGTGGGAGCCCACCGACGTGCGACGGGTGACCGCCCTCGCTGAGCGGATCCGAAAGGGCAACGTCGATCTGGTCGTGATGTTCCGCCGCTTCCTCTCCCACCGCGAGCAGGATCTGATCCGTCCAGCCTGCCAGGAGACGGGGGTCCCGATCTGTGTGGTCGACACAGGCTACGGCGTGACCCAGGTCAAGCTCGCGATGGAGCGCTACTGGGAGAAGCTGCTGACCACGAGCGAGGAGCCCTGACGATCAGGGCAGCAGGCCCCACTCCACCTGGTGCTCGGGCACCAGCGGCTCCATCAGGAGCACCCGCTCCCGCAGCAGCGGCCACAGCTCGTTGAACTTGGGGTGCCCCGGGACGTACAGATCCCGGGTCTCCATCCGATCGGTGTTGCGATCCCACAGCCCCACCGATCCATCCCAGCCGATCTGGAGCTTCCACCCCTCCACGGTGACCGCCTGGTACACCCCGATGAAGCCATCGACCGCGGTGAACCGGATCCGATCCTCAGGGGCCAGGCCGATGATCTCTCCTGCGAGGTCGTCGGGGGGGGTGATCCCCAGGGCCTGGAGCACGGTGGGCATCAGATCCACTGAGTGGGTCGGGCCCGACCAGGACCTCGGCTGCAGATCCCGGTGCCAGAAGCCGAGCAGCGCGTCGTTCTCCTCAGCTCCGAGGAACCAGGCGTGGGCTTGGCGCCCTCGCTCCCAGAACGCCTCGCCGTGATCGGTCCAGAACACCACCAGGGTGTCGTCGAGCAACCCCCGCTTCTCCAGCTCCCGCCAGCCGTCCTCGAGCTGCTCGTCGAGCCACCGCAGCTCGCCGGTGTAGCGGATCTGCAGGTGCTGCTTGATCAGCTCCTGCTCTTCGGTGGGCAGGCCTGGATAGTCAGCCTTGATGCTGTCGTGTCCCCACTGGGTCCCTGGATCATAGTCGATTGGATCCAGCTCCTCGAGCTCGGGCATCAGCCTGGAGGGGGGGTTGTAGGCATCGTGGGGCTCGATGAAGTGCAGGTGCATCATCCAGCGCTCGGGCTGCTGCTCGGCCAGCGCATCCTCGAGCATCGACAGGCCCCCGTCGAAGACCGAGGCCGCGCCTCCCTCGAACCGAAAGTCGGTGTAGCCCTGAGCGTTCCCATCGGCGGGATCGAGCCACCCGTTGCTCGACACCAGGATCGTGTGGAAGCCCTGATCCCGCAACAGGCCCGAGATCGTGCGCTGGCCCTCGGGTACGGGGCTACCGCTCGCTCCAAACCGCGGGACGTGCTCCATCTCCTCCAGCAGGGTGCCCGACAGGGTGCAGTTGGTGGAGGGGAAGGTCCAGCTGGCGCACTGCTGGTGATCGTCGAGCACCACCCCCTGCTCCAGCAGAGAGGTCAGGAACGGCATCCGCACCACCCCATCGTCGCTGTAGCGATCGATGTACTGACGCCGGGTGGTGTCCATCGACAGGAAGAGGAGGTTCTTCGGAGGATCGTCGAACGTGATCAGGGGGCCCGGGGTGGTCTCAGTGGGGCTCGGTGTCCTCGGTGTCCGAGGTGTCCACCGTGCCGGTCTCAGCGGAGGTCTCAGCCCCTCCGGGGTCGCCGGGGATCACCAGCGAGCCTCGTTGACACGCCACCAGGAGCACCGACCACCACATGGGACCTCCACCGGGGCAATCTAGGCCATCCGTGCAGGCTGCGCTGGACAAGTTCTACTGAGCGGTGACCGTCTGGGCGGCCCAGTCGACCACGGCAAAGAACTCGTCGTGATCCTCGCCGGTGATGGTGCGGGTGTCGCTCCAGGCCAGCGAACCAGAGAGGTAGACGTTGACCGTGACGTCATTGGCCGCGGTGCGCCGCCTCGAGGGGTGATCATGGATCCACACCTGGTAGAGGATGTCCTCAGGGGCGTCGATGTTGATGTTCTCGGGCCCGGTGCCCGGGATGTCGTCGATGTCGAGGCGGGGATCGCCCGGCCGCCCCGCGGGGCCCCAGGACAGGCCGTTGCCCCGGCAGTTTGCGTAGTAGCAGTCCTGGTTGGTGCGCAGGTTGCCGTTGCCCCGAACCACGTGGAGATCCATGTCGTCTCCGCTGAACTGCCAGAACAGCTCGACCCACAGATCGGTGGCGGGGACCGCCTCGAGATCCACCGTGCACGGCGTGGACGAGGTGCCCTCGTCGTTGGTCACCACCAGCTGTGCGGTGTAGATCCCGACCACGTCTGCGAGGAACTGGGGCCGATCGGGCTCGGTGAGGGGCGCGGACGGCATCTGGGGGTTCGATCCCGGAGGGGCCGAGATCAGGCTCCATTCGTAGATCAGCGGCCGGTCCTCTGGATCGTAGGAGGCCGAGCCGATCCAGGTGGCGGTCTCGTACAGCGCAGCCACCGGGTTGGGGTTGACTCCACAGATCGCGACGGGGAGATCAGGATCGAGCCCGCCCCTCAGCGCGACGCTCGCCTCAGGCCGCTCGGGATCGTTGCTCGGGATCTCGATCTGTCCTTCGTCGTCTCCGGGCTCAGGGGATGGGGTGTAGCGCACCCAGCCCTCGATCGAGTCCCCCGGGGCCAGGATCAACTCATCGTCGATCTCCAGCTCGAACACATCCCCTGAGGAGAGGGTGATCTCACCGAGCTCGAGATCTGCGTCGCCGACGTTGGTGACGGTGAAGGTCTCGTCCATCGTCTCGCCGGACGAGACGATCCCGAAGTCGATGACCTCGGGATCCACCTCGATGATGGGATCGAGGCCCACCTCGTCCCGGGGGATGCCAGACAGCTCATAGTCCGAGCAGCTGATCAAGAGGCCGGTGAGGATGGGAGAGATCAACAAGACACACCTCGGGAAGGGACAGCGAAGGGTACACGCTCCACCCCCCAACCGCCAGCCCGGCGGTGCCCCGACCGCCCCCCCGGGCCGGGCCACGGGCCAGGCTACAGGCCGGGCCGGGCCACGGGCCAGGCTACAGCTTCTCGAGCAGGGACGGCGCGAGGCTGCAGGACAGGCCGAACCCATCGGGCTCCACCTCGAGGTGGGTGACGATGCCGTCCGCCACCACCATCGCATAGCGCTTCGAGCGCAGCCCGCCGAGGGAGGCGGCGTCGACATCGAGGCCGAGCTTCTTGGTGAACTCCCCCGTGGGATCCGCGAGCATCTGGATCTTGCCCTCGACGTCGTGGGCCCGGCCCCAGGCCGCCATCACGAACGCGTCGTTGACCGCCACACACGCGATCCGATCGATGCCCTTGGCCTTGAGCTTGTCGTGGTCAGCGAGGTAGCCGGGCAGGTGGGTCTTGTCGCAGCCCGGGGTGAAGGCGCCGGGGACAGCAAAGATCAGGGTACGACCAGACGCAAACGCCTCAGCAGGATCGATGTGATCCCGGGGGGTCCCCTCGTGCAGGGTCGCGGAGGGGAGAGCGTGGCCGATCTCGATGCTCATGTTGGGTGCTCCTGGTCTGTTCGTCCAGGCGTCCGTCGCCCGGCCAGCCCCCGTATCCTCCCCACCTCCGCGGCGATACCAGGACGCTCTCCAGGGAGGACACCATGTGGATCTGGTGGGTGGGATGTCGGATGTGGGCGCCCGATCCAGCGCAGCTGGCCCGCGAGGCCTCGATCCCCCCCGGGATCTCCCCGGAGTAGATCGGATCGTCGCCGCCCCCTCCAAGGCGGGCGGGGGTGCCCTTCGTGGGGTGTGGTGCCGGAGGGAGGGCTCGTCTCTGCGGCGCGCATCGTCCGCCTGAGTCACCGATCAGAGGTGATCCCCGGGCCCCGGGATCGGCGTGGGGGAGCCCGCCGCCTGCGGCTCACTGAGCGAGGGTGAGCTCGACCCTGCGGTTCTCAGCCCAGACCCGCTCTCCATAGCCCCGCTTTGCGGGCTGCTCTTCGCCCCAGGAGGTGACGGACAGACGCCCCATCGGCACCCCCAGGCTCAGCAGCAGCTGCTGGACCGCCAGGGCACGCCGCTGGCCCAGCGCCAGGTTGTAGTCGGTGGTGCCCCGCTCGTCGGCGTGGCCCTCGATGGTGATCGGAGCGGAGGTCGCGGCGAAGCAGTCCCGCAGATCCTCGAGCAGCTGCTGGGCGGCGGACGTCAGATCGCTCCGATCGACGTCGAAGTAGACCACCACGTAGCCACACCGCGCCAGATCGATGGACTCCTCCACGACGAAGCCCGAGCGCAGCACCGCTTCCCGGCCGTCGGCGTTGATCACCCGCACGTCGTGGGTCCCCGCGGGCAGCGCGGGCAGCGTCACCTTGAGCTCGTTGGCGTCCCGGAACAGGACGGTGGTGGCGGCCGCTGAGCCCACCTGCACCCGGGCCCCCTGGCCGAAGCCCGAGCCCATGACCAGCACGTCGGTGGCCCGCCCCGTGTAGGAGCTAGGGGGGGAGACCGCAGCGACCTGCAGCGTGACCTCCACCGGGTTCACCTCGACGGGGGGTGGGATCGGAGCGGGATCCGGAGCCTTCTTGCAACCCGCGACGATCCCCACGATCAGGATCAGCTTGTGCACCGACTGCATCTACTCCTCCGCCCCGAACACCCCGGACAGGATCTCGTGGGAGGGGGGCTCCTGCGCCACGAGGAGGGTCGAGATCCAGTGCCGCGATAACCCCGCCGCCTCGAGCTGTCGGGGGGAGATCGCCGAGCGCTGGCCATCGACCTCCACCCGGATCGCGTCGACCTCAGCAGAGATCAGCGCGGGCCCCTCCCAGATCGCCACCAGGCGCTCGCCTTCCTCCACCAGGGGCGCAGGCGCGAGCCCGTGGCCCCGGGCGGCCAGGGTGGCCAGCGGGGGCGAGAGTCGGGCGTGACGCTCAAGGATCTGCTCCCGCCGGCGGCGCCGCAGCGCTCCGCTGAGGGGGTGAACGTCGGGCAGCTGCAGGGGCCTCCACCGCTCCCCCCCGCCCCGCACCAGCGGCACCCTGGACAGCGGTCGATGGAGCCCGTCGAGCCGCTCGACCTGCTCGAACACCGCCGCCAGCGCGGCCTCGTCGTCTGCGTCGGCGAGGAACACGGTGTCGGCCCGCAGCGGCCAGATCAGCAGACGACCTCCGATCCCGAGCTCGGCGAGGGCGCCCCTCGGCAGCAACAGCACGGTCGCGTCCCGGGGATCCTCGAAGCCCGAGCGCAGCACCCCGGCACCGATCCCCCGGAACGGGTGGGCCCGGGCGATCCGGCTGAGGTTGGCCTCCATCAGCTCGAACGCAGCGACCTCGGTCAGGCTCAGCGCGCCGGCCTCCAGGGCCCGGAACATCCGCCCGTCGAGGAGCGCAGGACGCGCAGCGAGACCCGCCCCCAGGGACCAGAACCCGGGCTGGGACTCGATCTCGATCGAGGCTGGATCGTCGGCTGCGAGCTGCCGCTCCAGGATCCGCAGCGACAGCTCCACCATCGGCAGGATCTCGGGGATCACCTGCTGAGCAAGCTCCTCCACCGGAGCCCCCCGGGGCGTCAGCAGCCCCTGGCGCTCCCAGCCAGAGAGCAGCTGATCGACGATCGCGGACCGCTGCGCAGCCGTGGCACCGTCGGCGTATCGACCGTACCCGGCGCGGAGATCGAGCCAGTGCCCCCCCGCGATCTCCAGGGCGAAGGTGTCGGGCACCGGCTTCGCCTCCAGCCCCCGCTGATCCAGGGCCGCGATCACATCTGCGACGTAGTCGGTGGCTGGTGCCGGCTCAGCAGGGGCGGCCAGCCGCTGACGATCCCGCCGGGCCAACACCAGACCGAACCCGACGAAGAGCCCTACCCCAACGGCCAACAACCACGGCAACAGTGGCTCCACGCTATCGACCCGAGAACAGCTCGCGGGCGATGATCATCCGCTGGATCTGAGAGGTCCCTTCGTAGATCTGGAAGATCTTCGAGTCGCGAAGTAGCTTCTCGACAGGATACTCAGTGTTGTAGCCATAGCCGCCGAAGATCTGGACTGCGTCGCTGGCGATGCGGTGGGCGCTGTCTGCGGCGAACGCCTTGGCCATCGACGCATACATGGTGTTGCGCTGACCGCTGTCCTTGAGCCACGCGGCCTTGCGGACCAGCAGGCGGGCGGCCTCGATGTCGCGCGCCATCTCGGCGATCTTGAACGCGATCGCCTGGTGCTTTGCGATCAACCTGCCCATCGTCTTGCGCTCGGACGCATAGCGGATCGCGTGCTCCATCGCCGCCCGGGCCAGCCCCACCGCGGCGGAGGCCACCAGCGGGCGGGTGTGATCGAACGCACCCATGGCCAGCATCCAGCCACGGCCGACCTCGCCCACCACGTTCTCCTCGGGCACCTCGACGTCGGAGAACGACAGGCCCCGGGTGTCGGAGCAGCGCTGGCCGAGGTTGATCTCCTTCTTGCCGACCTCGACGCCCTTCCACCCCTTCTCGACGAGGAACGCGGTCATGCCCTTGTAGCCAGCCTCCTGATCGGTGTAGGCCAGCACGAAGTACCAGTCGGCGACCCCGGCGTTGGTGATCCACATCTTGGAGCCGTTGAGCAGGTAGTGATCGCCACGCTTCTCAGCGGTGGTCCGCAGGGCAGCGACGTCGGAGCCCGCACCGGGCTCGGTGACGGCGTAGGCCGCCATGATCGGCGACTCGGTCATCGGGGCGACGTAGCGCTGGAGCAGTGCGTCGCTGGCTCCCTCGATCACCGGCTGCAGCGCGAGGCCATTGGCCTCGATCGCGGTGCCGATGCCGGTGCAGCCCCACGCCAGCTCCTCGCTGATGATCGCCCCCTCGATCGCACCGAGCCCCAGCCCGCCGAGGCGCTCAGGGATGTGGGTGTTCATCAGGCCGAGCTCGTGGGCCTTGCGGATGACCTCCCAGGGAAACTCCATCGTCTGGTCATGGTGCTCTGCGACAGGACGCATCTCTCCCTCGGCGAACTGGTGGGAGAGATCCTGGAGCTGCTGCTGGTCTTCGCTGAGGTCGAACCCGATCATCGTGACTCCCGAGCTAGGCGCACGCCCCTAACCCAGGAGGTTTTCAGAGGCGCTCGCCACCCGACGAGCCCCTGTGCTCCCCCTCCCCGCGGTGCCCCTCCACCAGGACACCGCAGGGGGGCCGCCCCGCACCGGGCCACGGGTTAGTCCTGCGCAGCCCTGGACGCTGCGCAGGAGAGCTCATGCTGATCCCCCTCACCTCCGTCGCCCTCGCCCAACCGGTCGAGGGTGAGCCGGTCGGCCACTACCACCCCGACGACATCGCCCCCCGGAGCGAGCTGTTCGTCACGGCCTCAGAGCAGCTCTCAGCCCTGTCCGACACCCGGGGTCGCGAGCTACAGCAGCTGGCCACCGCGCTCCAGCACTACCGGGAGGCCCTCGATCTGCTCGGCGACACCGCTCCCCTTGGAGAGCTCGAGCGCCTCGGGGATCTCGAGCAGGACTTCCACCGACAGGAGGCCGTGCTCCAGCAGTTCACCGACGAGCTCATCGAGGACTTCTCGGGGGCGATGGTCGAGGCCATGGAGCAAGCCGCTGCATCCCACGGACAGACTCAGCGCTGCGTCGCCCGGATCGCAGAGGGCCCACGGGTGCCCGGCATGCCAGGGAGGACCAAGGCCAACCCTGAGTGCCTCGGCGAGGATCTCAACGCCGCGATCGCCTCGGCGATGGACGCCAACGAGCCCCTGAGGGCGGTGGTCGAGGAGGTGCTGCAGCGTCCCTGGCCCGAGATCGTCATCTCCGTCGAGGCTCAGCCCCCCATCGCCACCGGCTCCGGGCAGCCCAGCCGCTGGCTCCTGGTCCGCGACCTGCTGGTGGCCGGTGCTAGGGACGCGCTGCGGGATCTGGATCGCTCCGATGACGAAGCCCGCACCGAGATCGAGGCCGCCCTCGAGTCCGACGATCCCGATCTCGAGGCCCTGAAGCGCCGGGTCGCCGAGATCGAGGCCACCACCGCCCGCAGGCGGGCCGAGCTGGCCCAGCCCATCCTCGAGGTGGCCGAGGAGCGCATGCTGCGCTGGAAGGGGGAGCCCACCACCGGATGGTGTGCCAACCCAAGGATCCTGGGCGGCTGCACCCAGCAAGACGCCTCAGCCGAGCTGGTCTCCAGGCTGCTCGACGATCGGAAGTTTGCCAAGACCCTGCCCGACTAGAGCCCCAACCCCAACCCCAACCCCAGCTCCGGCCCTAGCTCCGGCCCCGGCTCCACGGCACGGCCCCACGGCACGGCCCCACGGCACGGCCCCACGGCACGGCGCCCGATGGCCGGGATCCGAGCC
>DRPG01000291.1 GCA_011376105.1 Deltaproteobacteria bacterium
GGACGCCGTTCTCCGGCGTCGAGATCAAGATCGCCGAGGACGGAGAGATCCTCGCCAAGGGCCCGAACATCACCGGTGGCTACCTCAACCGCCCCGAGGCCACCGATGAGGCCTTCGGCGAAGACGGCTGGTTCCACACCGGCGATCTGGGCACCAAGGACGCGGACGGGTTCGTCAAGATCACCGGGCGGAAGAAGGAGCTGATCAAGACCAGCGGTGGCAAGTACGTGGCCCCGGCGAAGATCGAGTCCCGGATCAAGTCGCTGACCATGGTCCAGGAGGCGGTGGTGATCGGGGACACCCGCAACTACTGCACCTGCCTGATCAGCCTCGATCCCGAGGAGCTCGAGACCTGGGCCGGGCAGCAGGGCACGGCCGCGGATCCCTCCTCCGACGCGGTGAAGACGGCGGTCCAGGCCCACATCGACAGCGTCAACGAGGGGCTCGCGAGCTTCGAGACCATCAAGTACTTCCGGATCCTCGACGAGCCGATGACCGTGGAGAATGGCATCCTCACCGCCAGTCTCAAGGTCAAGCGGCGGGTGGTGGCCGAGCGCTATGCCGATCTGATCGACGAAATGTACGCGTCCAAGAAGCCCTGAGCGGAGCACCGGGGCCCGCGTTCGTCGCGCGGGGCCCGGGGGATGTCTGCTAGGATCAGCCCTCCCCCGGGGCCCACAGCCCGCCGCCTCCCCAGCCGCATGCAACCCTCCCTCCTCGCCCTCGAACAAGTGGTCTCCAAGTACCGCACCGACGTGCACCACCTGCCCCCCGGTGCACCCGGCGGCGCCGTGGTCGGCCTCGAGGACCACCTCGATCGGAGGTTGCCCGAGGGGATCCGGCAGTTCCTGTCGCTGCACAACGGGGCCAACCTGTTCCGGGGCTCCCTGCGCCTGCGCAGCACCTCTGAGGTGGTGGTGGCCAGCGAGGAGGCACCACAGGTGGTGCTGTTCGCCGACACCGTACCCGGAGACGTGTGCTGGGCATGGGCCGAGGATCGGGACGGGCGCGCGGTCTTCGGGCGATGGCGGGATCGGGTCCTGGAGCCGATGTACGCCAGCTTCCGGGCGTGGCTGACCGCTGAGATCGCGGTGGTGGAGTCGAGGACCTCCGCCCCCGACGAGCAGGACGAGATCCGGCTCAGGGCCGCACCTCAGGATCCATTCCAGCTGCAGCGCTCCGGCGCACGGGAGCTGGCGGCGGGGCACCTCGACAGGGCCCGCGCAGCGCTGGCTGTGGCGGTGGATCTCGATCCGGGCAACGTCGAAGCGTGGCAGCTGCTGGGCGACGCGCTCATCCAACAGGATCAGGCGTCGGCGGCGGCGGCCTGGCGCCAGGCGCTGCGGCGGTGTCGGATCCCCCTGGCGTGGCCCGGCGCCCCGTGCCTCGATCCTGCGGTGCTCGATCGCCTCGAGGGCACGTTCGCGTCCCCGGAGCGGTGGGAGCGCGAGCTACAGGAGTTCCTCCACGAGGGGGTGCTCGAGGTCACCACCACCCGCCAGGCCGCGGTGGTCTCGGCGGTGGGCCGGGCCCTGGTGCGCTCCATGGTGGGGCGGGGGCAGCGCGCGAGGGTCCAGCAGCTCCTGGCCCACCTCCTCAGGGGTGGAGACGCGCTGACCTGGCCGGGCGCACCGTGGCACCTGCTGCTCGATCTAGTGGAGCTGGAGATCAGCCTGGGCCGCCACGACGAGGCGGAGTCCCTGCTGCGGCACCTGCGGCGCCGGGGCCCCCCCGGGCTGCAGGGCGCGGGCCTGCTGCGGCTGGCCCGGATCGTGATCGGGCGACAGGAGCCCTGGGCCGAGGCCATCGCTCAGGAGGCGAGCGCGGCGGGGCTCGATCCCGACGACAGGATCCAGCTGGAGCTGCTCCGGGTCGAGCGTGCGGTGCGCCAGCAGCGGGCCGCTGACGCACGGCGCCTACTCGAGGGCTTGCAGCCCCTGGTGGAGGGCTCGGTTGGGGCCCGGCCCGGTGCCCGGCCTGGGTCCCGGCTCGGGGCCCAGCTCGCCCTGGCCCGTGGCGATGTGCTCCGCCTTGAGGGCGCCCACGCCGACGCGAGGGAGGCCTACCTGGAGGGGCAGCGGCTGGCGGGGGTGGCCTGTAGCGAGGTGGGTTGCAGGCTCCACCTCCGGCTCGCGGATCTGTACCGGAGCCAGGGCGAGCTGGCCGGGGCCGAGGCCGAGGCCGAGGCCGCAGCCGAGGGGTTCGGGCTGCTGGAGCTGCCGGTGCGCGAGGCGTGGGCCCAGGTCCGGATCGCACGCTTCCTCCTCGAGCGCTCCATCCCCGGGGAGCCGGGCCCGCAGGCGGGCGCTGCGGTGACCCGGGCGCGGATGCTGTGCCAGGCTGCCCGCGAGTGCTTCATCAGGTCCGATCTAGCGGCGGGGGTGGCGGCGGTGGACTCGCTCCAGCGCGAGCCCGGCGCCAGCCTATCGTGGCACCTCGAGCGGGCGGCGTCCCTGGCCCGGGCCCGACACGACGCACAGCGCTCGCGGCCGCCGCTGGAGCGCGCCGACGCGGATCGATCCGAGCGCCGCCTCGGTGCGCACCGCCTGGCCATCGCTGCCTGCGACGTGGGGGTGGTGGCCGCCCTGGCGCGGGAGATGGAGGCGTCGGTGCGGGCCTCTGCCACGGGGCGGGGCAGGGCCACCGATCCTCCGGTGTTGCGCTACATCGCCGCGGTGGATCTGCTGTCGGGGCACCGATCGTACGAGGCCGCCCGGGTGCTGCTGGATCACCTCCTGATCCGGGATCTCCAGGGGGTGATGCTGCGTGCGCTGCAGGGCGCGATCGCCCGCTCCCCCAACGCCGCGATGGTCGACGGCCTGCTGCGCTGTGTGGAGCAGCCCACCGAGCACCCGGCCTCGTCGGTGGCCTCTGCAGCGGAGCTGCTGGGCCTGAGGCGCGAGCGAGCCAGCGTGCGTGCGCTGGTGCGTCTGCTGCAGGGGGGCTCCTCCCTGGCGCCGCGCCGGGCGGCGATCGTGGCCTTGGGGCGGATCGGGCAGCGCAGCGTCGCCGAGTCGATCGTGGCCGCCCTGGACGACGCGATGCTGGCCGAGGCCGCCGCGCTGTCCCTGCTGATGCTCGGGGATCGGCGGGGGGTGGACTTCCACGGCCGCGCCCTGACGCGCCCGCGCAGCGAGCTGCTCGGCTCCCCGGGGGAGATCGTGGGGCGTTACGGGGGCCCCGATCACCTCCTGCTGCTGATGCGGGCCGCCGGAGGGGAGGACGAGCGCGCCCTGGGGGCGCTGCAGGGCCTGGGCCTGCTGGGGGATCCCCGGGGGGTGCCTGCGCTGCTGCATGCGCTGGGGGCCCGCCACCAGCACGTGATCGAGGTCGCCTCCGGAGCCCTGCAGATCCTCACCGGACACGCCGAGGACGCCAGCGAGCCCGGCCTGAGGGGCCGGTGGAGCGCCTGGTGGGCGAGGCACCAGCACACCCTGCCCGCCGGGGTCCGGCACCGACATGGGGCCGTGTTCGACTGCGGCGCCTTGATCGAGCAGATGTCCCACCGCGACACCTACGTGCGCCGCACCGCCTACGACGAGCTGGTGATCACCAGCGGTGCGTCCCTGCCCTTCGACGCGGACGGGCCCTGGCGGATCCAGCGAGCCCACCTGCGGGCCTGGCGGCTGTGGTGGCAGCGGGCGAGCGTCGAGCTGGAGGCTGGGCGCTGGTACCTCGACGGAGAGCTGATCCATTGACCGATCCCGAGAGCGGTCGCCGCGAGGTGCGGCGGCTCCTGGACGCGCTACGTCCCGCGGACGCCCTGGAGGCCGAGCACGTCTCGGCGCTCAGGGCGCTGCTGCGCCCGGGCCCCGATCCCTTCCGCCGCGATCGCTGGGTGCCCGGGCACTTCACCGCCAGCGCCTTCGTCCTGTCCCCGGGCGGGGACGCGCTGCTGCTGATCGAGCACCGCAAGCTGCAGCGCTGGCTGCAGCCGGGGGGGCACTTCGAGCCCGACGACGCTGGCGTGATCGAGGCCGCCCTGCGGGAGGTCGCCGAGGAGACCGGCGTGGTGAGCCCTGTGTTGGTGCTGGGGGACACCCTGCTTGACGTCGACGTCCACCAGATCCCCGCCCGTTCCGGGGAGCCCGCCCACGCCCACTTCGATCTCCGGATCCTGCTGCGGGCTCCCTCGCTGGAGTTGGAGGCCGGAGGCGGCGTGGGCGCGGTCCGCTGGGTCCCCCTCGACGCGCTCGACGCGCTCGACGCGGGCGCCCCGGGCGCCCCGGGCGCCCCGGGCGCCCCGGGCGCCCCGGGCGCCCCGGGCGCCCCGGACGCCTCGGTGGTGCGGGCCGTGGCCAAGATCCAGGCCCTGTCTCCTGGGGTGCGGTGTGGAGCGCCGCGCTGATCCTCGCTGGATCGCTTGGGGGATCAGAGCGAGAGCGCGTCGAGGCTGGCGACGATCGCCTCCCTCCGGCCCTCGAACGAGGTGACCTCGCCGGCGGCCTCGACGATCGCGAGCCTGCGCCCCCTGGGGAAGAACGCGATCAGGTAGATCCAGTCCTCGGTGCCCAGGGGGGCCGCCACCTCGATCAGGCCCCCCTCTTCGCTGCCGATCTCCAGCCCGGACTCAGACAGGATCCGGTAGCCCGCGGCCTCCATCCGCTCCCGGACCGCCTCCCTCCAGAACGCCAGCGTGCCCTGGGGCTTGTGGCGCTCAGAGCGCATCCGGAACAGGACGTCGTCGGGTGAGGCTGCGCGGTACCTGCGCTCCCGACGCCAGGCGGAGAACCCAGTGGGGGGCTCGTCCAGCGACATGCCCCGGGTGTGCCAGCGGGGGCTGCGCTGGCGGTGGCCTGCGATCACGTCCTGCACGTTGAGGGTGTTGAGCCAGGGGAAGGAGGAGCTGCCGTCTTGTACCGGCGCTGCCCGGTCCCGGAACCGGAACGAGATCTCGACCCGACCGTAGGCGGCCTGATCCTCGAGCAGCCGCAGCTGGCCCTTGAGGGCCTCGATCTGCTCGATGGCGTTGACCACCTGGCGCTCCACCGCGACGATGGACGCTGATCCGGCCGTCTTCAGCACGTCGTAGTAGCGCTCGAGCACCTCCTCCCGGGCCTGCAGGCGCCCCCGGAGCTCTGCGATCTGCTGCCCCACGTCCTCGCGGGTGATCGAGCGCTCGATCACCTTGCCCTGCTCCTCGACCAGGGCCACCATCGCGTCCACCTCTTCGGTGGGGACCCTCAGGGAGAGATCGCTGCGGGTGCGGGACTGAAACCAGCCTCCCCGGGAGTTGGCACCTTCGACCAGGGTGTCTGCGGCGTCCTCCCGCTGGGTCACCGCCACGGTCAGGTAGGCGGAGACTCGGGTGGGCTGTGCCTCGGCCCCGGCCCCGGCCCCGGCCCCGGCCCCGGCCCCGGCCCCGGCCCCGGTGGCCGATGGCTCTCTGGGGGGAGCCGCCTGGGTCGGAGATCCAGCGGTGATGAGGGCGATCAGGAGGGTCCAGATCATGCGCCCCCCCCCGTGCCGCTGAGCGCGCCATCGATCCGTGCGCCGTAGCGCTCGAGATCTTCGGGGGTGGGGAAGTAGGCCTGAGCGACGCTGAGGTGCCGCCCCCCCGAGGGGCGCAGGCACACCCGCCAGTGGTAGGGCTCGTCCGCACCGGGCTCGTCCAGCTCGAGGCAGGCCCAGCCTCCGATCTTGCGCTCCTCGACCTGATCGAACTCCTCGCCGATGCGCTCGCGCAGGGCGGCGATCCAGAAGTCTGCGGTGCCGACGGGATCGTTGTCGATCCGCATGGTCCACAGCACGCTCCCGTCTGCGCTCTCGGCGACGAACGGGCCGGTCTTCGACAGGGAGACCATCTCGTCGGGGACGGTCAGGGGGACGCGCCGCTGATCGGCGTAGACGCTGTGGTTGAACGGAGACATCGAGCGCAGCCAGCCGAAGCCATCGAGCTCGGCGCCGCTGGCGTACCGACCGAACGCCTCGCGGGGCACTGCGTCGACGCTGATGCGCGACATCGACGCGAGATCCGCCAGCGTGCGCTGCCGCGACTCGGTCGCGTCGAGCTCCTCGGTGACTCGGGTGATCTGCTGCAGCAGGGCGAGCTTCTCCTCCTCGTTGGTGGCCTTGGCGAGCAGCTTGATCAGCCGCTCTTGGGTGGTGCGCAGGGTGCGCACCCGCAGATCCACCGCGAGGAACTGATCGGTGATGTCGTCGGCGCGGACGCGCTTGTCGAGCACATCCCCCAGCCCGAGGACCAGAGCCCAGGTCTCTTCGAAGCGCTCGACCGGGATCCGGACCGTGACCTGAGCCCCCGACAGGCGATCCACCCGTCCCCCGGCCTCGATCGCGGCCTCGGCGATCTGATCGAGGGTGTCGGTGGGATCGGTGGTGCGCATCCGGGCCCAGCCGTCATAGTGCACCATCCGGGACGGAGCGACGACCTCGGGCTCCTCCGGGGCTGGTGGTGCGGCCGGGATCGCCTGGGGTGGGGGAGCGGCCCTGCGCGGGCTCTCCTTCTTCGACTTCTCCCTGCCATCCGAGCGACCTCGTTCCATGGAGAGCATCGGGGCCTGGGGCTCCAGCTCGACCGTGGCGCTGTCGACTTCGTTGTGGTCTCCGCTGTAGACCTCGTGGCCGCCCTCGGCGTAGCCATAGCTCCCCTGGGGTGGGGGTGGGGCGTAGGTCTGGGCTGGGCTCTTGGCGCAGCCCCCCATCAAGACAGAGAGCAACGAGATCCAGATCATCGGTCCTCCGGGTCGATCGCTGACCCGAATAGCGCAGCCCAGACATCGTGCACCCAACCATTGGAGGCGATCGGGCAGCTAGAGCGGCTCCGGCCTGGCCCGGGCGTGGCGGTGACCTTCCCCCCGGCCTCCTCCACCAGCAGGATCCCCGCGGCGGTGTCCCAGGGGGCGAGGTTCAGCTCTGCATAGGCGTCCAGGCGCCCCTCGGCGACATAGGCCAGATCGAGGGCCGCTGAGCCCATCCTGCGCAGCCCCCGGGCGTGCAGGAGTGTTGCGCGGACCACCGCCGCACACCGCCCCGCGTGGCTCCGATCATAGGGAAAGCCGGTGGCGCACAGGGCCCCGCTGAGATCCCGGACCTCGCTGACCCGCAGGCGGACCCCACCACAGGACGCTCCCTGGCCCCGGGTGGCCACCAGGATCCGATCCCGGGGGAGCTCGTGCACCACCCCCACCTCGGTCATTCCGTCGATCTGGAGCGCCACGGACACGGCATAGTGGGGGATCCCATGGACGAAGTTGGTGGTCCCGTCGAGTGGATCGACCACCCAACGGGTGAGCGCCTCTCCGGCGCCGCCGCCCTCCTCGCCCAGCACCGGCACGTCCGGGGTGTGCTGGGCCAGCACCCTGCGGATGGCGGCCTCGCAGGCCAGATCCACCTCGGTGACCAGATCCATAGGTCCCTTGTGGTGGATCGTGTTTGGGCGGGCGTGATCCCGGAGGATCGTGGCAGCCGCACCGGCCGCCTCGATCGCGACGTCTCGTTCGTTCATGGTTCCCTACAGCGATCGAAGGTGAGCGAGGGCGTGATCGAGGGGCTCAGCGCTCAGGGCGTCTCGAGGATCAAGGTGACGGGGCCGTCGTTGAGCAGCTGCACCACCATGTGGGCGCCGAACCTGCCTTGTTCGACCTGCAGGCCCGAGGCGGCCAAGGCGTCACAGACGGCGAGGTACAGCGGCTCGGCGACCTCCGGAGGGGCTGCTCCGACGAAGCTGGGCCTGCGCCCCTTGCGGCAGTCTCCATAGAGGGTGAACTGGCTGACGACCAGCACCGCAGCGCCCAGCTCGAGCACCGAGCGGTTCATCCGGCCCGAGTCATCCTCGAAGATCCGCAACCCTGCGATCTTGTGGGCCATCCACCGGACCTCGGCGGCGCTGTCTCCGGGGCCGATCCCCAGCAGCACCAGCAGGCCCTGCTCGATCGCGCCGACCTGCACGCCCTCGACCTGGACCGAGGCGGAGCGGACGCGCTGGATCACCGCCCGCACTCAGGGGACCTGGTTCTTGTCGCACAGCACGTCGGCACCCTGCTTATCGCAGGAGATGTCGCCGCTGCCGTGGACCTGGAACACCCCCCGGGCCCCGTCGATCGTGATCAGGCAGGTGGCCGGTAGCCGGTAGCCCTCGACCTGGAACGCGCGCCGACCGTCGAAGTTGAGGGAGGACGAGGTGCAGCCACTGACGACCCCCCGGCCCCCCGAGCTGAGCTGGACCCGAGCGTTCTGGTCCACCGGTGGCGCTGGTGAGGGGACCGGCCGGGGTGGAGGCCGGGGTGGGGGTCTCGGGACCGGGGCGGTGGTCGGGGCGGGGACCGGGGCCGGCCGGGGCGGGGGCCGGGGCTTGGCGATCGGGGCTGGCCGGGGCTTGGTGGCCGGCTGGGGCTCGATCAGATCGAGCCCATCGGGATCGGGGAGCGGGACCTCCCCCCGGGCCTCGGTGGGCACGCCTGCCGGGGTGACCTCCTCGCCGGGGGACTTCGACAGCAGCAGGGCGATCAAGATCACCACCACGACCAGCAGCACCCCCACGATCACCGCGGCAAAGGCCGCGACCCCGCCCCCGAACAGCACATAGGTGAGCCCACCTGCGTTGCCATCCTCCGGAGAGACCGGTGGGGGCTGGACTGGATCGGGGAGCGGGTGGTTGGGGGCGGTGGGCTCCTGGGGGGAGCGCTCGGCCGACAGCTGGGTCGGCTCGTCGGCCCGTGGAGGAGGATCCGGTGGCTTGGGGCGATCCCGGCCCTGCTGGGAGGGGTGGGGGCTGAACGAGGTCTGGGAGGGCTCGAACCGCCGGGGCGCGACCTGGCCGAACGGTTGGTTGAGCACCGTCTCTTCATCGCCGCCCCCCACAGCGGGGCGGCCGGGGGCCGGGTGGGCGGCGCTCGCCTTGCGGCGCTGTCCCTCGCCCTCCGCCCTCCGGGGACGGGGGGCTGAGCGATCGCCGCGTGCCATGGCGTCGAGCTGATCCCGGGACCAGAAGGAGGTGGCGGAGCCACCACCGATCCCCGAGGGCGGACGATCCTCGACCAGGGAGTCCTCGGAGGGATCCTCGACGGCCGCGGCCCGCTCCATCGCTCGCTTCATCTCGTCGCGGGTCCAGAAGGCGGTGGCGTTGGCCTTGCTCGTGCCGCCTCCGTCGTCGAACCGGATCTTGCTCGCCAGGGGGCCCTTGCCGATCATGGGGCCGCCGAGCTCCTCATCCTCGGAGGGATCCGAGGCGGGTGCCTGCTCCTGCTGGAGCTCGTCGCGACGCTCGCCCCCACCGTCGAGGGCCGCCGCACACCACTCGGCGATGTCGGGCCCCTGCAGCTCGCTCGAGAACGCGATGAAGGTGCGCCATGCCTCCAGCGCCCTCGGACGGTCCTCGGGCTGGAACGACATCAGCTTGGCGACGAACCACTGGACGTCGCCCTGCATGGAGTCGGGCACCGCCGACAGATCGATCTCCAGCACGGCGTCGATCACCCGATCGTCGTGATCTGAGGCGTTGGCCTCCCCCAGGGGGTGGGGCAGCTCGTGCGACGAGATCGTGACGAAGGCGGTGTAGCCCAGCCCATACAGATCGCTGGCCTTGGTCTGCTCGGCCTCCGGGGCGGGGTTGCTGTTCCGGGGGATCCCGAACCCCTCCAGGGAGACCGCTCCGGTCTCGTCGATGAAGACATACCTGGGGTGCACGTCTCCATGGATCTCCCCGTCTTCGTCGGCGATGTCGAGGATCTCACACAGGGCCGCGATCACCTCCAGCGCGACCCGCCAGGGCGGCAGGCCGTCCTTGAGGACGGTCTCCAGATCGAGGCCGATGGCGGGTCCGTCGGCGGCATCGACCCCACCATCCGGTCCCAACGTTCGGACGTAGTGGAACTCGCTCAACCCCGCTCCGTGACAGCTTGTACCATCTGGTGTCGAACTCTGGGGTGGACTCGCTCGCCCCTGATCCGTGACGGCACCCTGCCCTGAGGCTAGGCGGTTCTACCGCTGGGTTCAAGCGGGCCGGTGTGGCATGGGGCCATCTACCCGCCCAACATGCTGGGTATCGGTGCTCGAGAGCCCGACCCATCCCGAGCGGGATCTGAGGTCCGAATGAGCGTGCACCTAGCCCGAGGAACCCGAGACTTTCTCCCGGACGAGGCCGCCCACCGACACCACGTGATCGGGCAGCTGCAGGAGGTGTTCGCACGTCATGGGTTCGAACCTCTAGAGACGCCCGCGTTCGAGCGGATCGAGACCCTCACGGGCAAGTACGGCGACGAAGGCCAGAAGCTGATGTTCAAGATCCTGAAGCGGGGCGCGGGCTCCGAGCGGGGGGAGTGTGATCTGGCGCTACGCTACGATCTCACCGTCCCCCTGGCCCGGGTGATCGCGATGAACCCGGGGCTCCGGATGCCGTTCAAGCGCTGGCAGGCCGCCCCCGTCTGGCGGGCCGAGCGCCCTGCCCGGGGGCGGTTCCGCGAGTTCTGGCAGTGCGACGCCGACATCGTCGGATCCACCGAGCCCCTCGCCGACGCCCAGTGCGTGGCGGTCGCGGTCGACGCCCTGCAGACCCTGGGCTTCCAGCGCTTCACCGTGCGCCTCAACGATCGCCGGCTGCTGGCCGCCCTGGCCCGGGGTGCGGGTGCGGTCGGGCCCCTCGAGATCAAGCTCCTCATCACGCTCGACAAGCTCGACAAGATCGGCAGAGACGGGGTGGACAGCTCCATGGCCGAGCTGGGCCTCGGAGAGGAGCGGCGGGGGCGCGTGTGGCAGATCCTCGATCTATCTGGCGACAACGACACGATCCTCGATGGTATGGAGGCGGGCCTCAGCGGGGGCTCGGTCTCCGAGGCGATCGCCTCCCTGAGGGCGGTGCTGGAGCTCGCCGAGGCCCTCGGCGTCGAGCCCGATCAGCTGCGCATCGATCCAACCCTGGCCCGGGGCCTGGACTACTACACCGGGCCGGTGTTCGAGCTCGTCGTGGAGGAGCCCCGGATCGGCTCGATCGCAGGGGGGGGGCGCTACGACGATCTCGTCGGGATCTTCGGCAAGAAGGCTGTCCCGGCGGTGGGGGTCGCGCTGGGGCTGGAGCGGATCCTCATCGTGATGCAGGAGCTCGACATGTTCGGGCCCCGCACCGACACCGCCACGGTGATGGTCGCGGTCTACGACGAGGCGCTGCGCCTCGAGGCCACCCGGGTGGCCACCGCGCTCCGGCGGGCGGCGGTGCACACCGATCTGTTCGTGGGCTCGGGCTCCCTGCGGAGCCAGCTCAAGCACGCCCACGCAAAGGCGATCCCGTGGGCGGTCATCGTCGGACCCGACGAGGCCGCAGCGGGTCTGCTCGGCCTCAAGGAGATGGCCACCGGGGAGCAGGAGACCCTGACCCTCGACGAGGCGATCGCCCGGGTCCAGGCCTACGAGCGCCGGGGATCCTGATCCCAGGACCCAAAATATATAAATCGTAGCTTCAGAAGCTACCAATCATCGCAATCAGAAGCTACCAATCATCGCAATTTTGCCCTGAGGTGGTCCCGCGCCCCGACGATCCCGTGGGATCGCCCCCGCGGGACCTCTGGTTGCTCCTCGTAGTCCGGGGTGTAGGGCCCGGATGCGTGACCTTCCGTGACAGATGGCACGGACCCTGCAGCTCCCGTAGGATGGTCGTCGAGGCAACCCCCTACCTGATCCCTCCCGCACTCTGCACCGTGAGGTCACGCATGGCCCGCTCCCTGGTCATCAAGCACGAAGAGACCCCCCGCACGAGCATGCTGTTCCTCACGTTCATCGGGCTGTCCTGTGGCGTGTTGTTCCTCACCTGGTGGACCGCCGCCTCCGAGGCCTCGGTGGAGCCCTCGGCGCTCGAGGCGCTGCCCTGAGCCAACGCTTGGGCTCCTCGCGGGGCCTGCGCCCGAGCTTGTGCGGTCCTTCCTGCTGAGGGCCGCGCTCCGCTGGGGGCCGCGCTCCGCTGGGGGCCGCGCTCCGCTGGAGGCCGCGCTCCGCTGGGGACCGCGCTCCGCTGGGGGCCGCGCTCCTCCGATGAGTTGGCGCAGGCGATCGCTCGGCTCCCTGGTGTTGCCCTGGAGCGCTTACCGCAGACCGGGGCCGGGCGCTGAGCCGTCCCGGACCTGGTCTCCGTGGAAGAGCCCTCAGTTTTCGTGGATGATCCGGTAGATGCAGGGGTTCTTGTAGAACCCCTTGTCGCCTTTGAGGTTCTCGGTCGTGTAGAGCTCGAACATCCGGTCTCCGAGCCGGTCTCGGACCTGGAGCAGGATGATGGTGGAGAGGAAGTCATCGGTGGCTTCCTCGGGGAGGATCTCCTGGGTCTTGTACAGGCAGCTGGTGGCCTGAGCGAGCTTATCTCCGGTCATCTCCGTCTTGGTCACGCCCCTGGCCGTCTGGTTGTGAACCAGGACGGACGTGATCCCGTTGTAGATCGGGGGTTTCTCACACCCGAAGAACATCGGGAGGGCAAGCAGCAGGGGTGCCAACATTGTTGGGGGTCCTCCGTTGTCGACCGCACGACGCTAACATACCTCCCCGCTGGACCTGCTGTGGTGAGGGCTGCGGACGATGCACGATCTCTGGACGGAAGAGGGCGCCCAAGCAGCGGTGCAGCGCTGGGGCGGGTCCGGCGTGGATCTCGCCCTGCGGGTCTACACCTCTCAGCTCATCGGCGCGGATCCGGATCTCGTGCTGCACGGAGGGGGCAA
>DRPG01000292.1 GCA_011376105.1 Deltaproteobacteria bacterium
CGAGGGGGTGCGCTCGGACGTGGCGCTGTTCTTGTACGGTGAGGATCTCGAGGTGCTGCGCCGCACCGGCGACACGCTGGTCGAGACGCTGTCCACGATCGACGGGGCCCGCGACGTCAAGGTGGAGAAGCTCGCGGGCCTGCCGGTGCTGCAGATCGCCGTCGATCGCGAGGCCATCGCGCGGCTGGGCATGAGCGCCCGCGACGTGCTGGACGCGATCGAGGTGCTGGGAGGGCGCGAGGTGGGTGAGGTGCTGATCGGCCAGCGCCGCTTTGCCCTGACCGTGCGGTTCCCCGAGCGCGTCCGGGAGAGCCCCGAGACCATCGGCCGTGTGCTGGTCGGGCGACCCGGCGGGCCACAGGTGCCGCTGTCGCAGGTGGCGGACGTGCGCGTGACCGAAGGCCCGCTGCAGATCGGCCGAGAGAACGTGCAGCGACGGCTGACGGTGGAGATGAACGTGCGGGGGCGCGACGTGGCGGGCTTCGTCGCCGAGGCGATGAAGCGCATCGACGAAGAGGTCGCCGTCCCCTCGGGGATCATCCTCGACTGGGGTGGCTCGTTCGAGAACCTGCAGCAGGCCAGCGCGCGGCTGGCGGTGCTGGTGCCGTTGGTGCTGCTGCTGATCTTCGTGCTGCTGCAGGCAAACTTCCGCTCGACGCGGCTGACCCTGCTGGTGTACGCCAACGTGCCGATGGCGGTCACCGGGGGCCTGGTGGCCCTGTTCGCCCGCGGTCTGCCGCTGTCGATCTCGGCGGCGGTGGGCTTCATCGCCCTGTTCGGGATCGCGGTGATGAACGGGGTGGTGCTGGTGAGCGCCATTCAGGATCTGCACCGCGGGGGCGTCAGCGCGCTCGAGGCCGCGCGCGCCGGCGCCGAGCGCCGCCTGAGGCCGGTGCTGATGACGGCCCTGACCGACGCGATCGGGTTCGCGCCGATGGCGCTGTCGACGTCTGCGGGCGCCGAGGTCCAGCGACCGCTGGCCACGGTGGTGATCGGGGGCCTGGTGACGAGCACGCTGTTGACGCTGTTCGTGCTGCCGTCGTCGTACGGCTGGCTCGTGCCGGATCCGGTGCAGCCCGAGGAGCCTCCGACGTGAGCGACCTGCACCCCAGACCGCGCGCCTCCTCGAGCGCCGGACGTGTGGCCGGCGCTGGCGCCGGATCCACCGCGCCCCTCAGGAGGCCCCGCCCGCCAACGCCGGGATCCCCACGACACCCTCCGTCGGTGTAGACCTCCAGCCAGACCACAGCGGGCGCGACCAGACCGGCCCCCCGGGGGCCAGCCCCGGCCCCCGGGGGCCAGCCCCGGCCCCCGGGGGCCAGCCCCGTCGGCGGGGCGGGTGCTCGCCGATCACCTGCTCAAGGCCGGATCGGGTCGCGGGGATGCAGGCCTGTCGGTGTCGCAGGATCACCACACACAGCCGGCGAACGTCGAGCTGAGGGGCCTCGGCGTCGATCCGTCAGGACCTGAGGACGACGGGAGGATGTGTGCGCTACAGGCTCCTAGAGCGCGCTGATCGGGGCCGATGCTCCGAGGAAGCGCCTGAACGCGGCCTGAACCTCGGTGGCGGTCATGATCCCCAGCTGCACGAGCGCGTCCTGAGCCCGTGGGGTCCGCCGTCGCTGCAGCTCCAGCAGCTCGGTGAGCTCGTGTCGCCTCAGGAAACCCTCCCGGATCGCCAGGGTGCCTAGAGGCACCGGATCCTCCGCAGATAGGTTGAGCAGCTGGGCGAGCTGTCGGATCGACAGCATCCGCTCTCGGGTCGCCAGCTGCCCGAGCGGGGGAGTCCCGTCGCAGAGGGCCCCCAGCACCTGGAACCCCTCCTCAGCGCTGATGATTCCCTCTCGCACCAGGTAAGTGCAGAACCGCACCGGATCTCCTGTCTTGTTTGCCCCGCGCTGCTCACCGGAGCAGCCTGAGGTTGAGGTTGTTGCCCATAGGGTCAACTATCAGGATCTGCAGCGCCTGGGAACATCGAGGGGTCGGTCAGAGGCAAGTATCTAGGTTTAAGTTTGAATATACGGCTCTAGAGGCGATGCTGCCGGGGTCCACGGTGGTGGCCTCCGACGTGCCCGCGATCCGCAGAGACGCAGCCTACGATCCGCAGAGACGCAGCCCACGATCCGCTGGTCTTTGGGGTACCTGCGCACTACATGCATCTGTCCAGGATGGGAGCTGATGATGTCGCTGATCCCCTGTAGTCATTGTGGCTGCCACGTCCTCGAGGATGACGCACAGTGCCCCCACTGTCACCGCGAACCCCCGGGGAGCGCCCGGACCTCAGCGGCCGTCCTGCTGGGCTTGGCGCTGGCCGGGTGTCCGATCGCCTCGCCCGAGTATGGGCTCCCGGTCACCGACTACACCGACAAGCTCCCCACCGAGACCGCTGACACCGGCACGGGCGGCACGGGCGTGACCGACACCGGCACGGGCAGCACGGGCAGCACGGGTGTGACCGACACCGGCCCGGGTAGCACGGGCAGCACGGGCACTAGTGACGTGGGCACCATCAGGGGTGTCACGCCCACGCCCGGGGGTGACGGTCACCGATCTCGCTGATCCCCTGCGTGATCCCCTGTGGAGGGGTGTGCACGCTCCCGCACATGGCCGACCGATGGACGGAGGACAGCGACTTGTCAGGACATGGGCGATGGGGGTGCGCACGACCGGCTCCTAGATCCGCAGCGACAGCGTCGCCAGCGCCCCCCCCTTGAGGGGGACCACCCTCAGATCGGGGCCGGCGCTCAGGGCCGGATCGAGGACGGCGCGACGAGTGCTGTGGTCGAGGCCGAGTTGGATCGCGGTGGCGCCCACAGAGATCACCGGGGCCGCGAGGGAGGTCACGATCAGGACGCTGGGATCTGCGCCCAGCCCGACACCGGCGAGGCCCAGCAGCGGTAGGGCCGACGCCCCCAGGCCGATCGCTGAGGGCACCAACGAGACGTCCGCGCCCCGGTGCCGCAGGGCCAGGGCTGCCCCCAGCGCACCGGCGGGGCCGATGGGCGCCACCAGATCGGCGGCGGCGAGGGCGACGTAGGGCCCTACGTGGCTGTCGGTGGTCAAGGCGTAGCCAAAGGCCACTGAGGTGGTGGCGGTCAGCGCAAGCCCGCTGATCGCGAGGGCGTGGCCGGTCACCACCGAGGCGGGGACCTGCTGAGCTGAGGCCGGGCCCGAAGAGAGCGAAACCAACATCATCGTGTACATGTGAACCCCCTGGAGATTCAACCACACACATGGAGATTCAACCACACACAGGGCTTAGGGAGCGCTGCACGGGCTCACGCCCAGGGGAGGGGTGCTCGGGGTTTGCACCGGGGCGAGGCGATCCAGACGGCGGGAGATCGGGATGGATCGAGCGGGTGGCAGGTGACTGCGCTAGGCTCCCTCATGATCTTGTCTTGGATCCTGGCCTGTACCCCCGATCCCCCGGCCGCAGGCTGTCGCGCCTCCAAACCCCAGGACCCTCCAGACGATCTGCCGGTAATCAAGGTGTTGGAGGCCGATCCATCCCGCTCTGAGGTCCTCAGTGGGCACCTGCTGCTGACTCAGTATGGGGAGGGGAGCTCCTACGCGGTGGCCCTGGAGGGCTGCGGAGAGCTCGAGTGGTGGGCTCCGGCGTCTGCCCCGGATCGCTCGATCTCCTACATCCGTCGCGGGCTCGATGGTGCCTCAGTGCTGATCGGGGAGAACCACCGTGATCCCCGCGTCGACGTGGGGTTGATCCGCAGGGTGTCCATCGCGACGGGGGAGGAGCTGTCGAGGACCCGGGCCGAGGAGCACCACCACGCGTTCGTGGAGGTGGGGGATGGGCGCCTGGCCTGGCTGTCCCGGGAGCGGATCGACAACGAGTGGTTCCCCCAGCACGACGCGATGCTGGCCACAGACATCGTCCGGATCGGCCCCGAGGGCAGCGAGCTGGAGGCCGACGCGGAGGTGTTGTTCCGCTCCCTACAGGACACAGGGCTGGAGCCGTTCTGGACCTGTAGCCACATGGAGCCCGGGCGCTACCTGCCCGACTCCCTCGACTGGACCCACGCCAACAGCCTGGTCCTCGATCGGGACACCGGCGAGTACACCCTGATGCTGCGTCACTGGGACGCGCTGCTCAGGCTGTCCCCCGACGGGCAGCTGCGGTGGATCCTCGGCGGTCCCGCGGGCACCCTCACCCCCCTGGGCGGCGCCATCCCCCCCCGGCACGCCCACCTCACTGAGGCCTGGAGCGATGGGGTCTTGGTGTTCGACAACCGCAACCACGCAAACGACGCCACCAGCCGGGCCGTCTGGTACGGCCTCGACGAGGAGGGGCTGACCTACGAGGAGCGGTGGGTCTACCCTGATCCCAACGGGGTGCTGCACCCCGCTCAGGGCGACGTGCGATCCCTACCCGGCGGTAACTTCCTGATCTCCTGGACCCCGGCGGGGCGCCTCACCGAGGTCACCCCCGAGGGGGAGATCGTCTGGAAGGCCGAGGCCCCAGGCTCCATCGGGCGGGTCGAGTTCTTCCAGGACTGGCCGTAGCCCCGCAGCCCCGC
>DRPG01000293.1 GCA_011376105.1 Deltaproteobacteria bacterium
CCGCCGGCTCCACCGATCCAAACAGGGTGTGGAGCACGATCTGCAACGTGACCTCGGTCATGTCGAGGTGTACATCCCGCGGGCCATCGCTTACCGCGCGCGCTCCGGTACTTGCGGCCTCGACCATCGCCCGGCCGTAGACCTCGAGGTGGCTCGGCCGGAAGGAGGGCGCGGCGAGCCTGCGCTGGCGCCGCCACAGCGGATCCTCGCTGGTCACCAGCCCCTGACCGAGCAGGCGGGACAGACCGTTGGTGACCTCGTCCTTGTGGGTCTGGTGCCGGAGACCGATCAGCACGTGCTCGATCCACTTGGGATCGGTGATCAGCCAGTGGACCTTCGTCCCCACCCGGTACGAGGCGATCCCCCCATGCTCCCTGGAGACCTCGGTGACGAACGCCAGGGGATCGCGCGCCAGCGAGGGCAGCGAGCCGATCAGCGGCAGCCCGCGGGGGCCGGGGGTCGCGCTCAACGGAGCTGGGGCGACGATGTCCATGGGTCCTCCTGATCAGGTGTGATCTAAATATGAGTTGTCGCTCGGTTCTGTGAACTCGCGACCTGCTCAGATTCGATCCCCGAGGCCACTCCCCATGGAAAACAAGAGAAGAACGCCGATCCAGGAGCGCGCAAGGGCCACGGTGGAGGTGCTGCTCGAGGCCACCGCTCAGATCCTGGTCGAGCTGGGCTATGCCCGGCTGTCGACCAACCGGGTGGCCCGGCGGGCCGGGGTCAGCGTCGGCACGCTGTACCAGTACTTCCCAAACAAGGACGCGCTGGTCGAGGCGCTGGCGCACCGGGTGAGCGAAGGCCAGGCCGAGGTGATCATCACCCAGCTCCAGCAGACCCACGATCAATCCCTCGAGGTGGCGATCCGGGGGCTGATCCAGGGCATCATTGCGTCCAAGCGGGTCGAGCCTGAGCTAGCCGCGGCCCTGGCCAGCGAGGTCCCACGCAACGGCCGCCTCGATCTGGAGCAGGCCACCCTGAGGCGGGTGTGCGACGTAGCCAGCGCGGCGCTGCGGAGGCGCTCCGACATCCGGCCCGTCGATCCAGAGCTCGCGTCCTTTGCTCTGGTCCACTCGATCTTCGCCGTGATCCAGCGCGCCCTGCAAGCGCGCCCGGAGCTGATCGACGACGACGATCTGGGGGAGATCCTCGCTGAGATGTGCATCCGGTACCTGTCCCCCGATCCGGGTGGATCCTGAGGAGCACCTGGCGATGTCGCTGATCCGAGCCCTGGGCGTGGCGCTCGGAGCGTGTGGCGGGGACGCCTGTCAGCCCCCGGTGAGCAGGTAGGTCGCCCGGAGCGTGTCCCCCAGGATCGCGGTGGTGTGCGGAGCATGCACCATGGCGTTCGCCGCGTCGGGCCCGATCCCGGTGTGCATCAGCTCGAGCTGCTCGAGGCGCTCGAGGTGGGGAGCGTGGGCGATGGCGTGCCCGACCGCGTCGCTGATGGGTAGATCCGACAACCCCAGCAGCCGCAGGTTCCGGGCGTGGGGGGAGCGCACCAGCTCGATCACCGCCTCGTCGGTCAGGGGGTTGCCGCCGATCCCCAGGTGCTGGATCGAGGCCAGCTGCGGAGACTGAGCCAGGCAGCGCAGGCCCACCCGGGTCAGGCCGCTGGCGTCGAGCCGTAGCTCCTGCAGCTGCCCCAGGCGCTCAGACGAGATCAGGGCGGAGACCCCTGCGTCTCCGCCCTGGCTGCCCCGCAGGGACAGCCGCCGCAGCGCGTGGGTGTGCGGCGAGCAGGCCAGGGCGACGATCGTCTCGGGGCCCACCGCGTTGTCGCTGAGATCGAGGTGCCCGGTCCGGGACAGCAGGCCCGAGGCCGCCAGGGCCTGGCCTCCGGCCTCTCCGATCGCGTTGCCCTGCAGGATCAGGGACGTCGGCGCGAGGGTGACGGAGCCCCCCAAGGACGCCGCGCCGTCGTCGCCGATCCCACAGTGGGACAGATCGAGGCGCTGCAGCGCCTCGAGGTAGGGGCCGGAGGCCAAGAGCCGTGCGCCCTCGTCGGCCAGGGGGTTGCGCTGGAGCGCCAGCGCCTCGAGCCGGGCGAGCCCAGGGTGTCGGATGAAGGGCTCGAGATCCGCAGCCCGTAGATCGTTGTGGGACAGCCCCAGGGCGGACACGCTCGACAGCAGGGGGCCCGAGATCAGCGCCTTGAGGCCCTGATCCACCCCCAGCCAGGCGTCCCCGAGCTCCAGCCGCCGCAGCGCGGGCCAGTCGGCCCGGGACAGGGCAGCGACGCCGCCCCACCCCGGGCGGTTGTGCTCGAGGGTCAGCACGCACAGCCGCTCGCTCGCGCTCGAGGCCAGCACACCGACGCCCGCACCCCGCAGGCCGGTGCAGGTCAGATCGAGGTGGGTCAGCTGGCCAAAGCACGGGGACCCCACCAGGGCCCTGTGCTGCTCAAGCCCGAGGCCGTTGTACGACAGATCGAGGCGGCGCAGGTGCCAAAAAGAGGCCCCAAACAACACGTCGAAGGCCTCCGGGGGGAGCCCGGTGTGCCGGAGGCTCAGCTCCTCGATCGCGCGAAAGCACCGGTGGTGGGCCAGCTGCTCAAGGTGGACGGGGGTCAGCTCCTGGTGGCCTAGATCGACGCGCCGGAGCAGGCTGTACCGGAGATCCGGCCCCGCCTCGAGCAGCTGGCGTGCCTGCACCCGCAGCAGGTAGGGCACAAAGGTGGGGTGCTCGGTCTGCAGCAGATACTGGATCGTCCCAAAGGTGTCGGCGGCCTCCCCCGGGGGCACCTGCTCCCACAGCAGGTGGCAGATCTCCCGCCAGAACGCCCCGGGATCCGCGTGCACCAAGGCGTAGGCGATGGCCGTGGCCTCCTGCGGGTCGAGCGCCTTGGCATACACCCGCTCGCGGATCGCCCACCGGTGGCGCAGGGGGTCTGCGAGCAGCTGCTGTCGATCCTCCACGGCCCCCTCCCTCTGTCTGCGATCGCCCCATGGACCCGCCCTCAGGCCCCGGGATCCACCTGGTGCAGGTACACGTCCCGCTTTGGAAAGGGGATCTCGATCCCCAGCTCCCCGAAGCGCTTGTAGATCCGGGTGAGTATGTCGTGGGTCACCAGGCCGCGATCCGCGGGGGTCTCGACCCAGACGAGCAGATCGTGCTCTAAGGCCGAGTCGCCAAAGGCGCGGAACCGGATCCTGGGCTCAGGGGTGGCGCGCACCCCGGGCGTGGTGTCAGCCAGCTGCCGCAGCGTCCGATGCACCAGATCGATGTCCGAGCCATAGGCGACCCCCACCGCGATCCGGATCCGGAAGGCCTCCTCGGGCCCCCCGGACTGGTTGATGATCCGCACGTTGGCCATCAGCTTGTTGGGCACGATGATCTCGACGTCGTCCCGGGTCATCAGCCGGGTGGTCCGGATCCCGATCTCGACCACCATGCCCCGATCTCCGTTGTCGAGGACCAGGTAGTCGCCGAGCTTGTAGGGCGCGTCCGCCAGGATGAACACCCCGGCGATCAGGTTCGAGAGCGTGTCCTGGCTGGCGAACCCGATGGCGACCCCGATGATGCCGGCGGACGCGAGCCACGCGGTCACATCCACGTCCCAGGCCAGCAGGATGAAGTAGGCCGCGCCTGCATACACCAGGGTCTTGGCGCCGATGTCGAAGATCGGACGGGTGCGGGGGGTGATCAGCTCGTGCTGATCCTGGCGCTGGGCGACCCAGTCGAGCATCCGACCCGAGGCCGCGGACAGGGCGACCCCCCAGTGCAGGGCGGCGACGGTGATGATCACGCCACCCAGCCCCCAGCGGACCACCTCCGGCAGGCCCCCGAGGTGCAGCACATACCAGCCACCTCCGGCCAGGATCGTGGTGGCCAGGGGCCCCCGGAGGCCATCGACCAGGATGTCGTCGACCTCGGTCTCGGTGTGGGCGGCGAGCCGCACCATCCGACGGAACAAGGCGAGCACCAGCACGCTGAACAGGATGCTGCCAAGGAGCACCGAGCTTGCCTGGATCCGGGGGCTCTCGAGCCACATCCGCCAGGCGTCTTCCAGAGTCATCGCTCCTCCCCCCCCCGAGGTAATCCGAGCCCTGGTCTGCCGGGAGTGCTCAGCACGCGGGGGCCACGGGATCGCGCCAGTCGATGCTCAGGCCACCCTCCGCGCCCTCCGCGCCCTCCGCGCCCTCCGCGCCCTCTGCGCCCTCCGCGCCCTCCGCGCCCTCTGCGCCCTCCGCGATCGCCCGCCGGACGCCCAGCTCGACGGCGGTCCCGGCCAACGTCGGCCCCCGGGGGCGGACCACCCCATGCAGCAGGCCGCGGCGCCCGCCCCCGAGCAAGCGGACCACCCCATGCAGCAGGCCGCGGCGCCCGCCCCCGAGCAAGCGGACCACCCCACGCAGCGCACCGAAGCAGGACCTCGGCTGCCGTCCATCACCCACGACACCGAGACCGGCTCCAGCGGGTCCGGCGAGATGGTCGGCGGGTCGGCTCTCTAGGGGCTTGAACCCGCCGCCTCGACGCGCTGTCGGGTCAGCTTGTCCACGCGCTTGAGCAGGGTGGGCACCCGGTAGGGACCGTGCATCTGCAGCAGGTGCACCACGGCCGAGGCCGGATCCATCCCTGCAGCGGTGACATACAGCGGCTTCTTTGAGCGACCCCGCAGCACCTCCTGAGCGTAGCCCCCATAGAACCGGGCCTTGGCCACCCCGATCACCGGGATCTGCTGATCGAGGGCCTCCCACAGGTGGTGCCCGAGGCCGGGTCGATCCGCGGCGAGCCAGGCGTGCCCGTCCACCAGCACCACCGAGAGCTGCTCGAGCACAGGCGCCAGCAGGGCCAGCAGACAGGGGAGCTCGCGCTTGTAGAACGAGCCGGGCACGTAGGGCTCGATATCCTGGACCAGGTGGGTCCACTCGCGCTGAGCGACCTCGTCACCCCAGCCCCCAAACGCCACAGCGGCCGCCAGGCCGGTGTGTTGTTCCTCGTCGTACAGCACGTCGGTCGCAACGATCATGTCTCGTCTCCGTCGTCGCGTGGTGGATCGGTGCAGCGGATCCCCGCCCGCCCCCAAGACCACGAGAGCCCTGCTTCCCCTCCCCGCACGGGTGCATCCGTGGACGGCTAACGGAGCAGGATGAGGGCGGGATGAGCCCTCGGTGGATGGACGGGAGCCACAGGATCGGTGCTCAGTGGTGCTCATGGGAGAGCAAACCACCCCTGACACCGGAGTCCCCGTGGTCCCGTCTTCATCATCGGCCAGCTCGTCCTCACCGCCCACCCAACACACGACCACCTGGCACGCTCGCCGCCTTCACCGATGGGCCCGCCGCCGACTCCAGCATCACCACTGTCCACGACGCCCTACACGATGTGTGGAAGGCCACCCGACCACCCGACTCGATCTACGTGGCTGCGGGATCGGCCCTGAGACGAAAGTCCAGCAACACCGGGTGGTGGTCGCTCGCTCGCTCGGTGTCGGGGGAGTGGATCACCGCTCCGTCCACCACCTCGATCCGATCGTTACACAGCACATGATCGATCCGGATCGCAGAGAGCTTGTCCTTGGACAACAGATCGGTGGGGATGGTGTAGCGGCGCCCCTCGACAGGGATCGCGTCCCGGAAGCCGAGCTCGGCCAGCGCCTGGAACACCAGCTCGCCA
>DRPG01000294.1 GCA_011376105.1 Deltaproteobacteria bacterium
CCGCCTCGACTCCACCTCGACGAACCGTCTCTGGGTCGCCAGCTCCAGCGCGATCATGTTGCGGAGCATGCCCTGGCGAAAGGTCGAGCCAAGGGGATCATCGATCGCGAACAGCTGGCCGAAGCGGCTCAGATCGAGGGTCAGCGCGATCACCTCCTCCCGGCAGACGTAGGTCGCGCTGCGGGGGGTGTGCTGGGCCATCGAGGGCTCCCCACAGGCCTGGCCCGGCCCCAGCGTCGCCACCATCTCGGCGGTGCGCTCGCTCGTGAGCAGCACCACGTCGACCCGCCCTGAGACGATGAGGAACATCTCCTCGGCGAGCGCCCCCTGCTGACACAGGACGTGACCCTGGGGGAACTTGGCGACCTGGAACTCACTCGCCAACGCCTGGTTGATCTGGATGTCGGCCCAGCTAAACAGCGGCGACGACGCCAAGACCTGCACGGCATCGACCCGGGGCACGCCCCCGCCGAACAGGCGCGACAGCAGGCCCTGGCTGCGGGTGTGCAGCTCGAACGCGACCCCCTGGCTGCGATCGAGGATCCCCTCGTCGAGCCAGCGCAGCCGATCGCTGATCCGGCGCATGGAGTGGCGCTCGAGGTTGTAGACCGCAGGGTTGCCACGGTTGCAGAGCTCGACATAGTGCTCGTAGTCGAGCACCGACAGCTGGACCTCGCCCGAGGCGATGGCGGTCGCGACCCGGGGCATCTGGCCGAACAGCTCGATCTCACCGATCATCTCCCGGGCGCCCACCGAGCCGATCTGCACCTCTCCGTCGAGGAGCTGGACCGCCCCCCGATCGATGAAGGCGAGGGTGAGATCCTGCTCTCCCTGCTCCATCAAGAGCTCTCCGGCCCCGAGGGTCACGCCCTGCAGAAACCCTGCAGCTTCCTGAGCATCCTGGGGCTGGAGTCCGGCAAAGACCGGTGGAAGGGCTCCGAGCATGCCTCGTCTCCTGAAATCTTCAGGAGAAGGTACACCTGGAGCCTACAGCGCGCCAGGGGGCGCGCTCCATCCCCCGAGCCCAGCCCCGGCGCTCCACCGGCCCCAGGGCCCCCGGCGAGGTCGAGCCCCGGGCGAGGTCGAGCCCCGGGCGAGGTCGGGCCGGAGCTTCGAGTCGGAGATGGGCTCAACCGCCGGAGATCAGCTTGTTGATCTTCTCGAGCAGCCTGGGGAAGTCGATCGGCTTGGTCTCGTAGTCGTCGCAGCCCGCCGCGAGCGCCTTCTCCCGATCTCCGACCATCGCGTGGGCGGTCAGGGCGATGATCGGAATACCGTTGGTGTCGTCGCTCGCCTTGAGGCGGGTCGCCACGGTCCACCCATCCATGACCGGCAGGCTCATGTCGAGGAGCATCAGATCGGGGCTGTTGTTGGCCATGCCCACGGCCTCGCCCCCGTCGACGGCGACCTCGACGTCGTACCCCCGGCGGCGGAGACGTCGCGAGAGCATGTCCCGGTTCATCTCGTTGTCTTCTACAAGGAGGATCCTAGCCATTCTGCTCCTCACCAGGACCTTTGCGCCTGTCCTGCTGCCTGCTGTGCTGCCGTGCTCTGTCGACGGTCGACCACTCGATCCTGTCTCCGACCCCATCGGCACGTTGCCCTCAGGACTAGAGGAGGCGTGTGGGGGTTGGTGTGGGATGCAGGTGGGTCGGACATTTTTCGGCCTCTCTTGCCCGAGGGTTGCCCGAGGGGGCCATGATACCACCTCTGGAGGGGTGTCCCGGCGCCCCCGCTCCGATCCGGTCGGCGCCGGGGGCGGGGTCTCTGGGTCTCACGCCCACCAGGACAGATCGAGATCCTGGAAGACCGGATCGAGCAGCCGGGCGCGCCGCAGGGCCTCGGACACGACAGGATCGGGCGCTCGAGCGGGATCCGAGACGAGATCCTCCACACCGTTGCAGAGATCGTCCAGCATCGAGCTGTGGTGAAAGATCCTGCGCAGTCCGTAGTCGACCGCCCCGCGGGTGGAGATGACGAAGGGCCAGTCGGACGCAGACAGCAGCAACAGCTGTCGCCCCGCCTCGGTCAGCAGCTCCCGCACCCTCGCGTCGTCGCGCCACGGGGCCCGGTGCCACAGATCCAGGAACCGATCCTCAGCCCGGTAGGCGACCTCCCAGTAGAACCGGAGCTCGTCGTTGAGCCACACCCGGTGATCGCCTCCGGCCCCCCACGAGCCCTCGGGCAGGGACACGGCCTTGTCCGCCGGGGTGTGCCTCAGGGCCTCGGACAGGGTGCGGGGCTGGATCTCGGGATCGTGGTGCAGCCGGCGGGCGATCTCCAGCAGGAACTCGGGGCCCTCGTGCCACCAGTGGCCAAACAGCTCCGCGTCGAAGGGAGCACAGATGATGCCCGCCCGCCCGGTCCGATCGGCGTGCATGCCCAGCCGCCCCCGCAGGACATCGACAAAGTGCACCGCCTGGCTATGGATCGCGGCCGTGACGTCGCCGGGGTGGTACGGCTCCTTGTCCCCCAGATCGACGCCCGGGCCGGTGACCCTCCAGTACTGCAGGCCCCGCAGGCCGTGGCGCTTGTGGAACTCGAGGTACCGCTCGTCTCCGGGGTAGCCCACCTCCCCGCTCCACACCTGCTCGCTGACCTGAGGGCACCGCCCGAGCACCGTCAGCTCGAGCAGCCGCCCCCCCTCGACCACCCGGTGGGGCTCTAGAGCGCTGCCCCAGGCCCGCAGCGTGTCCCACGCGGCCTGATCCGGAGGCACCGCCACAGCCCGCCCACCGTCGAGGATCGCCTCGGGGCGGGCGCCGCTTAGGAGGTGGGCGTCGACCACCAGGGCCCGGATCCCCTCCGCCGTGACCAGGGTGCCGACGCCCTCGACCTGGCGAAGATCGTGGTGCAGCACGGGGGGACAGAACGCCTTGGGGGGTCGGTAGGCGCACTCGGGCAGCCACATCCCCCGGGGGCGGTGGCCCAGGTGGCGCTCGCTGGTGGCGAGCCCGGTCCGGATCTGAGCCCGGGCGCACGCATCGTGCAGCATCAGCGGGTGGTAGCCGTGGGTGGCGTTGGAGGTGAGCAGCTCGATCTGAGCCTGAGCCTCCGCCTCGAGGAGCCGTCCCACCAGATCCCGACCGATGGCGTTGAAGTGGGCCCCAAGGCGCTCGAAGCGCTCGGCCCAGCGACGCGCGAGCCACGCGAGGTGGAGCTCACCGGCACGCTGGAACTCAGCCTCGTCCCGCACCGCTCGCCCGGCCTGCTCGGCCAGCCAGCGGGGCAGCCCCTCCCGGAACCGTGGGCTCGACAGCTGCTCGAGCAGCACCGGCGTCAGCCCGAGGCTCCAGGCCGCTCGGATCCCCTCCTCGTGGCAGCGATCGAGGACCCCGACCAGGGGCAGCCAGGTCTCGGAGGCCGCCTCGAACAGCCAGTCCTCACCGTGGGGCCAGCGCCCGTGGTGCAACACCCAGGGCAGGTGACCGTGCAGGACTAGGCAGAAGCTCCCCTTCACCCTCACCCTCTCCAGCCACGGACCGACGCCGGCAGCGGGCAGGCGCGGATAGCTCCCCCGGTCCACCGCGGCGTGGACGTGCCGCACGATAGCGCACGAGGTCGAGTCGTCCCGGCCCACGGTGGGACGCCGGGGTGACGGACGAGGCCCCCAGGCGCTCGACCGCCACCGCCACCCCGATCCGATCCCCGGGGTGGAGCGGGGCGGCGAGGTCCACCCCCACGCACACGATCGTTCGTGTGTGAGGAGGAGGGGATGGGGGCACGACATCGCGGGCCCTGATCCGGCCACAGCCCCGGAGCGAGGACGGCCACCACACAGGACGAGCGAGGACGAGCGGCTCACTGGAGCGGAGCAGAGGTGATCACCGTGCCCCGGCGGCCCTCGCGGCCCCCTCGATGGCCAGCTCGTCGGCGGGGCCAAGCCACGCGATCGAGACGTGATCGACGTTGGCCGCGATCCCGTGCCTACGCAGCCAGGCCTCGGCGGGCGGCGCGAGCACCCCTGAGGCCTGCGACAGGCCACCGGCGATCGCGACGATCCGGGGCGCGAACACGTTGATCAGGGTGACCAGCCCGATCCCCAAGCGGCGCCCCGCCTCGTCCAGCAGCTCCGACGCCCACCGCTGCCCCTCCGAGGCGGCGGCGATCACCTCTGCGCCGTCGGACACCTCATGCCCCAGCTCAGCCGCGCCCCGGATCAGGCCGGTGGTCGAGCACCAGGCCTCGAGACAGCCCACCCCACCACAGGCACAGGGACGCGGCCCCCCGACATAGATGTGCCCCAGCTCGGCCCCGGTGCCTGCGCGCCCCGTCAGCAGGCGCCCCTCGCTGATCACCCCCCCCCCGACCCCGGTGCCCAGGGTCAACAGCACGAGATCCTCGCCGCCTCCATGCTGCCCCCAGGCCCCCAGGGCCGCCGCGTTGGCGTCGTTGAGGATCGAGACCGGCGCACCGAGGCGCTCCTCGAGCAGCGCAGCCAGCGGCACCTCCCTCCAGGTCGGGAAGTTCGGGGACGCGAGCACGGTGCGCCCCCGCACAAAGCCCGGGACCCCCACCCCCACCGCCTCGATCGGCTCGGGCCCCGCGGCGGTGGCCACCGCAC
>DRPG01000295.1 GCA_011376105.1 Deltaproteobacteria bacterium
GCGGCGCCGGAGAGGGCGGCGCTGGCCGCGGCGCCGGAGAGGGCGGCGCTGGCCGCGGCGCCGGAGAGGGCGGCGCCGGAGAGGGCGGCGCTGGCCGCGGCGCCGGAGAGGGGGAAGGCGGCCGGGGTAGCGGAGACCCCCCCGTCGAGGGCCCGCGAGATGGCTGCTTCGTCGCGGGCACGCCGGTGCACGGCGAGGCGGGGTCGATGCCCATCGAGGCGCTCCAGGTCGGCGATCGGGTCCTGGGGATGGAGATGGGCGGCGCCAGCCCCCGTCCAGCGATCGGGATCGTCCAGCACGTGTTCACGCGCACCGTCGGGCAGGCGGTGCGCCTCGAGATCGGCGACGAGCTCCTTGTGTGCAGCCTGGAGCATCCGTTCTACGTGCCCGGGCGCGGCTGGCTGGCCGCGGGCGAGCTCGAAGCGGGCACGCCGCTGCTGGGTCGGGGGGGTCGACCCCTCGAGGTCACCCGAGCCACCCGGATCGACGGGGAGCACACCGTCCACAACATCGAGGTGGCCGGGCTCCACGACTACTTCGTCGGCGACGGGGGCGTGCTGGTCCACAACAAGGCCATGCGGTGGATGCTCCAGGACCGCGCCGCCGCGCTGGAGGGCCGCACGGCCGAGGTGATCGAGCGGGCCTCGGCGCTGCCCGAGGACGCGCCGGGCCGGGCCGAGATCCTGGAGCAGGCGCGCGCGCTGGAGCCCGAGGCGGGCCGGTTGGCAGAGCGCGGCCGGAGTGCGGCGGATGAGTCCGCCATCGAGCCCGAGCGAGCCGCCATCGAGCGGATCGAGGATGCGCTGAGCGAGCTGGAGACTCGCCTTGAGGTGGCCGAGCTCCCGCCTGAGCTCGCCGCACTCGCAGACGAGGCCCGAGCGCTGGAGACCCGCGCCAACGATCTGCCCGCCGAGGTCCCCGCCAAGTGGGAGCTGCTGTCGGAAGCCCAGCGGCTGCGCGGCGAGATCGAGGCGGTCCGCGAGCTGATGGAGGACAGCCCCGATCCAGCGCTGGTGGACGAGTACTGGGCCCTGCGCCGGCAGCTCGCTGATCTGGAGCGCCGGATCTCCGAAGCCGAGCCGGCCCCACCGGCCGCCGATCCCTGGCAGGAGCGCCTGGAGCGCGCCAGGTGGACCGACCACGGCCGCAAGCACATGAAAGCCCGCACCGCCGAGGAGGCGCGCGAGATGTCGAGGCCCAGCGAGCGCGGAGAGACGCAGCCGTCGCAGTACCTGCCCGATGTGGACAACGCGGCGCTGGAGCTTGAAGCCCTCCGCAACGGCGAGGTGATCCGCGGTGATCCGGCAGATCCGCACGGCACGGTCCACGTCCGGTACGACGCGGGGCGGGTCATCGGATACGACGGTGGGGAGGCCGTCACGACGATGCGGGCCGAGATCTCCTCGGGGGACGTGTACCATGGCCACCCACGCAACTTCTGAGCCCCCGCTGCAGCCGCTCGCGCCGCCTGAGCCCTGGCGGGTGGCTCACCACACCCTGCGCGCGCTGGAGCCCGACGCCCTGGCGCTCGACCACCCCCACTGGGGCTGGTTCACCGAGGATCTCCTGCGCGTGGTCCACCCCTCGGGGAGATCCATCGACGTGGGGTGGCTGCCCGACGGCGATCCCCGCGGGCGCTTCCGGCTGACCGTGCTGCAGGACAGCGACTGGCGGGCGCCCGTGCACACCGAGACGCACCGATCGCTGGCGGCGCTCCTCGGTGCCATCGAGGCGCAGCTGGCGTCCCACGACGCCCCAGGGCGCACCGAGGCGATGCTGGTGTCGCGGATCCACGATGCCGCCGATCCCCGCGACGCCATCCCCCACGTGCTGGAGCTGCGCGAGCGCGGTGCTGTCGACGCGCTCGTCCCCCTGCTGGCCGATCCCCGGCACCAGATCCGCTACGCGGCGGTCGACGCCCTCGCGGCGCTGGGCGACGCCACCGCAGGGGATGCCCTGCTGGCCCGCTTCTTGCTGCCTGAGCCCGATCTGGGCACCCGCAAGCGCCTGATCGACGCGCTGGGCGCCGTCGGCCACCGGCCCGCGGCGCCGGTGCTGGCGCGGTGGCTCAGCAACCCCGACGCCGATCAGCGGATCGCCGCGGCCCGTGCGCTGGTGCGGATCGGGGCGATCGAGGCGCTCGACGCGGTCCAGGAGGCCTACGCCACCGAGCGCAGCCGTCGCGTGCGCCCCCACCTCAAGGAAGCGCTGCAGCAGCTCGCCGGGCGAGGTGCCGCCCCGTAGCGCCTCCCGAGGCGTTCCCTGGGTCGAAGCCTCGCCTGCAGCACGTCCCCCCCCATGGATCAGACGCCTTCGTCCGCACCCCTACGCTCCACCCTGTCGCATCGCCTCCTTGAGCCGGCGTCGGGCCCGATCGGTCTCGACCCGGATCGGCAGGAGCCCGGACACGCCCCGGACCGGGCCAAGGCCCGGATGGTCTGGAGACAGCGTCGATCGGTCGAGCTGGGGAAAGGACTGCACCTCCACCCGGTGGATCGTGGCCGCCAGCACCTCCTTCAGATCCAACACAGAGCCCTCCACCGATCGAGCGCCCCCACCGCGAGGACGCGCCTATGCCTGCTCAAGCGAGCCTTGTCGCTGTCCAGGGCTCACCGGGACCTCGTGGTGAGCCCCCCGGTCTGCTTCCGCCTGGACAGGTCCACGACTCGCTCCAGCGCGTCCCGACGGAGCAGATCCCCCCCCCGCTCGACGGCGAGGTGGGCCCAGAGCCCCAACACCGCCGCACCGCGCCGTGCAGCCTGGCGGATGGCCGCCGGCGTCATCCCGTAGCGCTCAGATAGCTCCTGAGCTGGGATCTCTTCGTGACGGAGCTGGATCGCGATCTTCACATCCCGGGCCCGCCCCCCGGAGGTGGCGGCCACCCGCTGCCGCCGGGCCCTGGAGCGATGTGCGCTGCTCAAGGTGCTGAGATCCACCTCGTGGGCATGGGCCACCGCCTGCTGCAGCACCTCCCCCAGGGCACGATCCGCAGCCAGGACGCCCGGCCCCGGGCCATCGGACCACACGTGCTCCTCGTCGAGCAGATCTCTGTGCTTCGTGCGCCCCAGATCCCACGCACAGTTTCGTGAGATGGTGCGGAGCCAGGCCGCGAGCGAGCTCGGGCTGTCCGCCCTGCAGCCAGCGAGGTGGCGGAACACCCGCTCCAGGGTGCGTTGGATCACCTCGTCAGGATCGTGGCTACGCCGGGCCCAGCGCTCTAGCCGCAGCCGCAGGGACGCGTAGAAGAGCTCTTGGCTCACTGGATCATCTGGACTGGATCGGAGGACGAGGAAGCGACGGAACAGCTCGGACACAGGGCACCTCGGGGGTGCTGTGTCCGTATTTCACGAGTTAAAAACTTATATTTCGTCCGATTTACAGCTTGTTTGTGCGGTGGGTGTCCAGCGGACGCGCTCCGATCTGGATCGGCGTCCAGCGGACACCACCCCAGCCCCTGGAGCCCTCCGGAGGCTGGCCCCTCGTCCCGGGGACGACGAGACGAGCACATCGGCGTCCGGTGGACAGCGTAGACCGTGGTCGTCACGGTTTGTCACCGAGCTCGACGGAACCGGAGATCTCCCAGCTCTGATCAGCCTTGTCCCACTTCGGGGTGAACAGGTGGGCGATCGGTCGTGCCGGGGATCCCTGGAGATCGAGCTTCAGGCGCTCGAAGCGCTTGCGGATCGCCCCGGCTTTCGCCTTGGGGTCGATCTGTTCCCGAGCCGCCCGCCCGCCCTGCTCGATCAGGGCGCGGTACGCGGCGGCGGAGGCCTCTTTGAGCTCGACCGAAGCCACACGATCTCCTCCGCGGTACACATCCAGCCGCTGCTGGATCAAGCGCGCCCTCGGCTCCCCACACAGGCGTGCCCGCAGCGCACCCCAGGCCTCCTGGAATGGGCACGAGGCGAGGTCGGGACCGAGCCATCCACGCAGCGGCAGGAGCGGGCTCTCGTACACGGTGATCTGCTCCGTCTCTGGGATCCCGAGCGCCTCGACCAGCTCTGGTGTGGGATGGACGAAGCCACGATGCAGCTCCTTGTCACCCTCGATGGTGGGATGAACCAGCACGTGGAGCAGTCGATCGGTCCACCCAGCATGTAGGGTGAAGGCCAGCTGCATGGCGATGCTCATGGTCTTCCTCCCACCGGCGAGGCTGCCCACCAGCTGCACCGATCCCAGGTGCTCGACCAAGGCATGGACCCGATCGTGGAGGGCCTGAGTGAAGCGGTCCGCATCCTCTGGGGTGCGGATGTCGTCCATCGGCCCCTCGTCGCGCCGAGCCACGACCACCCGGAGCGTTCCCTCGGGGGGCCCCGCCGGAGGATCGCTCGGGGCGGGGTAGGCGTGGGGTATCTCGGGCAGGCGCCCGCTGCTCCGGGTCAGCCGCACCAGCTCGGGGTGGAGCGCCCGGAGGCGGCTCGCCCCTACCGAGGTCGTCCACACCTCGATCCCGACGACCCGTCGCTCCTCGACCTCGGCCAGGTACCACAGCAGCTCTGTGACCACCGCTGGGCTGGTGCCCGCCAGGGCCAACACGAACACCTCATCCATGATCACCTCCGCTGCTTGAACAGCTGTGCCACCGCTGTCCGGGCTTGCTCAGCGGTGTCCGCAGGCAGCCGACCCTGGGCCTCCAGCGCCCCCAGCTCCCGCACCAGGGCCTGTCGGGCTCGTCGGTGGCGCTTGTAGAGCCGATCCCGTGCCCGCGCCCAGGTCAGGGTTGGCTCGGCCTCGATCAGCTGAGCCACCAGGCGCTCGAGGGAGACCTGACCAAGGGCCAACGCCCACAGCTGGCGCACCGCCTCAGAGCCGATCGCGCTGCCCTCGTCGATCAGCCGATCCCGCGCTCGCTCAAGGGCCTCCAGCACGGCCCGGAGATCCGCGTGGACCTCGGGCGCAGGTACCATCACCAGGGTGCTCTCCCGAAGTTGACACATCCCCGGCTCCCGGTGGTGATCCCTCGCCCGGTTGCGCAACATCGCCCCGACGTAGGCAGAGAAGCTGTGATCACCCGCAGGCCCGGTCAGGCGACCTGGGTTGGCGGCCCGGAGACGCGCGAGGATCCCGGATCCCCGTGACAACAAGATCAGGCCAACGCTCTGGATCACGTCGTCGCGCACCTCCCACGGCAGCCTGATCGCTGCGGGGTGTCGGTCGAGCCATCGGATCAGTGGATCCCCCTGGGACGGCCCCCCCCTCACCACCGCTTCAAGGGCTGCGAGGGGCGCACCACACCCCCGCGATCGACCCTGGATCGCCTGCATCGTCACTCCTCTGCGTTTCTCCCTCCACGCTAGACGGAGCCTGGAGGCGACAGGGGCGGGCAGAGAGCACACCCCGACGTAGATCCGGATCAGGGCTTCGTTGTGTCCGGGTGCAGGTTTCGTATGCGTCATCGCATACACTCCCCCACGCTGTCGCAGGAGCAAGAACGCCGTGGACGAGCTGGACATCTTCACCTACACCGACTTCCGCGATTACCTCCGGGATTGGTACCGAAAACGCAAGGAACGCAACCCTCGCTTCAGTCACCGCATGTTCGCCCGGCGCCTCAGCTCGAGCGATCCCAGCGTGTTGACGAACCTGATCTCAGGCCGGCGACGCCTGACTGAGTCCCGGCTTGGCCCCTTCATCACGGCTCTGGGCCTCGAGGGAGCTCCAGCGGAGTACTTCCGCTTGCTGGTCCGCCTGGGCCAGTCCGAGCCAGGCGAGGATCGGGAGCGCGCATGGGCAGCGCTGGCCCAGTTCCGGATCCATCGTGATGGTCCATCTGTGGATCGCGATCAGTTCTGCTACCTCTCGAGCTGGCACTACGCTGCGGTGCGCACCCTGGCAGAGTGCGAGCACTTCCGACCCGATCCAGCCTGGATCGCCGAGTCCCTACGACCTCGGATCGAAGTCGAGCAGGCCGCTGAGGCCCTGACACTGCTGGAGCGCCTCGGCTACCTGGTGTGGAGAGGCGAGCGGCTGCTCCCAGCTGATCCAGTGCTACACAGCAGCGAGATCGTGGGTCGACTCGGTAGCTATGGCTACCACCGGGACAGCCACCGGATCGCCGGCGATGTGATGCACCGACTCCTGCAGCGCCAGGTCGCGGACGAGACCGCATTTATAGGCTTCACACTAGCGATTCCAGAGCATCGACTCGCCGAGCTGCGCACCCTGCTGTGGGAGGCTCAGCTGCAGGTGCTTCACCGCTGTGAAGCCTGGGAAGGGCCAAGAGATCGGATCGCTCAGGTGTGCATCCAGATGTTCCCACTGTCTACCTCGATCCACGCGGACGAGGAGTGATCCACGTCGATCGTGCCCCCCGCCTGCACAAGGGGCCTCGATCCACACGGACGAGGAGCGATCCGGGCCGACCAGGCTGATCCCTGCCTCCGACGGCGGACTGTACCGGATCCCAGGGGCGGACAGGGTCGAGGTCTAGGGCGGGACGCAGGGTGAGAGCGCCGCGGTGACGCCGCCACCCCGCCACCCCGCCGCAGAGACAACCGTGATCTCACCAGCACAGCTCGCGCCGAGACCCATGCCGACACCGGGCCGACGTGGAGGTCTCATACCGCCCTTCGCCACCTTGGGGCGCCTGTCCTCGACCCCCAACAGACCACACACAAAAACCGGTCACGCGAGGAGGTTCGCCCC
>DRPG01000296.1 GCA_011376105.1 Deltaproteobacteria bacterium
CCAGGCCGCCCCACCCCGGGATCGAGACAACGCCACCGCCCCCCCACCACCGGGCGGAGACGACCAGCCTGAGGAGCTGATCGCCTACGTCCGCACCGAGGCCAGCGACGCCATCGCCCAGGCCCCCGCGGGGGTGACCACGATCAGCGCCCGGCACACCCACGCGCCGGTCCCGGTCCGCGCTCCGGTGACGTCGGAGCGCTCTGGGCCTCTGCGTCCCCTGTCCGAGGGGGTGGCCCACGACGGAGGGCAGCACAGCCTCGATCGTCGCGAGGGCACGCTCGACACGTCGAGGGGCAACCGCGCGGTGGCCACGATCCTGCCTCAGCCTGTCTCCGCCGGAGGCGGGGGTGGAGGCGCCCGGGGCCGGGGGCGCAGCGCCGGGGGCGCAGGGGCCGCAGGCCCCCGCCTGGAGGGCGGCCAGGCCGCGGCAGCCGCCTCAGGGGCCAGCGCAGCTGCGGGGGGGGGCGGTGCAGGGATCGGCCCCCAGCCCCGGGCGGCTCAGCCCGCTCCGCTGGGCACTCGCCCCACCCCCGACGCACCGGGGTGGTGGCGACCGCTGGCGGCGCGGGTGGTCGAGCCCCGCCGCCCCGCCCCCGCGACCCAGGCCGCCAGCGTCGCACCGGCCACCACCCGGGGGGTCCGCCGTGCGGTGATCGAGCGACCGGGCCAGCGTGCTGATCTCGGTGGCGCCGACACCACCCCCGAGCGCGGGGCCCTGCCCGATCCGATCGCGCCCGCCCCAGGCCTGGGCCACCCGATCGCCGCACCGGGCACCGCCGATCCAGTCGAGGAGCTGCGTGAGGCCCTGGGGTTTGGCCCTGTCGATCGGGAGCAGCTGTCGGCCCGCCCGGCGTGGGCTGGCCCCGACGGCGCCCACGGGCGCTCGGACAGCTCCCCCCAGGCCGTCGCCGACGTCCCCATCGCCTGGACGACGGCGGTGAGCACGATCGGGACCCCGCTCGGCGCCTGGATCCAGCGCTGCGAGGCTTTGATCGCCCAGCGCTGGCGGAGCCGCGATCTCGATCCCCACGCTCGGGCCCTGGGGCTGCAGGGGCAGGTGACGGTACGCTACGTCATCCAGGGCACCGGCCGGGTGTCCGAGGCGAAGGTGACCCGCTCCAGCGGCAACGCCAACCTGGATCAGATGGCGCTGGACGCGATCCCCGCCAAGCTCCCCAGGCTGCCACGGGGGCTGCGCAGCGTGCCCCTGCACCACCAGATCACCCTGCGATACCGGAACCCCTTGGTCACGACGGGATCTGAGCCCTGAGGGTCCCGGGCCCAGGTTGTCACAGGACGACACCGACGTAGGTTAGACTCAGGGGGAGGTGGACGCTGCGCGCGACAGGGCCAGGACGAGGGGTGCCCGCTCGTGTGCCCCGCAGGCGACACTCCCCCTACAAGCCGCTGTGGATCCTGGTGGCCCTGCTCCTGCACACCGTGGGGGTGGGGATCGCAGCGGCGCTCTTCCCCTACCTCGCCCCCCCCGAGAGGAAGGGCCGGAGGCCCGTCTCGCTGGTCATCCTCGATCCCCCCGAGGTGAAGGAGCCCGAGGAGGAGGAAGAGGAAGAGCCCCCCAGGTTCGATGGTCAGATCGTGGAGATCGCCCCCCCGGAGATCGAGGAGATCCCTGAGGAGGCAGACTACCTCTCGAGGTACGATCAGGTGGTCGAGGAAGAGACCCGCTCAGAGCGGTTCGAGATCAACCCCGAGGTGCTGGCGCGGATCCACAGCGAGGAGCAGCAGGCCGAAGAGCAAGACGTGATCGATCTCAACGTCGAGGAGGAGTCGACCGGCGCCACCGTCGGCAACCACCGCTTCGATCCCAACGTCGATGGCTCGATGGCCGCCCTGCCCTCCCCCTGGGAGAAGACCAACCGGGAGGGTCCCCTCGATCCAGTGCGCTCGTCGCAGCGCGAGGCCGCGCTCTCGGGCTCCCCCCAGAACGATCTGCTCGACGAGCGGCGTGGGGAGATGGTCGCCCTGAACACCAACAAGTACCCCTACGCCGGCTACATGGAGCGGATCCGGCGTCAGGTCAACTACTGGTGGCGCCAGAACCTCGACAACCTCCCCTCCTCGGTCCGGCTGTCCCAGTCCAGCTACCTGACCGAGGTGGAGGTGATCCTCAACGCCGACGGCGCGCTCGAGTTCATCGAGGTCACCAAGGAGAGCAGCTCGGACGAGGTCGACGACTGCGTGGTGCGGGCCTTCCGGCTGGCCGGCCCCTTCGAGAACCCTCCGGAGGGGCTGATCCAGAAAGATGGGCGGGTCTACCTCCCCGACTTCGACTTCACCCTCAACCTGGGGACCGCTCAGATGCACTACCAAGGGATCGATCCCCGGGCCGGGGTCCAGTTCCCGGGGATCCTGAAATCCCCTCGCTGATCCCGAACTCCAGGGGGGTGAGCGAAGACTTGACTGGTGCTCCGGCGTCCCTGCGATACACCGCCCCCACGGGGTCTGTCGATGCCTTCGATTCGCCAGCAGATCAACATCGCCGCACCCACCCGGGTGATCTGGAACCTGCTGACCACCGCTGAGGGGTGGACCCACTGGTGGGCCGAGGAGGCCCGGCTCGAGCCCCGCAGCGGGGGGCGGATCGTGCTGACCATCGAGGGCGACGACGGCGAGCCGATCGAAGAGCGCGGCGTGTTCCACGAGATCCGGCCCACCCGGAAGCTCGAGATCGCCTGGGACTCGACCAGCCCCGCCAAGACCCGGGGCACCCGGGTGCAGCTCACCATCTCCCGCGACGGCGACGAGGCCCGCCTAGCCCTGATCCACTCCGGCGGAGGGATCCTCGACGACGAGGAGGCGCGGGCAGCCCTCGAGCGGGAGTGGCGCAGCGCCCTACGGGCCCTGCGATCCCACCTCGAGAGCGGCAGCGGCTGAGCTCCGGGCGCGGGCCGTGGGACCCTGTCCGGGGCACAGCCGGAGCCGGTGATCAACCACGTACGGATCAGGCCGAGCCGGTCGATCGGCGGGCCTCAGCGCACCAGCCAGTCCTCGAAGCCCAGCGCCCTGCGGACCAGGGGCACGGTCGAGCGCCGTCCATCCCGCTCGAGCTCCAGCTGTACCTCGCTGCCGGCGGCTCCCCCGGTGGCCAGGTGGAAGCCGTCGGGATCGTCGGGCACGGGTGCGCCATCCACCGCCAGGATCCGGGCTCCGACCAGCTGCTCGTCTCCCTCCCACACCGCCTCGATCCGACCCCCGGCCACGATCAGGGGCAGGACGGCCTCGAACCCGGGCACCTCGATCTCGACCATGGCGTCGTCCCCCACCTGTGGGACCACCTCGACGGTGTCGGACCACGCCCACACCCCATAGTGGCGCCGTGCCTCGACCACACAGATCTCTCCGGGGACCGCGGCAGCGTAGAACCCTCCGTCGTCATCGAGGGAGACCGGCTGACCACAGGCGGTCAGCCCCAGGGCCGCGCTGCAGCGCTGGCAGCCCACCACCGTGCCCAGCACCCCCGCCTCGGCGGGCTGCAGGCTCAGGGGATCTGGCTCGCAGCGCCCCTGGCCTCCCCGGGCCCCGGACCAGCGGATCGGAGCCGGGGCGAAGCCCTCCACCCGGAGCATGCCGGAGCCCGCCTCGGGGATCTCGGACAGCACCAGCACGTCGCTGCGCACCGCGGCGACCGCCAGCCAGCCCCCTGGCTCATCGAGCTCCAGCCTCGCTGTGCCCCCCAGCACCCTGGGCTCGACGCCACAGACCACCCCATCCGCCCCCGCCAGCTCCCGGGCGACCTCGGCGAGGGGCTGCTCCTCTCCGGCCAGCGCGGCCTCGAGCCGGGTCTCGAGGGCCGGGGGCCCCGGCGCCACCGGCGTCACCGGCGTCACCGGCGCCACCGGCGTCACCGGCGTCACCGGCGTCGCCGGCGCGGGGGGAGCCTCCGTCCCGTCCGACGCCCCCCACAGGGCGACGAGCGCCACGACGACGACGCATCCCCCCCCGATCAGCAGCGCTCGATGTCGTGGGTTCACGGGCCCCCATCCTGTGTCTCGGACAGCTCGCGGGCCTGCAGCAGCCAGCCATCCTGCTCCATCCGCCGCACCGACAGCTGCAGGGCCTTCGCGACGACCTCCAGATCGTCGTCGGGGAGCCTGGCCAGCTGCTCGAAGCGGGTGAAGCCCAGCTCCCTGAGGGCGTCGCCCAGCTTGGGGCCGATCCCCCGGAGCTGGCGCAGATCGTCGTGGGCTCCGCCGGGGCCCGCGGCGCGGACGGCCAGCGCCTCGACGTAGGCGCGCGCCTCGGCCAGGGACATCTCGTCCGCTGGGGGGCGGGTGGGCAGCGGCCGGATCCGATCCTCCAGCTGGCGCACCCGCCCCTGCGAGGACGCCAGCGCACGCTCGAGGGCCTGTAGCTGAGCTCTGGCCCGCTCCAGCTGCTCCGAGCGCACCTCGACCGCCTGACGGCTCGACGCCAGCGCCCCCTCGAGATCCTCGAGCATGCGCTGCTTCCGGGCCAGGGTCTCGGGGAGCGCGTCGTCGGACACCTCCACCGCGGGCACGGCGCGCTCGCGGAGCTGGCTCCGGGCGCGCTCGAGATCCTCCTGGAGCCGGGCCGCGAGCACGATCTGCTCCTGGAGCCGCTGCCTCAGGAGCGCGGCTGGATCCCGGGGGCCGCGGTGCCAGCGCTCGACATACCCCCTCGACATCCACCCGATCAGGGCCGCGAGCTGGCTCAGCAGGACGATCGGCAGGAGGATCTCGCCCACGACGTAGCTCATCGGCGTGCCCCGCCCTCGATCACCAGGGCGGTGGCGTCGACCCGGTGGACGCCGGGCACCCCCGCGGCGGCGATCCGCGCCCGGGCCTGGGTCATTGGATCGGGGACCGCCCCGATCAGCCACACGTCTCGCTGGTGGACTGAGACCCCGAGGTGGGACAGCCCGGAGGCCTCCAGGGCGGCGGCCACGTCGTGCTGGAGCGAGACCTCGAGCTGGTGTGCGCCCCACGACGTGGTGGCGCCTACGCCCAGGACCCACAGGGCGCACAGCCCCAGGAGCCTCAAGCGCTCCTGGTGTTGCTCCTGCAGATCGTCTCCCTCGCCCGACACCCTGCCCTCCCCGCGGCCGGACAAGGTACCGCGTCACAGCCCCCGGGCGTGCTCGGGACGGAGCGGGATCCGGCCCGCCAGCGCGTCGTCGATGACCGCCACGATCCGGTCGCGGTCCCGGGGGAGGCGCCCGGCGAGGGGTAGGTGGTTGGAGGCGTGGTTGGTACGGAACAGCGCGTCGCTGGGGCTCGTCCCGGCGACGATGGTGCGCAGCTCCCCCAGGAGCTGGGGCAGCCCGGGCAGCACGAAGCGCCCCCGCTCCACCAGCCGGGCCTGGGGCGTGTCCGGCACCACGGTCAGGGTCAGCGCAGCGAAGAACTCAGGATCCATCTCGGTGACCAGCGCCGCCGTGGCCTCAGCGTGCTCCGTGGAGCGCTCGATCCCCCCCGCCCCCAGCAGCGCGATCACCGACAGCTCCATCCCCGCCGCGTGGGCCCGCCGGGCCGCCAGGACGTGATCCTCGTGGGTGGCCCCCTTCGCGATCCGCCGCAGGGTCTCAGGATCGCCGGACTCGGGCCCGATGTACAGCCGGGCCAGCCCCGCCTCCCGCAGCGCCGTCAGCTCTGCCTCGCTCTTGTCGAGCACCGCCGGCGCGGTGGCATAGCAGCTCACCCGACGCAGCCGGGGGAGGCCACGCGCAGCAGCCCGCAGGATCGGCAGCCAGTGATCCAGGGGCATCACCAGCGCGTCCCCGTCGGCGACGAACACCTTGTCCACTGCGTCACCGGCGACCACCGCCGCGGCCTGTAGATCCTCGAGGGTGTCGGCCAGCGCCCGGATCCGGAACGCCTTGTCGCGGTACATGTCGCAGTATGTGCAGTGGTTGTAGGAGCAGCCGATCGTCGCCTGGAGGATGTAGGCGTCTGCCTCGGAGGGAGGCCGATAGATGCGACCCTCATACCGCATCGCGCCCCCCTCCCCTGTGGCTCGTCGGAGCCCGGAGGGCACAGAGCGCACACAGCCAGACCTTTGCTTGGAGCATCGAGCCCCGGGATCGTCGCGACCGAGGCAACCAGCTCTGGCCACAGGGCTTGGTCGTCGGTGTAGATGTCGCCATGAGCTCCCCGAGCATGCCCGACCGGGCTCTCTTTAGCCCGTCCCGGGCGCCTGTGCTGTCCCGGGCGTCTGCGCTGTCCCGGGCTGCGCGCGACCATGAGGGCCGGTCGGCCGAGGGGGGCTGCCCTGCAGCAGAGGGGGGCTGCCCTGCAGCAGTTGCTCGGGTGCGTGCCAAGGGTCCTTCCCGGGTCGCCAATCCCAGGAGGCTCTGACTCCAACATCTAGACCACCTCGAGGTTTTTGAGGTCCCAAGCGACGAACCAGTGAGGGTGGAGCCCCATGGGCTTCACCGTGGCTGTGAGGTACCCAGGCTCTGCGAGTGTGGGCCTGTGCGTGGGGACGTCCGTGGTCGGGGAGTCTTCGGGCAGAGGGGGCGTCTGGATGGTTGTTGTCCCGGCGAGCGGCTCACCGTGTGAGCTGGACAGCCAGAGCTCCGCTGTCCAGGTTCGGTTCGGGTGGGGTGGGCCCGGGACTGTGGCCGGGGCGAGCCGAGGTGCTCGCCCTCGTCAGCCGTCGCCTCCCTGCTGGAGGCACCCGAGCGCCCAGTCCCACACCGCGGCGACCCGTGGAGCGTGCCGCAGCACCCGGTGGGCCACCAGGTACAGGCGCCCCTCGGGCGCCGGCTGGGGCATCGGCAGCGCGGTGAGGCCATACCCCTCACCGAGGGGGGCCGCGGCCACGACGACCCCGATCCCCTCGACCGCAGCGCGCAGCAGCACATCGAGCCCCGAGGATCGGAAGCAGATCCGGGGCTCCGCCACCGCGCCGCGCAGCCACATCGACTCTGGCTGGGCGTGCATCTCCTCGGCCCAGTCCACCCACGGCCAGGACGAGGGCGGGCAGGAGGCGAGCTCAGCGGCGAGGGGGGAGGACGCATAGGCCCCCAGGGGGAACCGAGCGACCTGCCGGGCCACCAGATCGCCCGAGGCAGGGCGCGACAGGCGCAGGGCCAGATCCGCCCGCCGTCCCTCGAGATCCACCACCGCCGACGCCGGCAGCAGCTCCAGGATCAGCGCAGGGTAGCGCGCCCTGAGCCGACACAGCCCCGGGACGAGCACGCTCGAGGCGAGGACCGGCAGGGTCGCCAGGCGCACCACCCCCTCCGGGCGGGACTCGAGCCCCGCCACCTCGCGGCGCACGTCGCGGCACGAGGCCTCGATCTGCTCGAGGGCGGGCACGATCCGCTCCATCGCCCGAGTCGGCCGCATCCCGCGCTGGAGCCGATCGAAGAGGCGACACCCGAGCTCTCCCTCCAGCCGCTCCAGGCGGCGCAGCACCGTCGCGACCCCCACCCCCAACCGCTTCGCGGCCGAGGTCGCGCTGCCGAGGCGGTGGACCGCTAGCGCGGCCGGGATCCCCTCGAGGTGCTCGATCGGTATATCGTTATTGGAATGATCTATTCCAAATTTCATAGAAGTACTCCATTTTTGAAAAAGCTATCTAGATCTGCGAGGAGCACAGCATGAACCCTCTGCAGCTCACCCTGGCGGCGCTGCTCGCCCGACCAGCCACAGCAGCGGAGCCCTCGATCGAGGGCTCTGTCCGGGTGGCCGATCCTGAGGCCCCGGCGTCCGCCCACCCCTGCACCGCCCGGTCCTCCGCCGAGGGGTCCCGGATCGACGCCCACACCGTGGCCGCGGCAGCCCGCTCGTGCCTGCGGGACGGGGCACCTCCAACGACGTCGTGCACGCGCTGCGCGCCCCCTCCCTCGAGGAGCCCGCGGTGGAGCTGATCGACGGGGGTCGGCGGGAGATCGAGGTGCACCGATGAGCCCAGGGACACACGTGATCCTCGGCGCAGGCCCCGTGGGCCTCGCCACCGCACGAGCCCTCACCAGGCGTGGGGAGGAGCCCATCGTCGTCAGCCGCACCGTCGGGGTCTCCGTCCCGTCCGGCGCCCGGCACCGGGCCGGGGACGTGCTGGATCCAAGCTTCCTCGAGTCCACCATCGCCCCGGGTGCGGTCGTCTACCAGGCCCTCAACGCGCCATACCACCGCTGGCGGCAGGACCTCCCCCCGCTCCAGCGCGCGGTGGTGGGCCGGTGCCGGCGTGCGAGCGCCCGGCTGGTGAGCTTCGAGAACATGTACATGTACGGGGCCCCCGGCGGGAGCCCCCTCGGCGAGGACGCACCCCACCGCCCGTGCTCGATCAAGGGCCGGGTCCGCTCTGAGATGGCGCTGGAGCTCGCCCGTGCCCGCGAGGCGGGCACGCTCGAGGTCATCCAGGTCCGGGCGAGCGACCTGTTCGGGCCCGGTGTGCACGCCTCTGCCCTCGGAGACGAGGTCTTCGGCCGGATCGCGCAGGCGCTCGCGCCCCGGGTCGCCGGAGATCCCGACGCACCCCACAGCTGGACCTATGTCGAGGACTGTGCACAGACCCTCGTCGCAGCGGCCCTGCACCCCGATCCACCGCCGGTGATCCATGTGCCCAGCGAGCCCCCTGTGTCGGCCCGTGACGTCGTCGCGCTGGCCTCGGCGCTCTCGGGCCGGCCCATCACGCTCAGGGTGACCCCGACCTGGGTGCTTAGGCTCCTCGGCATCTTCGATCCCCTGATCCGGGAGCTCCCCGAGATGATCTACGAGTTCGATCGTCCGTTCGTCGTCGCAGACACCGTGGCCCGCGGGCAGCTCGGGCTGACGTCGACCCCCTTCGAGGTGGCGGTGGCCCGGACCCTCGAGGCCTTCGGGGTGATCCGGGCCACCGCGTGAGGGCTCGTGAGCTCACCGCCGGGACACCGGCCCCTGATCCGCCACAGGTAGACCCGTCGAGGCCGAGCTGGGCCGGGATCAGCAGGAGATCCCTGGGCTCCACCGCCTGATCGGAGATCGAGGTGTGGATCCCACCCTCAGCGTCGTCCCGGATCGACTCCATCGATCCACTGCGGTCCACCACCCGGGTGATGTCGGTCAGATCGTCGCGCACGGACCCTCCTCGTCGCGGCGCCCGGCCCGGCGGGGGGCGAGGTGTGTCCTCACCCCCCGGGGATCCAGCGCCGGGGATCGGCGAGCAGGACGCCGGGGCCTCAGGGGGCTACGGGGTTGGACGGAGGCCCTGTGCTCACCATCTCCCTCTTCGCCGCCGCCTGCCGCTCTACGTCTGCGCCCGCGCCCGAGCCCGAGCCCGCGCCCGAGCCCGCGCCCGAGCCCAGCGCCCGGGCGATGCGCTTTGGGATCCTCGGAGATCAGACCGTGATCCTGCCCGATCCGGAGGGTCGGGTCGTGGTCGTGGAGATGGTGCGATCCATCGACTGGTGACCCTACTGCGTCGCGCAGGTGCGCGCATGGAAACAGTCGAAGAGCCAGCTCGAGGCCGCCGGCGGGCGGCTGCTGCTGCTGTCGTCCGATCCCCTGGACCAGCTGGAGGTCCTTGTGGCGAGGCATGGCTTCGAGTCCCTCGACATCGGGCACGCGACCCCCGAGGACTGGGTGAGGTTTGGCGTGACCAACCCCGAGCGCCAGCACCTCCCCCACCCCACCACCCTGGTGATCGCCCCCGACGGGGCTGAGCTGATGCGCGCGGTGCACGACAACTACCGGCAGCGCGCCGATCCCGGCCAGGCGATCGCGGTCACCAGGGCCTGGCGTGCGGGCGCGCCGATCCCCAGTGGGCCTAGGCCCCCCACGCCCCCCTCCGCCCCCGACTGGGAGGCGGCCGCCAGCATCTCGTTGGCCCGCACCGGCTCCACCCTCTCCCTCACCGCGGTGATCGCACCTGGCTACCACCTCTATGGTGCGAGCGAGGAGCAGAGCATCCCGCTGTACCTCAGGACCGACTCGGGCCAGCGGGCCCCGGTACCCGGGGGCACCCGCCGGGACTGGCCCCACGGCACGTCCTGGGTCCTCGAGGACACGGTGGAGCTCAGGCTCGAGGTGCCCGCAGATCGACCCGTCTCGGGCCAGGTCGGCTGGCAGCTGTGCACTGAGCAGCTGTGCAGCGCCCCCCGAAACGAGCGCTTCTCCCTCGCCCCTGAGGAAGGACGTGTGATCCGCTGATCGGTTGGTTCAGGCGGGATACACCTCCTGGGTTCCCGAGGGCTCGGGGGCAGGGTGGATCCAGATCGAAGCAACACCCCACCCCTGACGTCCACCCCCTCTCCCCGCTCCCTGTCCTCCGCGGCAGGGTCTCCACCCTCCCCCAGGAACCTCAACCCGGAGAGCCCATGCGCAACCTGATCAGCAGCCTCGCTCTCGTGCTGCTCGCGTCCTGCAAGAGCAACCTCCCGAGCCAGCCCGCGACGGACAAGCGTCCCGGCGTGGAGACGCGGGTGGTGGATCTGTGCGTGGACGGTGACGCGACGGAGGGCGTGGCCTCGTTCGTGCTCCGCTACGTCGACGGCACCACGATCCCCGCGAGCTCGACCACGATCGAGCAGTCGATCGACGGCGACACGCCGGGCAGTGGAAAGTGGGAAGGCGGCCAGTCGCTGGGATCTGAGAACCTGTCGAGCGATCTGCACGTGACGCTGGTGCTGGACGCGAGCTCGAGCATCGTGGAGGACGGCCTGTTCGACGAGATGAAGAGCTCGGCGATGGCGCTGCTGGAGCAGGGCGCGGCGGCCTGGGAGGGTCGCCCGGGCACCTTCAGCTGGCAGGTGATCTGGTTCAACCAGTGGGTGTGGGAGGCCGACAGCGACTGGTCGCTGTCGGACATCGAGACGATCCCCGGCCCGGCTGAGGGCGACGACGGCTTCACCCGGATGTATGCGGCGATGGACTTCGCCGTGCTCGAGGCCGATCGTCAGCGCCTCGGCGGCGGCGTGGCCTCGGGCCCCCGGGACACACACCTGCTGGTGGTGTTCACCGACGGGCAGGACAACTCCAGCGGCCGCGACAGCCCCGACGTCCCCGCCCCCACCGGCGCCACCTCGTCGGGCGCGGGGTACACCACCCACGCCACCACCGTCACCACCCAGCGCGACGTCGAGCAGCTCCTCGCCGCCAACAACGACTGGCTGCAGGTCTCGATGCTGGGCCTCGGCGCAGGCGTCGATCGCACCGTGCTGGAGTCCTTCGCCCAGGCCGGCGGAGGCAGCGTCTTCGAGGCCGACAACGTCGGGGTGCTGTTCGAGCAGGCAGAGAAGTCCTTCGAGACGCTGCAGACCGTCGGCTGGAGGCTCCCCCTCAACCCCGGCGACACCCACGACTGGAGGCTCTCCTTCTCCGTCGATGATCTCCCCAAGTCCACCACCGTCGATCTCAGGGTCGGGCGGAACAACGGCACCCCTGAGTGCGTGTCGGCGGAGTAAGCTCCGCCCAGCACATCAGATCCCAGGAGCTGTAGATCGGCGTCGGCTCCGGCTCCGGCTCCGGCTCCGGCTCCGGCTCCGGCTCGCTCTAGCAGCCGGGCAGCGTCGGCGTCGGCTCGGAGCGTCGGGCAGCGTGGGGGATCCGGGGATCGCACTGGTGGGGGCTGCTGCAGACCGATCCCGGTGTCCGGCGCCTGGTCTGGGGGGCGCAGCCCGGGCCGCGGCCTCGTCGGAGCCCCCCGCCGGGATCGCGGAGACCGCGGCCTCGTCCCCAAAAGTCAGCACCTCGATCTCCGGGGTCGTTGGGCAACCCCGCCCTGGCACGCTACGGATCGGGGGACGTGTCCACCCCTCTCCCTGGTCATCACCTCAACAGCGAGCTTGAGCTCAGGGCGCTCCTCGACGGCGCAGGGCTGCGCCCCACCGCTCAGCGCCTGGGGCTGACCGGGCTGCTGTTCGGCGGCGCCCACCGCCACGTCACCGCCGGGGAGCTCCACCTCGAGGCAGCCCACCGGCGGCTGGCTGTGTCCGTGGCCACGGTGTACAACACCCTGAACCAGCTGGTGGCCACCGGGCTGCTGACCCAGGTCCAGGTCGAGGCCGACTGCACCTACTACGACACCAACACCGAGCCCCATGGCCACCTGTTCTACACCGACACCGGAGAGCTGGTGGACACCCCCCTGCCCACGATCCCCAGGCCCCTTCAGCTGGAGGGGGTCGAGCTGTTGAGCGTCGATCTCCTCTTCCGGGTGCGGCGCCGGCGCTGATCCCGGGGGGGTGCTGACTATGGGCGCCGTCCGCCGCGCTGTGAGGATCGGGATCGAGCTGGGGGTGTGCGTCGGGCTCGCCTCGGGGAGCTGGAGCGTCGCCCGGCAGGGGTGGATCCCCCAGGGCCTGTGGCACCTCGCGGCCCGGAGCCTAGCCCACGAGCTGGTGCTCTGGGGCGCCCTGATCCCCATGGCGAGCCTCTGCGTGGCCCTGCTGTGGCACGCCAACCACCACCCGGGGCGGCGCGGGGGCCTCGTGGCCCTCGGGGCTGGGATCGTCCTCGCTGCGGCGCCCCTGTGGGCGATCCTGGGCCGCCTGCGGCCGGGGCTGCGGCTGAGCAGCTATGCAGAGGGGGCGGGGTTCCCTGTCTTCCTCGGGCGGGTGCTCTCAGAGTCCACGGGCGCGGTGTGGCTGTTGCTGAGCGTCGCGCTCTTCGTCGTCTGGCTCACGGTCCCACCCCTGCGGGCGCCCACAAAGCTGCGGCGCGTCACCGAAGCCCTCGATCGACCCCAGCTCATCGCGGGGATGGGTGGCCTCGCGGCCCTGTGGGTGATCGGGGTCGCGGCCGAGCGCACCCTGAGGGTCCCGACCGGTCCCGACGTGGTGGTGATCGTGGTCGACACCCTGCGGGCGGATCACCTCAGCCTGCACGGCCACGATCGCCCGACGGATCCAGCCCTGGTGGCCCTCGCCCAGGACGCGATCTGGTACCCGACCGCCCAGGCCCCCGCCCCCTGGACCACCCCGTCGGTGACCGGGGCGCTGACCGGCCTGCACCCCGCCCGCTTTGGCTTCCGCAGCCGCCCCCTGCGCCTGCCCGATCGCAGCGTCCTGATCCCGGAGCTCCTCCAGGACGCGGGTTGGAGCACCCACGGGATCGTCTCAAACCTGATCGCGGGCAGCACCGTCGGCTTCGATCAAGGCTTCGACACCTTCGACGAGGGCGACGCCCTCGGTGAGCAGCACGTCTCCTCGCAGTCCCTGACCGACAAGGCGCTGGCGCGGATCGCGGACGCGGGCCGCAGGCCGATGCTGTTGTGGGTCCACTACTTCGATCCCCACCTGAGCTTCATGGATCACCCCGAGCTGCCCTGGGCCGGCGCCACCCCCGTCGGCGGCGCACGCTCGGGTATGAGCGCGCCTGAGATCAAGGAGATTACCCCGACCCTCACCGACGCTGAGCGGGATCACCTGACCGCGCTGTACGACGAGGAGATCCGCTACACCCTAGATCACATCGATCGCCTGCTCAGGGGCCTGCGGGCGGCGGGGCGCTACGACGACGCGCTGATCTTGTTCTTCGCCGATCATGGCGAGGCCTTCGCCGAGCGCCCCGACACCCCCTGGATCGGCCACGGGATCGCCCTGTGGCAGGAGCTGCTGCATGTCCCCCTGATGGTGAAGCTCCCCGGCAACGCCCGCGGGGGCACGGTGGTGGAGCAGCCCGTCGGGCTGTTGGATCTCGCCCCCACCGTCGCAGCCGCGGTGTCCGTGCCCTGGCCCGGGCCGGTCGATGGGCTGTCCCTGCTACAGCCACAGCTGCCCACCCGGGCGCTGATCTCCGAGACCCGCCACCCCGACGCCTGGCTCCGGTCCGCCTTCGACGGTCGTTATAAGCTAGTCAAAGACCTCCAGACCGGGCAGAGCCGGCTCCACGATCTGCAGCGCGATCCGATGGAGGAGGAGGACCTGAGGCGGGATCTCCCCGGGCGCCATCAGCAGCTGGCGCGGCTCCTGCACACCTTCGACGCCGGGATCGGCTCCCCCGGCGCAGCCGACGCGATCTCCTTCAGCGCCGACGACGTCGAGCTGTTGCGTGCGCTGGGCTACGTCGTCGACGAGCCCGGGACCCCACGGGGCGAGGCCCCGGCGACCTCGGATCCCTGATGGGTGTGGCGAGATCCTGGGCGGGGCCGATCGTCGGCGACGATCCGGTGGGCACGGTCCGCGACGCCCACAGCCGGATCGACGATCCGATCGCCCCGACCGGGCTCTACGGATCGGGGCCCCACCGCGTCCCCGGGGTGCGATACTGTCCCGCGCAGGAGGCCCCATGGAGCGCAAGGGCGCACGACGCGAGCGCATCCTCGAGCTGCTCGAGGAGCACGGAGGGCTGCGCGAGGGCGTCGCAGCAGCGATCAGCGCAGAGACCGGGGTGCCCGAGGCCGACGTCTACGGCGTCGCGACCTTCTACACCCTGGTGTCCCGGCCGGGCGTGGGGGTGCGGATCTGCCAGGGCCTAACCTGCAAGCTCGCAGGCGCCGACGCCCGCGCGGCCGAGCTGCAGGGGCACGGCGTCGATCACGAGTGGGTCAGCTGCCTGGGCCGGTGCGATCGAGCCCCTGTGGCCCTCGATCCCGAGCTGGAGCTGATCCCCTGGGGGGCCCGGGGCGCGATCAGCCCCGACGATCCCGAGCTCCCGATGAACCTCGGGGGTGCCGATGACGCGTCGTACCGTGCCCTGGCCCGGGCCCGGGGGATCGGCGCAGCGCAGGTCATCGAGCAGCTCCGGGCGGCGGGCCTGCAGGGCCGGGGAGGGGCAGGCTTTCCCGCCCACATCAAGTGGAGCGCGGTCCGGGGCGAGGCCGATCCGGTCCGGTACGTGGTGGTCAACGCCGACGAGAGCGAGCCGGGCACCTTCAAGGATCGGGAGATCCTGCTGCGGAGGCCCCACCTGCTGATCGAGGGCGCGGCCATCGCCGCCTGGGTCGTGGGGGCCTCGATCGTGTACGTGTACATCCGCGGGGAGTTCACCGACGCACGGCGTAGCCTCGAGGCCGCGCTGGAGGCCGCAGCACCCCACCTCGACGGGATCGAGATCCGGATCGTGGCGGGCCACGGTGCCTACATCTGCGGCGAGGAGACGGCGCTGCTCGAGGCCATCGAGGGCCGCCGCGGCATGCCGCGGCTCAAGCCCCCCTACCCCACCCGGTCGGGCCTGTGGGGCAAGCCCACCCTGATGAACAACGTCGAGACCCTGGCCTGTGTCCCCTCGATCCTGCTCCGGGGCGGCGACTGGTTCCAGTCCTGGGGCCGTGACGAGCCCGGGTCCAAGCTGTACTGCCTGTCGGGCCACGTGGCGCGGCCCGGGGTCTACGAGCTCCCCCTCGGCGTCACCCTGGACGAGCTGGTGGAGGCCGGCGGAGGCTATGTTGGCACCCCCAGGGCGTTCTCGCCGGGCGGGGCCGCGTCGGGGTTTCTGCCGATCTCCGAGCGCTCGCGGCCGCTGGACATGGGTGGGCTGGCCGCCGCGGGCTCGATGCTCGGCTCAGCGGGGGTGGTCGTCCTCAACGACACCGTCGACATGGCTCAGGCCGCCCGCTGGCAGGCGATCTTCTTCCAGGACGAGAGCTGCGGCCAGTGCGCGCCCTGCCGGATCGGCTGCTCGCTGCAGCGGCGCTCCCTCGATCGCTGGATCGACGATCGCGATCCGGCGACGCTACAGCACGTCGAGGAGATCCACTGGGAGATGGAGGAGGGCTCCATCTGCGGGCTGGGCATGACCGCGAGTCTGCCGCTGGTCACGGCGATGCGTCACTTCCCCGAGGACTTCAGGAGCCAGCGATGAGCCAGAGCGTCCGGATCACCGTCGACGGCGTCGAGGTCCAGGTCGAGCCCGGGGCCACGGTGCTGACCGCCGCCACCACGGCGGGGATCGCGGTGCCCACCCTGTGCCACGAGGCCAGGGTCGATCCCATGGGCTCGTGCCGCATGTGCCTGGTGGAGATCGAGGGCCAGCGGCGGCTACAGCCCAGCTGTGCCTTCCCCGCCTCCGACGGCATGGTGGTGCACACCGACAGCGGGCGGGTCAGGCGACACCGCCGGGTGCTGCTGTCGATGTACCTCGCCGATCACGAGCTCGACGAAGATGGCCTGCCCAAGGAGCGGGGCACCGGCAACCGTCTCCGGCAGCACGTGCTGGAACATGGCACCGGCCCCACCCTGCCTCCGATCGCAGCCGATCGGTCCTACCGCGAAGACGACAACCCCTACGTACACTTCGATCCAGAGGCCTGCATCCTGTGCAACCTCTGCGTGCGCTACTGTGACGAGGTCGAGGCGGTCTCGGCGATCACGCTGGCGAACCGGGGCTCGCACACCACGATCGCCACCGCGGATCAACGCTCGCTGCTCGACACCTCCTGTGAGCTGTGTGGAGGCTGCATCGCGGTGTGTCCCACCGGCGCGATGACCGAGCGCCCCGCCCTGGGGCTCGACTGGCGGCGCGAGGAGAAGATCCGCACCACCTGTAACTTCTGCGGGGTCGGCTGCCAGCTCGATCTCCACGTCGCAGACGATCGGATCGTGCGGATCACCTCGCCGGAGCCGGGTCGGACCGTCAACGACGGGAACCTGTGCGTCAAGGGGCGGTTCGCCTACGAGTTCGTCCACCACGACGATCGGCTGACCACTCCCCTGATCCGGGGCGGAGACGGTGAGCTGCGCCCCGCGAGCTGGCCCGAGGCGCTGGCCGCCGCCGCCGCCGGCCTGCTGGGGGTCAAGGAGCGCCACGGCGCAGATGCGCTGGGCTTCGTCAGCTCCAGCCGCTGCACCGGGGAGGAGAACTACCTCGTCCAGAAGCTCGCCAGAGCCGCGTTCGGCACCAACAACTGCCACCAGTGTGCGGCCACTTGACACGCGCCGACGGTCGCCGGTCTGGTGACCATGTTTGGAGCAGGCGCGATGACGAACTCGATCCCCGAGATCCGGGACACGGATCTGATGTTCGTGATCGGGTCGAACACCACCGAGGCTCACCCCATCATCGCGATGGAGATGAAGCGCGCGGTGCGGCGTGGTGCGAGGCTGATCGTCGCTGATCCCCGGGCCATCTGGCTGTCGGAGATCGCCGATCTGCACCTGCAGCTCAAGCCCGGCACCGACGTCGCGCTGCTGCTGGCGATGTCCCACGTGATCATCGCCGAGGATCTCGTGGATCACGCGTTCATCGACACCCACACCGAGGACTTCGGGGCGGTGGTGGAGGCCAGCCGGGACGCGACGCCACAGTGGGCTGAGACGATCACCGGCGTCGCCGCGGACGACATCCGCACCGCCGCCCGGTGGTACGCCACCACCGAGCGGGCGGGCATCTACTACACCCTGGGGATCACCGAGCACACCCACGGCACCGACAACGTCTACGGGCTGGCCAACCTGGTGCTGATGACGGGTCACCTCGGCAGGCACGCAGCGGGCATGAACCCCCTGCGGGGCCAGAACAACGTGCAGGGAGCGAACGACGCAGGCGCGAGCCCGGTGTTCTACCCAGGCTACCAGCGGGTCACCGATCCGGAGGCCAGGGCCCGGTTCGAGGACGCCTGGGGGGTGTCCCTGCCCCCGGAGGAGGGGCTGAACCTCAACGTGATGATGAAGGAGATGGCCCGGGGGCGGATCAAGGGCCTGTACGTCGTCGGAGAGGACCTCGTGCTGTCCGAGCCCAACGCCACCGAGGTCGAGCGTGGGCTGAACCAGTGCGAGTTCGTGGTGCTCCAGGACATCTTCCTCAACGAGACCGCGCGGTTTGCCGACGTGATCCTGCCCGCGGCCTGCTTCGCTGAGAAAGACGGCGTGTTCACCAACTCGGATCGCCGGGTGCAGCGGGTGCGCAGGGCCGTCTCCCCCCCCGGAGAGGCCCGCGCAGACTGGGAGATCCTCTGCGATCTGGCGCGGGCGGTGGGCTACCCGATGCCCGACTACGCCAGCCCTGCTGAGATCTACGCAGAGATGGCGGCGCTGTCCGACAAGTTCTCCGGGATCAGCCACGCCCGGATCGACGCTGAGGGGGGCCTGCAGTGGCCCTGCCCCACCCCCGATCACCCCGGCACCCCCACCCTGCACGGCGACGGGCCGATCCGGGGCAAGGGCGTGTTCCAGGCCATCGCCTACCGCCCCAGCGACGAGCTCCCCGACGAGGACTACCCGCTGCTGCTGTCCACCGGCCGCACCTTGTACCACTACAACGCCGGCACCCAGACCCGCAGGGCCTCGGGACCGATGTCCAAGCAGCGGGGGAACTTCATCGAGATGCATAGGCGCGACGCCAAGATCCGCGGCCTGAGCGACGGTGATCGCGTCCGGGTCAGCTCCCGCCGGGGCGAGATCGAGGCGATCGTGTGGATCAGCCCCAGGATGCGGCGGGGCTGTGTCTGGATGCCGCTGCACTTCCCCGAGTCCCCGACCAACCTGCTCACCAACGACGCAGGCGACAAGATCACCGGCACCGGGGAGTACAAGGTCTGTGCCGTCACCCTAAGCCCGGTGGAGGGCCCGGGCCTCGAGGCCGAAGCCCCCGCGGCCTGCTGAATGAGCGACGACGCGATCCGTGCCCGGCTGCTGGCCCTGCGCGCCGAGCTCGAGGCCGTGGCGACGAGCACCCGCGATCAAGGCGGCACGGTCGAGCTCGATCAGGGGGCGGTGGGCCGGCTGTCGCGGATGGACGCGCTGCAGCAGCAGGCGATGGCCCAGGCCCAGGAGCAGCGCACCCGGCTCCGGCTCGATCAGATCCACAGCGCCCTGCTCCGGCTCGATGCCGGCGACTACGGGACCTGCGCCCGCTGCGGGGAGGAGATCGCCGAGGGCAGGCTCGCCGCCCGGCCCGAGGCCCCGTTCTGCCTGGAGTGTGCAGCCGGGCGCTGAGCGCTGGTGCTCGTCCCTGCCGGGGACCACTGGCGACGTCGACGCTCGACGTGGCCCGCCGGCGGATCGGCACCCCCTCGTGGGATTTGACTGCTTGTCAAATCCCGACGCTGGCTGATCAGACACACAACCCCAGCAGAGGGCTCACGCTGCGCTCGGGCCAAGGCCCCGCAGGTGCTGCGCTCGGGCCAAGGCCCCGCGGGTGCCGCCGCCCCATGGCGCATCCGAGCTAGCGCTTGTCCCCGCCGATCAGGCCCAGGCCCGACAGCAGCGCCACCACCACGAACACACCCCCGATGGGGGCCACGAACCGGGAGCGTGAGGAGAGCGTGTACAGCGTCTCGGTGAACAGGGCCGCATGGATCGGCTCCCCCATGGAGAGCAGGTTCATGATCTTCAGCGCAGGAGGGATCACCAGCAACGACAGCAGGATCGCTCCGATCCACAGGAAGGTCCCGTTGCGGGAGAACACGTTCAGCCCCGCCTTGCGGGAGCGGCTCAGGGTCAGCAGGCTAAGCACCACGATCCCGTTGAGGCTCAAGAACACCGCCCACAGCGTGTACTGAGCCCCGAACAGGGCCGCCTCCATCAGCGCGTTGCGCTCTTCGATCGGGGCAGCGTTCACCGCCCCGATGCCCTCGAGCAGGTACATCGAGATCGACAGGAAGCCACCCGCGAGGACTGCGAGGCCGCTGCCCGCCCCCAGCCCCGGCAGGGGGGTCTCCGATGCGATGGAGAGCGCCACCGCGTGGACGATGAGCGCGGGGACGATGAACACGAACACCACGAGCGACACGGGGAACCTCCTCTCCGAGGCCAGGGCTTGGCTCCGGGCCCGAGACCTCCTCGGAGCGCCGGGATCTGGCGCCGGGGACTGTAATCCAGATCCACCGAAACCCACACGCACGTCCTCCACAGCCCAGAGATCACCTCCAGCTCAGCCCCTCCGGCGGCCCGGTGTGGGCCCGGTGTGGGCCCGGTGTGGGCCCGGCGTGGGCCCGGCGTGGGCCCGGTGTGGGCCCGGTGTGGGCCCGGTGTGGGCCTGCGATCAGAGCGCCAGGGAGGCCAGGTAGAGCAGCGGCGGCAGGGCCAGGGCGAGCAACAGCAGGGACAGCCCCAGGGACACCAGGGGCCTGCGCCGGGCCGGCTCTGTGGGGGAGAGCAGGACTGGATCTGCTCCGAGCTCTGTGAGATCGATCTCCGTGGGGAGGCCCGCCTCCCCCGGCTCCCCCGCGGCGATCAGGGAGGTGAGGTGGCGCAGATCGTGCAGCGCGGTCGGCTGATCCGAGAGGTGGTATAGCACGACGGTCTTGTCGTCGTCCAGATCTTGCATGGGTGCAGAGACGACAGCCCGGGCTGCACCGGCAGCCCGCTGAGCCGACCTCGAACCGTACTTATCAGACACAGACCAGCTCATCGCGGGCATGACGAAGGCACGCCAAGTGCGAGCGTCTTCGGTATCCTCTTCAGTCTCCCAGGCCGCATATCGAGAGGTCACCGACGCCTCCTCCGTGGGTTCATGGACGCTCCACGGCTCTACCCATGAACCTGAATCTTAGTGCAAACTTGGCAGGAGCCCAACCCCTCCGGTCACATCGGCGGGTACATGGGCCCAGGATCAGCATCGTTGCAGGCTGCAGCCGATGATCCGTGGGAAACCCGAGCAGCTCACTCCTCGGCAACCCTCCGTCGGGAATGAAAGCTCTGTCTCAGCCGCCGATCAGAGAGACCACCAGAAAGATCAGGGGAGGGATCCCGAGCAGCAACAGCCCGACAGAGATCCACCGGGACGGGCGCCCTTGCCTGTCCCCCGCCGGGAGCAGCTGCGTCGCCCGGGGGTGGATCACCGTGTGCTGCTCTGGGAGCTCGGCGATCACCGCGGTGGGGGCTTCGCTGGCGTTCCACACCCTGCGGGCGCTGCGGGGTGAGGACGAGCTCCGCTCCACCGAGCGAGGCGTGGACGAGCTCCGCTGCTGTGGCCCGGCCCGCCCCGGAGCTCCGGGCACGCTTGGGGCCCACAGCGCCGGAGACGGGAGCGCCGGAGACGGGCGAGGCGGAGACGGGAGCGCCGGAGACGGGCGAGGCGGAGATGGGCGAGGCGGAGACGGGAGCGCCGGAGACGGGCGAGGCGGAGACGGGAGCGCCGGAGGTGGTGGACGGGTGGGCCGGACCGGCTCCACCCACCGCGCTGCTCCACGGCGCATCCCCTGGGAGGGGGGCTCGGAGGGGCGGAGCTCGGTCCGATGGGTGTGCCCGGGGCTCTCCCGGAGGATCGAGCCCCATCGGCTCGACACGCCCCTGCCCTCCCGGGGCCCGGAGCCCCGATCCGGAGCAGACCGCTCAGGGGGCCCGGGGGAGCGGAGCGCTCCAAGGGGATGGAGGCCCCCAGGGGGACGGAAGGGCGCCACGGCCCGGGAGGTAGCCCCGGACCGGAAGGGGGCAACCCCCGAGGGCACAGGATCAGGCGCCACCGGCTCAAGCTCTCCGGACGACCCCGTGGGGTTTGCTCCCGTGGGGTTTGCTCCCGTGGGGTTTGCTCCCGTGGGGTTTGCTCCCGTGGAGGGTAGCTCTGGAGGGAGGGGATCGGTGGGCTCCAGCGCTGGGGAAGACGCCTCGGGGGGCGGAGGCTCCAGGCTCTCGGGGGCGAGACTGTCCCGCTTGTCGGACACAGCCCAGTAGGCACGGTTCCAGGAACAGTGCTGTGTCGGGGGCTCGTCTGGGTCCCAGTCTCGGCCGCGGTGGGCCATCGCTGTCCTCCCAGGGTCTCGGTTGGGTCAGTGTAGGGTCTACAGGCGGGAGGATCTGCTCAAGACGGTGACAGCGTGGGGTACATCGCCCAGGGTTTGCCAGAGGTCCCCGGCCTGTGGTGTGCCCCCGGGCATGCTGCAGGCCTCCGTCGAGGCCACCGGACACCGTGAGATCTCACTGCACACCGACATGATGAGCTTCATCGCAGCTGGCTTGAGCACCTGACCCTGGTGGAGCCCTCGTCCAAGCCCGACGGCGACGACGCGCTCGGTCCGGCAAACCGGAGGTTGTAGCTGGCGCAGCTACGGGGGAGCCGCGTCCGGCGGTGGCCCACCCACGGTCCGGTGGCCCGCCCACGGTCCGGTGGCCCGCCCACGGTCCGGTGGCCCGCCCACGGTCCGGTGGCCCACCCACGGCCCGGTGGTCCCCCTGGGGCTGACCAACCGGCTGGATCTGCTGCTGGAGCGCTCTAGCTAGCGGCCCTTCGCACAGCTGGTGGCTATCGCGTCGGCGTGGCAGCTCGAGGTGCTGTCGTGGATCGCAGACACGCCGACGAGGTGTAAGACGGAGCAGCGGCCTCCGTTGTCTCACCTGGAGGTGCTCCTTGATCCCATGGCTATGGATCTCACCGGCGCTGGCCGTGTCCTGGTGTGCGGCCCCGCTGATCGTCCACGAGTGGGGGGTGGCGGTGCTGCGGACCGACGGCGTGGAGGCGGTGGGGGCACCGATCCCCAGCTGGTTTCACACCGAGGCACCGCCTCCAGCCGTGGTGGAGACGGCGGTCCGGCACCTGCCCCCCGACTCCGGGATCCGGACCCTGCCGGTGGTCCAGCTCTATGCACCTCCGATGTGGAGCGATCCTGTCCCGGTGGCGCTGGAGGTCGGGTTCACCCAGGGCAGCGCCTCGGTGTGGTACCCCCAGGTCGACGAACACAGGCCCGCGGCCGAGGCCAACGGGGCGATCGCGTCGGCGGCCCGGGCCCGCCTGGTGGCCCAGCGTGCAGAGCGGATCCCCTACAGACCCCAGACCCTGCCCCCGCTGCCGCCGGATCCAACCCGCCAGCTGGCCTGGCACGCGCTGACGCTACAGCGCACCCCCACCGCGCCGGTTCACCCCGCACGGCTGGGCTGGGTCCAGGCCCTCAGGGAGACGCCGGGGTCCTTGTGGATCGAGCAGGGAGGGGTCTCTGAGCGGTTCTTGTTCTACGAGGCCGACACCCGGGAGATCCCCGCCCTGCGGCTGAGCCGGGCCCCGCGCTCTGGAGCGGATCGTGCGCTGGTGGTGCGCAACCGCTCGGACTGGATCGTGCACGACGTGATCGTGGCCTCCGGCGGCCGGGTGGCCACCCTGCCCGCGGTCCCAGCGGGGGCCACCGCCACGATCCACCTGGACACCCCCCTCGATCGAGACGCGCTGCTGGACTGGCTGCGGCACCGCTGGATCGATCCCGATCAGCCCGGCCCCCCGACCGATCACCACACGGCGCTCGACCCCTGCGAGATGATGCGGGATCCGGCCGTGCCCCTGGAGCGGTCCGACACCCACCGACTGTATGAGGCCGAGCTGGAGGTGCTGCTGTCGGTGTGGGCCGATCGGCTCCTGGAGGCGAGCGACACCCACCTGGTCTACCGGGAGGACACCGCCGCGCTGGACGCCGCCATGCCGCTGTCGCTGTACACCGACATGTACCACTTCATGCAGCTGTCGCGGCTGGGGGTGGTGCTGGTGGAGGGGCTACAGCTGCCCTGAGGTCTCAGCGCCTGCGATCGCGGCTCCATAACCCCGGCTCATACCCGCAGCAGGGTGCGCGCCGCCAGGACCCGACCCGCAGCGTCCACCAGCTCCACCGTCAGCTCCCCCGCCCCTGGATCCGCCCGGAAGCGGGCGTAGCTGTAGGTGTCGATCAGCACGTCGTAGGCGTCCGCCGGGTGACCCTGCTCAGCCAGCCACCCGGCCAGATCCCAGGGGCGGGACCCGGCGGGCCCAGCGGCCACCCCCCACAGCCCCGCCCCGACCTCGCCGGGGGCCCCCACCCGCTGGATCCCCCCGTAGTGCATGTCGCCGCTGATGATCGCCACCCCGGGCACCTCCTCACAGGCAGCCAGCAGAGCTGAGCGCTGCTCGGGGTAGCCCTGCCAGCGATCCCAGGTGTCGTCGGTGTTGTTGGGGAACGACAGCCGCAGGGCGTGATCGGTGAGGTGTACGCCGGTCACCACCAGCTTGAACCGGCAGGTGCTGGCCCTCAGGGTCTCGATCGCCCAGCCGAGCTGCGCGGTGGAGACGATCGAGGTCTCGGTGCGCTCAGCCCGGGCGTCGAGCAGGATCAGCTCGAGGGTGCGTCCAAAGCGCAGGCTCCGCCACAGCCCCACCCCATCGGCTCCGATCCGCTGGGGCAGGGCCTCACAGAACGCGATCCGGGCGGCCCTGAGCTGGGCGGAGGGGATCGGGATCTGGCCCGGCGGCCCCGGGCCCACGATCCAGTTGTCGGCGACCTCGTGATCGTCCCACATCACGACCAGGGGGGTGGCGGTGGCCAGGGCCCGGAAGCTGTCACGGGCCAGCAGCGTGGTGTAGGCTCCCCGGTAGCCGGACAGCGTCGTGGCCTGGGTGTAGATCGCATCACCGAGGATCAAGAACGCGTCGAGATCGTCCGCTGCAGCCGCCCACAGCAGGGGGAGGGTGGGCTCGGCGTTGCCCAGGCAGCTGGTGGCACCCAGACACACCACGCGCTCGGTGTCCGGCGCCGGGGCGGTCCGGTAGGTGCCCAGGGCGCTGCGGCGCAGCCCGTCCATGGAGACCAGGGCGAAGGCGTGCTCGGTGTCGGGCTCCAGCCCGTCGACCTCGATCCGGACGAAGCCGCCGACGGGCACCAGGGGCCCCCGCCCGGGGAGGGCGACCCACCGCCCCCCCCGGGCCGCAGCGCCGCTCAGCACGACCCCGGGCTCCAGGGTCCGGCCCGAGAGCACCAGCCCGTCCGGCCCTGGATCCCCGCCCCGCAGGCCCGAGGGGAAGGCGACCTCGTCGAGCAGCCCCGACAGCGCCCAGGGCTCCGTCGGCGGCGTCCCCGGGGCGCAGCACCCACCGGGCGGGGCCCCTGGCAGTGTCCCGGGCGGATCCTCCAGCGCACCGGACCCCTCGCAGGCGATCGCAGAGCACAGCCCCGCCAGCAACGTTCGCCGCGTCAACCCATCGTCCATCGGCCCTCCCGCTCCATCGTACAGCGGCTCGCCATGGGGGAAGATCGTGGTCGACCCACGCGTTACCTTCGCACCATGCTGACGACCCTGCTGATGTGTGCCCACGCCGCGACCCCGGAGGAGGTGCTCGCCCGCGTGTCCGAGATCTCCCCCCTGCGCGGCGATCGCCTCACCCAGGGGGCCCCGCCCATCCCCGAGGAGATGTACCGCGAGGCTGCAGCGGGCAAGGTCCCCACCGGCCTGATGAGCGTCGAGGGCGCCGCGGCCAAGAAGGCCTATGGTGTCGCCATCGTCGACGTGCCCATCGACCGCCTGTGGGCAGCGATCAACGACGACGCGGGCAAGCTCGAGGTCACCCGCCTGTCCTACGCCGAGATCCTCGAGGGCAGCGCCTGCTCCGCCCCCAGGACGATCTTCCAGTACCTGCCCACCCCGATGGTGCTCGCCGATCGCTGGTGGGTGGTGGACATCGCCTACAACCACCCGGTCTCCGAGGCGAGCGGAGGGCGGGTCCGCGAGATGCGCTGGAAGAGCGACGGCACGCGCAAGCCCACCACCGGCGAGGCCGCCACCTGGGCAGAGCGGGGCGTCCCGCTGGAGTTCAACGAAGGCGCCTGGCTGCTGATCGATCTCGACGGAAGCTCTACCCTGATCGAGTACTTCACCTGGTCGGATCCAGGGGGGAACCTCCCGGCGGGCCTGGTCAGCAGCTTCTCCGCCGGAGGGATCTCCAGGCTGCTCGAGGACGTGGCCCAGCTCGCACGATCCGGCCCGGGCTGTCCCATCCAGTGAGCCTGGGCGCCTGGGCCGGCCTGGGCGCCGGCACAGGTGCGTCTGGATCGTGTGCTGGATCGTCTTTGGGCCGTCGTGGATCGCTCGGAGGATCGACGACGAGGCGGGCACGATCCCATGCCTCTCCCCACAGCGCGCCTCCTCGACATCTCCTGCGCGTGACCGGCCGACGGAGGACAGCGATCCGTCGGGACGCGAGGCGACGGCGGCGTGCACGACCGGCTGCCTAAGTCCGCCCGAAGCTCGGGATCCAGCGGAGGACCCCACGCAGCAGCCGGGCCAGGGAGCCCTCGGGCTCGTCCCTGGGGAGCGGGCGGGGCTCGGGGGCCGAAGATCGCTGGAGCTCGCGCAGCTCCTCGAGATCGGGGCCCTTGAGATCGTTGTCCTCCAGCGCCCACACCATGAGGCTCGGGATCGCGGACACCAGGGCCCTCGCTCCCTCGGCCCCGACGTGGTTCTGCCGTAGATCGAGGTGCTCTAGATCCTGGAGGATCGGAGCGCCCGCCAGCGCGATCGCGCCTCGATCGCGCAGGTGGTTCCTGCACAGCTCCAGCACCCGCAGGGACGACGGAGGGGCTCGGCGCGCCAGCGCGATCGCCCCCTCGCAGGAGAGGTAGTTGTCGGAGAGCCGCAGGCGCTCGAGGGAGCTCAGGAGGCCCGACGCGGCGAGGGTGGAGATCCCGCCGTCGCCCAGCTGGTTACCGTGGAGCCGCAGCTCGGTGAGGCCCCGCAGGCCCTCGGCCGCAGCCAGCGCCGCGCTGCCCTGTGGGCCGATGCCGTTGAAGCCGACGTCCAGCGTCTCCAGGCCCCGCAGCGTGTCGGAGCGGGACAGGGCGGCCAGCCCCTCGTCGCCGATGTCGTTGCCATACAGGGACAGCTCCGACAGATCGCTCAACGCGGACGCCTCGGCGATCTCGCGGGCGCCCTCCTCCCCGAGGAGGTTGTCGGACAGATCCAGCGCGGTGAGGCCCGCCAGCGCCCCGGAGCGGCTCAGCCGCCGGGCCCCCTCACACCCGATCGCGGTCCGCCGCAGCCGCAGCCGGGACAGGGAGCGCAGCCCCCGGGCTGGAGCGTCGGCCAGGAGCTCAGCGCCGGACGGCCCCAGCGGGCTGTGGGACAGATCCAGCTCCGTCAGCCCCTCGAGCAGGCCCTGACCTCGCCACAGCAGGGCCTCAAGGCCTCCAGGTCCGAGGCCATCGAGCTTCAGGGCGGTCAGACGATCCACCGCCGGGCTGCCCACGAGCTGCTCGACCACCGCGACGTCCAGCGGGAAGAAGCCCAGGCTCAGGGAGCGGGGGGGGAGGGCCGCGATCGCGTCGAGCAGGGGCTCGGGGATCTCTGTGGGGGGCAGGCGCTCCACCTCGATCTCCGACAGCAGGCGCCCCACCGGGTGCACCGCCAGCGCCTGCAGGGCCTCGATCACCCCTCCACCGGGCCAGAAGAAGCTCACCCCCACCAAAAAGCCATGCCGCCACCGCAGCCGCGTGCTCCTCGGCAACACCAGGCCCTGGAGCCAGTCCGGCTGGTGCTGATCCCACAGGGCGTTCATCCGATCCAGGATCTCCATGCGCTCGACGGCGTGCAGCTGATCCACCTCACACCGCCGCTTCAGGCCGATGAGTTGCCCGCGGACGTCGCCATGATCGAGCAGCCAGTCGGCATACACCAGCCAGCTTCTCCAGTCGTCGGGGGAGGCCCGAAGCCGCGCCTCGAGTGCCTCGATGGATGTTGGATCCCTCAACCTGCCCCCGCCGCCGTCGCTGGGTCGCCGCGCCTACAGAGCGCGCCACACCACCTCACCCTCCACCAGCGTAGCCACGGGAGAGAAGCTGCACCGTGTCGGGCCTGATCCAGGCCCGAGCCTCCTCGGGATCGTCGTGTACCGACGCGATCCGCCCGTCGATCACCACCACCGAGGGCGCCCCGATCACCACCCGATCGGCGCTGATCCGGGCGAGCCCCCCACCGGGGGGCGCGAGGACGGCGCCCCGGGCGGGCGAGCCACAGCGCGACAGGGAACATGGAGCCTCCGGGAGCAGCCGGAGGGTACCCCCCGTGGGCGGAGACAGCCCCCGGCCGACGATCTTCACCGCTTCAGGCCGGCCAGCTCCACCAGGGTGCCTCCACCGGAGGTGACCTGGGGCAGCACGCCGTTCCAGCGACGGACCGCCTCCAGCTCCACGAGCTGATCGCTGACAGTGCCCTTGAGCAGCTCCTGACGCTCAGCCTCGGCCTTGGCCTCCACCAACATCGCGTTGGCCCGACCCCGGGCCGACGCCTCGGCCTGCTTGGCCTCGACCTCGATCCGCCGCAGATCGTTGGTCGCGGCCTGGGCCTGCTGCTCGGCGACCTGCTTGGCCTCGACCGCCTGCTGGTACTGCGCATCGAACTCGAAGTTGACGATGTTCAGATCCACCACGATCAGGTTGGAGCGTGCCAGGACCTCGGTGACATACTCGACGATGGCGGCCTTGACCTCGGGCCGCTTGGTGATCAGCTCCTCGGCGTTGTAGCGCGCGGTCGCGGTCTTCACCGCCTCCTGCAGCACTGGATCGATGATCCGGGAGTCCACGTCTGCGAGGCGCCCGATCTCGCTGTACACCACCGCCGCCTTGTCGCGCTCGATCCGATAGTTCAGGGCGATGATCGTGGTGACAACCTGCAGATCGCGGCTCGAGGCGGTGGCGCTGCTCTCCTTCTTCAGGACCCGGGCGTCCATCGGCACGATCTGATCCCGAAACGGCATGTTCCAGTACAGGCCAGCCTCCACCGGCGTGTCGTCCACCGAGCCCCACTTCGTCCGAACCCCCATGTAGCCAGAGTCCACCACCGCAGGGACGCAGCCACCGAGCACCACACCGAGCACCACACCGAGCACCGAGCACCAAAGGGCCTTGGGCATCCAACCTCCTGGTCCTCCGTACGGCAGGAAGCGGTGACTATTGCGCCGGGACACCAACCCGGGGGACGTCGGGCCCGGCCTGGATCGGCGACCCTGGAACCGTCGGTGGCGTCGAGGTGTCCATCCCAAGAACCCTGGAGGTCTAGTGCGTCCCCTCACCGCCTTGCTCTGCCTCGTCCCCGCCGCGGCCCTCGCCCAGGATCCTGCACCCTCCGGTGCACCCCACGTCGAGCCAGCTCCCGGGGTGCGCTACGCCCAGCGCACCGAGATCGACTTCCTCGACGAGCTACAGCTCGAGGGGCTCCTGCTCAAGCCCCGGATCCAGATCACCATCGAGCGGATCGAGTCGAGCTTCAACCCCCTGATCAAGCTCCGGCACAGCTTCGATCGAGAGCTCCTCGAGTCGGTGTCGGAGGTGCGCTGATCCCCGGCAGCACGCCGTCGTCCCCAGGGTGTGCCCCCGGACCCGGGTCCCGCTGGAGCCAGGCAGCAGCCCCGCGCCGATCAGGGTCGAGGCTCCCCCCGATCCTCCGGTGCTCCAGCCCCCCGAGCGCAGCAGCGCGTCGAACCGGGGCCCCACCGCCTCCCCCGGGCGACCGTCCAGGGGCACGAGCCGGGATCCAGTGAGCTGGACCGTGCTGGCCCGCAGATCCTGGGGCAGCGATCGCCCGGTGGCGTCGAGGAAGGCGACCCGGGGGAGCCGGAAGCCCAGGGGCGGCGAGGCGATCGCCCTCCGGGTGTCCAGCAGCTGGACCGAGATCCCCCCCGCCTGCACGGTCTCCAGCTCCCCCAGGGCCCCCAGGGCGCTGGGCAGGATCAGCAGCCCCAGGGGTGGCGAGGCATAGCCCGCGCCCCCATCGATCAGGGTATAGGCCGGTGCGACCTCGCCCAGATCCCGATCGAGCCCTCCGTCCCAGGACCAGCCCAGGACGAGATCCTCCAGCCCCGGGCCCTGGACGAGGGCCTCGATCACGGCCTCGAGGGCGGGCTCGACAAACATCGCGGCCCGGGGCCGGTGGATCCATCCGTCGATCCGCACCCCCTCCACCGAGAACACCAACGCGGACGGCGCGCTCACATCGATCGGGGCCACACGGACGGTGCACAGGCCCCGGGCGTCGGCGGTGCAGCTCCGCACCTCGGAGCGGATCCCCTGGACGCTGACCAGCGCCCGCGCCCCCGCGAGGGCCCGACCGCCCTCGTCGACCAGGCGCACCCGTGCGCTGGGGACCGCCCCGTCGGGGGTGGCCGCGAGGAAAGGCAGCAGGCCCACATGGGGTGCCCTGGCCGGGCCCCGCTCCCGGGGCGGCTCCCGGGGCGGCTCCCGGGGCGGCTCTGGGCGTCCGCGCTGCTGCAGCGCGAGGTACACCTCGGTGGAGGGGATCCCGTCCTCGAGCAGCCGCACCACGAGCCCGGAGGCCACCGCGGCGGCCTGGCTGGTGCCGGCCATGAACCAGTAGCCCAGCGTGCCTGGATCGCCCGGCGCGATGGCCTCGGCGAGGATCCCGTCGAGGTAGCCGTCTCCGTCTGCGTCGCGATCCAGGGCGCCGCCGGGCGCGAGCAGATCCACGCTGTGGCTGGCGTTGCTGTATCCGGCGGCCTCGCACAGCCCTCCGCCCGCCGGACGGCAGGCCCCGACCGCGATCACCAGCGGGCTCGCCGCTGGCCAGCTCGTGCTGCTCAGGCCGTCGTTGCCCGCCGCGGACACCACCACGATCCCAGCCCTGTGAGCCGCGGCCAGGGCCCCGAGCAGCGCCACCGAGGGGCGATAGCCCGGATCGAACGCCAGGCTGAGGTTGATCACGTCCGCGCCGTGATCGATCGCGTGCCAGATCCCCTCGACCAGCGTCAGCTCAGTGCCGGTGTTGTCCGCCTCCAGCACCTTCACCGGCATGAGCGCCACGCCCGGTGCGATCCCCCGGATCGCTCCCCTCGAGGCGATCACCGAGGCGATGTGGGTCCCGTGCTGGTGATCATCGTAAGCTTGATCGTCACGGTGGACCAGATCGATCGGAGCGACGATCGCGCTGCCCGCCAGGCTGGGGGCGGCCACATGGCGCACGCCGTCCACCATGGCCGAGGCATAAGCCACCCCGGTGTCCAGCACCGCCACCACCCCGGCGCTGTGCCCGGATCGATCCGGCGATCCCGCCCACCGCCCCACCACAGGGACGTGCCACTGCAGCGGCCCGGGATCAAGCCCCAGGCCTGCGCCCCGCACGATCCCATGGGGACCCACCGCCACGAGCCTCCGATCGGCGGCGGCGGCTCGCAGGGCCCGCGGTGGGCCCGCCAGGACCCCGTGCCCGCTGCGGCCCACGGGCTGCAGCACCTCCAGGCCATGATCCCCGGCGATGTCCTGCAGCGCGATCCCCTCAGCCGGGGCCACCATCAGCTCCCCCGGGCGCCAGGGACCTGCGGCGTCCCCCCCCGGAGGAGAGCTGGTGGCGTCGAGGTACAGCGCAAGCTCGGATCCCGGAGCCCCGAGCCCGGGGGCATCGGCTGAAGGGCCCCCGCCGGGGCCAGCCACGCTCAGGCTCGCCCACAGCCCCAGGGGCCACCGCAGGTACGCGCTGACCCGACGCCTGATCCACCCACCGATCATCCGCGCCCCGGGCACGGACATCGGATCACCACCGCCGGGCCTCCAGCCCACAGCGACCCAGGTCCGATGGCTCCAGCCCGGAGGGCCACCGCAGCGGACCCCACGCGGGCCTCAGCGCCGCCTGGATCCAGCCCCCGGATCAGCGCCGCATCAGGATCGCCTCGAGCTCAGCGGCGAACACCGCGCCGTTGGGGTACCGATCGGCGGGCTTCTGTGACGTGGCACACCCGATGATCGCGATCACTTCGTTGCCGATCCCGATGTCGGCGGTGCGCCGCATCACCCGATCCAGCTCCATCGCGAACAACACCTTCGCCCCCAGGATCGTCTGATCGTCACCCCGGGCTGAGGGGGGGGCGGGGACCGCCCGGGCCAGCGGCATCTCCTCGTCGTCGAACGCACCGATGGCGGTGATCGCGCTCAGGGACGCGCCGGCGTCCTCGATCCCAGCAGGTCCCGGGGCCCGGGGCATCAGGATCGAGGGAAACCGCGAGCGGATGAACAGCGAGTAGAGCATCACCCCCAGGGCATAGACGTCGGACGAGAACAGCATCGGATCCCCAGCCACCTGCTCCGGGGAGGCATAACGGGCAGAGAACGCCTCGAACTTCGGCTCACCCGGCTCCTGGGCGAGGCGGAGATCCCACAGCAGCGTCTGGAGAGGATCCGCGCTCCAGTGCACCGCCTCGGGCTTGAGATCCCCGTGTAGCCAGCCCCGATCGTGGATCGCGCCCACGATCTCCGCCAGCCGGACGAACGAGCTCAGCAGCCAGCGGAAGTCCAGCGGGTAGACCAGCTCGTGCCGCTCGGACCAGGCCAGGCCGGCCATCAGCTCCTCGGACCCGGGCCGGGCGGACCACAGCAGCGGAGGCAGCCCCTCGAGCTCGCCGAGGCGGCTGAGGACATCGAGCTCGTTGAGGAGGAGCTCGACGGCGGCCTCCCCCCGGGCGTGGCGCACCAGCTCCCGGGTGCCCCGGGGGCGCTGGCCGACCCAGGTGAACAGATCGCCCTCCGAGACGGCGCGCACCCGGCGCAGGGAGCGCAGCGGGCGCCACCACCAGCGCACCGGCCGGTGCCTGCGCAGGCGCGCCTCGAGCTCACGGGTCAACAACGTCACCTCCGGTCACCTCGCCCAACAGGGCGGCGACGGCGGCCCCCATCGAGGCTGCGTCTGGGTACCGATCCGATGGATCGATGGCGGTGGCGCGCTTGACCACAGCGAGGATCTCCCCGGTGAGCCGGATGTCGGCGTTGACGTCGGCGGTGCGCGACAGCTCTGAGCTGAACAGGTACTTCGCACCGAGCACCCGGCGCTCCTGCAGCCCGTCGTCGCCCCCCAGCTGCTGCAGCCTGGCCAGCTTGCCCTTGTAGACCGTGCCCTCGCTCAGGAACGCGCGGTTCATCGCTGGACGGGCCTGCAGCAGCTCCACCATCCGATCCACGTGGCCCTGCTCCTCCAGCACCGCCGGGAACCGATCATGGGTGAACAGCAGGTACAGGATCACACCGACGGCATACAGATCCACCCGACCATCGATCTCGTCGCCGACGATCTGCTCGGGGGCTGCAAACAACGGCGTGAAGGCGTCGAACAGGCTGGGCCCGGGCGCCTGGGCGATGTTCCAGTCGATGATCACCGGCGTGTCGTCGTCGCGCAACAGCAGGTGGGCGGGCTTGAGATCCGCATGCACCACCCCGCACCGGTGCGCGTGGGCCAGCGTGTCGAGCACCGACGAGACGATGCGCAGCAGCCGACCGATCGCCACAGGGAAGCGGATCGTGGTCCGCGGGACGTGCTCGAAGATCGCGATGGAGCGCTCATCGTCGGCCCGAGCCTCGATCAGACGGGCCACCCCCGGGTGATCCTGAAGGGCCCGGATCCTGGTGATCTCGTTGTCGAGCAGGCGACGCCCGCTGCGGCTGCGGGCGATCTTCACAAAGGCCCGGGTGCCGTCGGGGCAGATCCCGATGAGGTGCTGGACCCGACCGTCGTGCACCACCTCGGTGGATGAGAACCGCCGGAGCAGATCCTCCCGCCGGCGGCGGCGACGGGCATCGGCGGCGGCGGACATTGCATTGAGCTTCTCGCCGACCCGCTCCGCCGACAGCTCGAGCCCACAGCTGACGCAGTACCCCATCCGCACGTGGCTGTCGTGGCTGCAGCGGGGGCACGGGAAGCGAAGCTGCTTGCCACAGGAGGCGCAGAAGCTGCCCTCGAGGGGCGCGGGCTGCTCGCAGGCGTCGCAACGTAGCGGGCCCGAGCCCTCCCCCGCCTCGGCCAAGAGCTTGCGGGCTTCCCGCACCAGGGACAGCAGCTCGTTTGGGCTCGGCATGGGCGGAGCATACACCCGCTCCCCTGAGGGGACCAAGGAACTTTCCTTGACAGACAAGGGGACCTCCCCTTACAGTGGATCCAACCTCTGGAGACTCCGTGCCCCTCTCCTTCAACACCAAGATAGGTCACTCCCCCATAGATCCAGCGGGGATGGACAGGTGCAGACGGGGCGAGCTCCCCGGAGGCCTCAGGTAGCGTGCTCCCAGCGCCGCCTCGTGGCCCGGCCTCCAGACTGGAGCCGGGCCTCTCTACATCCGTAGCTCAGCAGGAGAGAGCATCGGCCTCCTAAGCCGAAGATCGGGGCTCGAGCCCCCGCGGGTGTGCACGCGCTGTGGGTGATCAGTTCACCCATGCAACCTCAATCTGTGTTGGATCCTGCCGCAGGATCCAGGTCCCCGTCGTCTAGCCGGCCCAGGACACCGCACTCAAAGCGGAGACGTCGGCTCGGATCCAGTCGGGGACACCCCGGCAGTGTAGCTCAGTCGGTCAGAGCACCCGGCTCATACCCGGAGGGTCGTGGGTTCGAGTCCCACCACTGCTACTCCTACACCCCAGCCTCCGCCGGCGGTGTCTAGCTCGACACCGTCGATCGGCTCGCTCCCCAGGGCTGATCTGCGGAGAGAGACGCTCAGCTCCACAACCACCACCCCAGCGCCCCGACGAGCCCGAGCCCGACGAGCCCCAGCGCCCCGATCCGGCGCCAGTCGGGCTCCAGCTCAGACCACACCAGCGGTCCCTCCTCGAGGGGCACCGCGACCAGCCGCTCCGGCGTCACCACGGCCCCACAGCTGCACCGCACGTGGTCATACGAGGCCCCACAGCCACAGGAAAACCCGTCGGGGTGCAGCGCAAACAGCGCCTGGCGCCCGCAGGCATCGCACCTCGCCCAGCTCCCGGGGCGGGCGCAGGCTGCACAGCGCAGCCGCAGGAAGGTGCCCTCTCGGGCCGCCGTCGGTTCCATCTCAAGACCTCCTCTGGTGGTTCGATCCACTCCCCGGGCTCACCACGGCAGGGGCAGGGACGCCATGGACCGGGGCGCTCACGACCGAGGAGACCGCCCGCGGCGACCCGCGTCGGGCTCCAGCGCGATGTTGTGGGCCTGAGGCATCTCCTCGCGGATCTTGGCCTCGATCCGATCGACCTCGGCGCCGATCTGGTCCAGCATCGCGTCGCCGTACTCCACCAGCAGCTCCCGCAGCTGCTCAGGATCCCCGGCCCGTCGGCTGATCTCGCCCAGATCGCGACCGGCGAGGTACCTCTCAGCGATGTAGCGACCCTCGA
>DRPG01000297.1 GCA_011376105.1 Deltaproteobacteria bacterium
CCACGGCGGCTGCGCCCCCCCACGGCGGCTGCGCCCCCCCACGGCGGCTGCGCCCCCCCACGGCGGCTGCGCCCCCCCACGGCGGCTGCGCCCCCCCACGCCCCCCCACGCCCGCCGCGGGGACAACAGGATCCACCGATCCGTGCAGGCTCCGCAGGCCCGAGCCACCACCCGACCTGATCGCGTGGTCTACGCCCCGATGCACGCCGAGGCTGGGCGTCGAGGCAGGGCGTCGAAGCCCCGATCCCACCCCGCGGAGCGGACCGGGGCGCAGGAGACCCGAGCGTAACGAGTCGGGCAGCCGATCCTGGGCGCTACGAAGCGCCTGGAACGGGTTACCCCCGGGCACCAGGAGCCCGGGGGAAGCCATGGCCATCACCATCCAGCACGTCGAAGAGCTGCTCAACGAGATCGGGATCCAGAACTTCAACACGGAAGAGAACTACATCCGGTTCAGCATGGGGCCCTGCGATCGGTACGTCCGCCCCGACGGCCAGGACTCCCTCTTCCTCGTGATCGATCTCACTGAGAACGGTGAGTATTTCAGGATCTTCTCACCCCGAGCCTACCAGATCCAGGGCCCCCACATCGACGCGTTCCTCAAGGCCACCGCGATCATCCAGTGGAAGACGAAGCTGATCCAGTTCGAGTACGATCCAAGCGATGGAGAGGTCCGGCCGATCATCGAGTGGCCCATCGAGGACGGCACCCTGACCGCCACCCAGCTCCGCCGGTGCGTCAGCGGTCTGCTCGGCCTGCTCGACGACTTCCACCCGGTGCTCCAGCGGGCCATCGACGATGGCGTCGTCGAGTTCCCCGATGATCGCAAGGCGATGATCGAGCGCCTCGAGATCCTGCTCGACAAGCTCAAGACTCAGCAGGCCGCAGACGAGAGCAGCTCGAGCGACGACTCCGGTGAGGGTGGTCCTCCCTCGGTGCTGTAGATGAGCGGGATCGATCCCGACACCAACCGGATCCTCGGCTGGGCCAAGCGGGCCGCTGTCGCCAGCGGGCGCGCTGAGCTCACCTGCTGGGATCTGCTCTGTGGCGTCTATGCCTCCGCAGAGCAGGAGTCCGTGGCGAGGATCCTCGGGGAGGTGCTCGGAGATCCGATCCGCTGGCCCAGCGATCTGCTCGCGCTCTACACCCTGGCCTCGGGCACGGATCCGATCGAGGACAAGCTGCCCCTCGATCCAGAGCTCAAGGACGTCATCGACGCGACCTTCTCCGAGGATCGCACCCTCGGCCCCGATCGCCTGCTGCGGAACCTGCTGTCCCGGCGGGGGGGCCCGGTGGCCGAGCTGGTCGACGCCCACACCTCGGGTGCGCTGATCGACAAGCTCGAGGCGTGCTTCCTGCGCGCCCGGGAGCTGATGGCGGCGGCCGGGGAGGAGGTCGAGGGCCAGGGAGCGGCCATCGCCATGCTGGGGGATGCGTTCCTCCGGGCGAGCCTCGGCGCCTCCACCCGGGGCCCCCGGGGGATCTTCACCTTTCTCGGCCCCCCCGGCGTCGGCAAGACCCTGCTGGCGGAGACCTTCGCCAGTCACCTCGCCGGGGTCGGCGACGAGTCCTATGTCTTCCGCCGGTTCGACATGTCGATGTTCGCCGGTCACCAGAACTACGAGCAGCTCTTCGGCACCGAGGGCTTCTACAAGGGCGCCCGGGCGGGCACCCTGACCGGGCTGGTCCACGAGCACCCCGAGGCGGTGATCCTCTTCGACGAGATCGAGAAGGCCCACGACAACGTGATCCAGTCCCTGCTCGCGGTGCTCGACAAGGGTGAGGTGATCGACAAGCACCTCGAGACCCCGGTGCGCTTCGACCAGACCTGGCTGATCTTCACCAGCAACCTGGGGCGGGAGTTTTTCGACGAGAGCAACCAGTCAGGGATCCTCCACGATCTCGATCATGCACCGGGCATGGTGTTCGAGATCCTGGGCTCCGCCCGGCGGGCCCAGGGGGAGACCACCGCCCCTGCGCTGGCGCCGGAGTTCGTCAGCAGGCTGGCCAAGGGCGGCGCGGTGGTGTTCCGCTCCCTGGAGACCCGCCACTACATGGCGCTGCTCGATCGAGCCATCCGGCGCCAGATCGCCGAGGGCCGGTCCCGCTCGGGCATCGATCTGCCCGAGGTGGTGCTCGAGCCCGAGGTCAAGCTGCTGTTCCTCCTAAGCCTCCTGCCCCAGCTCGACGCCCGCAAGGTGGTCTCCCGCAGCGAGGCCTGGAGCATCGACGTGATCGGGCGGGCCTATGGCGCCCTGCGCGAGCGCCTCGCCGAGGTCAGCCCCGAGTCCTTCTGCGTGCGGGTGGTCGCGAGCGAGGCCGCCACCGCGTTCCTCGACGCCCGGCGCCCCGCCGAGATCAGGCTGCTGCTCATCGACGAGGACACCTACCTGCCCCCCGTGCTGGAGGCCCACATCTCTCCGGAGGTGGTGGTCCACAGGGTGAGCCAGCAGGCCGAGGTCTCAGAGGCGCTGCGCCGCTTCGATCCAGACATGGTCCTGCTGGATCTGACCCTGGGGGTCCCGCTCGACAGCGCAGAGGTCGTGCCCGCCCTGCGGATCCTGGAGGAGCTGCGCACCTCCGAGGCTCAGCTGCCGGTCTACCTATTCAGCGAGAACCCCCAGGAGCGGGAGTCCTTCGATCAGGTCCTGCGCGCGGTCCTCGATCGTGGGGGGGCGCGGGGCTTCATCCCCTGCACCCGCGACCCCGAGGCCCCCTCGGATCTCACCGACTTCACCGCCCAGCTCTCGGTCGTCGTCGCCGAGCTGGCCTCCGCCAAGCTGCTGCGGCGCGAGCGGCGCTCCCACCGGACCGTGAGCTGGGATCTGAGCTTCCGCTGGTCCCCCGACGAGGGCGTGGTGGTGGCCGAGGTGGGCGTGCCCCGCTCGGTGGTCGCCTACAGCGCGGCCGATCCAGGCTCTCCGATCCAGTTCCGGGGGATCCCCGACACCCGCTTCGGCGATGTGGTGGGGCTCGAGCGCGCCAAGCGGCGCCTGAAGGCCGTGCTCGACGGGCTGCGCGATCCCTCCCGGCTGGCCGCCTTTGGCACCACCCCGCCCCGGGGCCTGCTGCTGGCGGGCCCCCCGGGCACAGGCAAGACCCTGATGGCCCGGGCCCTGGCCGGGGAAGCAGGCCTGCCCTTCCTCGCCCTGTCCGCCGGAGAGCTCAAGAGCAAGTGGGTGGGCGAGTCGGAGGGGCGGATCCGGGAGCTGTTCGCCAAGGCGCGGGAGTATGCACCGGCGATCGTGTTCATCGACGAGATCGACGGGCTGGCCCGGGCCCGTGACGCCTCCCGGGTGGTGCACGAGACCAGCGTCCTCAACCAGCTGCTGGCCGAGCTCGACGGCACCCACTCCAGGACCCACCCCGGCCTGGTGCTCGCCGCCACCAACCACCCAGCCCTGCTCGACGCGGCCCTGATCCGCCCTGGGCGCTTCGATGAGATCATCCCGTTCGATCTGCCCAACCTCGCGGCCCGCCGGGACTTCTTCGCTCGTCGCCTCTCGGGGGTCCCCACCGAGGGCTCCGTGGATCTGGATCGGCTCGCCCGCTCCTCGGGGGGGGCGAGCCCCGCCGAGCTCGATCGCATGGTGAGAGAGGCGATCTACCACGCGACCAGCGAGGATCGGGCCAGCATCACCGAGGCCGATCTACACCACGCGCGCAGGCTGGTGCGCTTCGGCGCTGAGGCCAAGGACAAGGTGCTCGACGAAGAGGATCGCCGCATGACCGCCTACCATGAGGCGGGCCACGCCCTGTGCTTTTTGCTGCGGTTCCCCGAGCGCACGATCGATCATCTCACCATCGTGCCCAACGAGCGCGGGGCCCTGGGCTTCCTCGCCCCAGCCCACGAAGAGGGCCGCCACGGGCACACCCTGGGGCAGATCAAGGGGGAGCTGATCGTCGCCCTGGCGGGTCGGGAGGCCGAGCGCCTCGTCGCGGGCCGCGACGGCATGACGTCCGGCGCCAGCAGCGACCTGGCCCACGCCACCGGCCTCGCCTGGCACAGCATCTGCCGGTGGGGCTTCGACGAGCAGATCGGTCCCCTGGGGCTCAACGCCCTGCCCGAGGCCGCCCGGATCCGCTGGGGGGAGCTCGCCGCGACCCGGCTGCAGGTGTGGCTGGCCGAGGCCGCCAGCAGCGCGGCCTCCGATCTGAGCGCACACCGGCAGCTGCTCGACAAGATCGCGACCACCCTCCTCGAGCGGGAGTCGCTGGGCTGGGAGGACATCGAGCCGCTCAGGCCCTGATCCCCGGGCGGGATCGACGCGGCCCGCCGCCTCGCATGGATCGCGCACACGCTCGGGGGGCCCGGGGCCCAAGCCGCGCCCGCCCCGAGCCCGCTCCTGTCAGGCTGATCCCCGGTCGCTCCGGCCCCGGGGTCACATCCCCGAAGTGAGCTTGGTGAGCAGCTTGTCGTAATGTGTTAGCCCTGGGCGCTGTAGGCTAGGAAGGAACCATGCGGTTGCCGATCGGACTGACCTCGACTCTCCTGCTCGGCGGCTGCGTCGAGTACGACCTCAACAACGAGCCCAAGCCCTTCGAGCCACCCGGCGAGTGCTTCCCCTCCGAACAGGTCCCGGAGAGGGTGCTCGATCCAGCCCTGTCCTGCCCCAGCCGCCCCCCCGGAGGCTTCGATCCCATCGTCGAGTGGGAGTTCCAGGAGGGGGGCCTGCTGACCGGCTGCCTGTCGCTCCCCGCCGTCGGTGACGTCGACGGCGACGGGGTCCCCGATGTGGTGGTCAACGTGGTCAGCGGCCTGCTGGGCACCGGGGAGCTCGTGGTGCTCCGGGGCAACGGTGGCGGGGTGCTGTGGCGGGTCAACACCGCCAACCTCGGCTATGGCGCACCGCCCGCCCTCGCCGACATCGACAACGACGGCTCCCCTGAGATCGTCACGGTCAAGGAGTACCAGAACTCCCTGCTGTTCGCCGGAGACTACACCGTCGTCGCCTACGACGCACAGGGCAACGTCCTGTGGGAGTCCGAGCACTTCGTCGGGGACGACATCGACTACGCCACCAGCGTCTCGGTCTCAGACATGGATCACGATGGTTTCCCCGAGATCGTCGTGGGCCGGGTCATCCTCACCAACCAGGGCCAGACCCGGGGCGTGGGCACCCTGGGCCGGGGCTCCTATGGCTGGGGCCTCGAGGCCGGCGTCCCCGCGGTCACCGACATCGATCTCGACGGTACCGAGGAGGTGATCGTCGGCAACGCGGTGTACTCCCCCGACGGCGCCCTGCTGTGGGACGGCAGCGAGCACGGTGACGGCATGGTCTCCCCCGTCGACCTCGACGACGATCCCGAGGGTGAGTTCATCGCGATCACCTTCAACACCATCCGGGCCCACGACACCAACGGCGCGGTGCTGTGGGGGCCGCTGGAGTTCGCGGCCGGAGCCAGCCTCTCCCCCGCCGCGGTGGCCGACATCGACAACGATGGCAGGCCCGAGATCGTGTTCTCCGGCCAGAACAAGATCTGGGCCCTGAACCACGACGGCACCCCCCTGTGGAACGCCGACGTCACCGACCTCTCGGGCGCCACCGGCCCCTCGATCTTCGACTTCGAGGGGGACGGCCAGCTCGAGGTCGCCCACATCGACGAGGTCAAGGTCACAGTGTTCGACGGCGCCACCGGCGCGGTCAGCTTCCTGACGCGGGATCACGCCTCGAACACCATGTTCGACTACCCGGTCATCGCAGACGTCGACGCCGACGGAGACGCAGAGATCATCGTCTGCCACAACGGCTACTCGTCGGTGCTCTCGGTGTACGGAGACGTCAACAGCAGCTGGGCCCCGGCCCGCAAGGTCTGGAACCAGCACGCCTACGGGATCTCCAACATCGAAGACGATCTGTCGGTGCCGATCGAGGCCGTCCCGAGCTTTGTCGACACCAACACCTGGCACGCCGCCACCACCCCGACCACCGGTGAGCTGCCCACCGAAGATCTGTTCATCGAGCTGCTGGAGGTGTGCCGGGAGACCTGCCCCCAGGAGATGATCTTCTCCGTGCGGGTGGTCAACCGGATCGAGACCCCGATCCTCGATCCGGTCTCGGTCGCGCTGTACGTCGAGATCGACGGCGTCCGCCAGCTCGTCGAGACCCGCCTGATCGAGGATCGGATCGAGGGGGGCTGGGCCACCGGAGCGCTGAGCTTCACCCTGCCGGGGGAGCTCGCGGACAGCGCCCAGCGCATCATCGTCGCGGCCGACGACGACGGCACCGGCGCCGGCGCGTTCGCCGAGTGCAACGAGTCCAACAACATCCTGAGCTTCGAGCTCACCGACGGCTGCAGGTAGCGCAGGGGCGATCGCTTAGGGGGGCGATCGCTTGGGGGGAGCTACGGCGCCAGCACGATCCGACGCCCCCCGAGGCTGGCGACCAGCTGGAGCGAGAACATCGCGAGGAAGCTGGTGGTGCCTGCCATCTCCAGCAGCTCCTCGGTGACCTTGGAGCCGTGGCTCACGGTGTACTCGCTCACCCCCACCACGTCGGCGATGGAGGCAAAGGCCTCGTCGAGGCCCTCGACAAAGTCGAGCCCCACCGCGAGCACGAAGCAGCTCAGGGCGATGGCGAGCCAGGGCCTGAGGTTGGGGGCCAGCCGACGGGCCAGGAACCACACCATGAACAACCCCATCGCCCCGAACAGGGGCCCGAACATCAGCTGCCAGGAGTAGCTCGGGAACCACTCGGCGCCGTCGGCGTAGGTGGCCCTGCGCAGCGCGCCCCCCACCCGCTCGTGGAACGACAAGGCGTCGTCCATGCTCACATAGGTGAAGAAGGAGGCGAGCAGGCCCCACCCCAGCGCCTCCCTGCGCTCCGGACGCCACGACAGGCTCGCCAGGCCAAACAGCACCAGCCCCACCAGCAGCGCCTGAGACGAGGCGAACCAGGTGCCCACGCCGTCCTCCCGGGCGAGGTTGTTCAGCCGCTGGACGACCCGCTGTGACGACAGCCGCATGTACGCGAACGTGAAGTCCATGAGCCCCATCCACAGCTCGAGGCCGATCAGGGCGATGAAGCCCCTGCGGATGAGGGTGACTGCGTTGATCTGGATCTCGGGTGGGGTTGTCATCGAGACCATGCTCCACAAAATGGACCCCCGGCGCAAACCAGACCCAGCCCCGGCGGCCGTGCTGCCCGCTGCGCCCAGGCTCAGGGGACCAGGGTCTCCCGGTGGGTGGAGGCGTCGATCACGTCCTCGACCGTGGTGTGCAGCGGCCAGGTCTCGTTGCCCAGCCACAGGGCCGCCTGATCCGACCAGTAGGGGGAATCCTTGATGCCCGACTGACCCCCCGGGAGGATGTTGACCCCCTCGGCCCCGTCGGGGCCCAGGGCGATGACCATGCGGAACACCGGGCCGGAGCCATAGGTGAACTCGGTCGTGCCGAAGCCGGTGTTGCCCGCGTCGACGTTGAGGTGATCGCCATGTCGGGGGAACCAGGGCAGGCCCCGGCGGGGATCACCGGCCCCCAGCGGCTCGGCCAGGGGCAGGGTGTCGGGCGTGATGCTGAACAGATCCACGATGAACCCGAACGCGTCGTCCTCCTCCACCACTTCCGCCAGCAGGGACTCGAACCGCACCAGGTGGCGCAGGCCCCAGAGCCAGGCGTCCATGTCGTCGGTGCCGAACCCGCCCTCGGCGTCCCCGGTGGGGGGACCCGACAGCAGCTCCAGCGCGTCGATCAGGGCCCTGATCAGGATCTCGTCGCTGGTCTCGATCTGTGGCGTGTTCAGATCGTCGAAGAACGCAGACTCCTGGGTCTGTGGGTTGTAGGAGGCCATGCCCTCGGGGTTGCCCGGCCCCCGGCCGGAGAACATGCGCTCGAGGGTGCGGGTGCGACCCGTGTCCCCGGTGGGACGGTGGACATCGGGCCACGCCTCGTCGTCGAGGATCCCCTGGACCGCGAGCCCCACCCAGGTGTTCCAGATCATGGTCGCGACCGCGTGCTCCGGATCTCCTGGCTCGACCGACTGGTAGAAGGTCTCGATCCCCGCCCGGGCCGGCATGCCGGCGCCCCTCCATGCCTCCAGCCGGGCCTCCACCTCGAGCACACGGGCCTCCTCGGCGAGGTAGGCCGCCACGATCCGAGCCTCGCTGCTGTCGGGATCGGGGGCGGGACCGAGCGCCAGCGACCGGGCGTGCTCGACGGCGCTCAGGAAGACGGGCAGCCACAGCGCGGCCACGTTGCTGCGGTGATCCCCCTGCAGCGCGGACATCGCGTCGATGTCCGCGCTGTGATCGGCGACGGCGGCCGCCAACACCTCGTCGATCCGCTGGGCCCGGAACCCCTCCAGCCAGGGCCCCCCGATGTAGTGGGGATCGTTGAACAGCGAGCCATCGGTCGAGATGTTCCCCGGATCGTTGTTCGCGGTCAGCACGTACCCCGACGCCGGAGAGACCACCTGGGGATACTCGGCGAACGGCACCAGGCACTGGTAGGGCTCGCCGGCCCTCGACTCGTCGACGAAGCCATCGACGAGCGGGATCTCGAAGCCTCCATACCGGGTGCCGTCCAGCAGCATCGAGGGATCGGCGCCCGCCACCCAGCTCCCGTCGGCCTCCCGTGGCAGGTAGCCCCGGCAGGGCACCGCCTGGTACCCGGTGTACAGCACGTCTCCGGCCGAGTCGCTGGCGATGATGTTCTGGGAGTAGGCCACCAGGCGCTGTGTCTGCTCCTGCAGATCGCGCACGTCGGTGGCCCGGCCGAGCGCGTCGCTCGCCACCACCAGGTTGCCGCTGTCGAGCCCGGTGTGATCGAAGGAGATCGCGGTGATGATCCCGTCTCCGTCGATGTCCTGCGGGATCAGGGGCTGCCCCATCACCGAGACGATGGTCTGCCCAAGCCCGGGGCTCTGACCCGCGTCGACCTCGATCCCCTCGATCTCGGTGATCAGACGGCCGTCGAAGGTCTCCCAGCGCAGCGCCTCCTCGGTGCGGCCGACGCTGCCGAGCAGGGCCACGTCTGCGATCTCGTAGCGCTCGGACACCGCCACCAGGGGCTCCCAGCCCCCCCCGAAGCGGCTGGCGCTGGGGGCCCCCTGAGCGTCGAGCTGCAGCTCCTCGCGGTACCAGTCCGTGATGTCGCCGAACAGCTGGGTCTGCCCCCAGGCCACCTGGCCGTTGGTGCCCACCGCCAGCGTGGGCAGCCCCGGGATCATCAGGCCCACCTGGGTCAGATCTCCGCCCCCGAGGTGAGCGGTGTCCATCCCCACGCTGTAGAACAGGCTGGGGATCGACAGCGGCAGGTGGCCGTCACCGGCGAGCAGGGAGCGCTTGTCAGCGGTGTGGGTGCCGGCCACGGCCCAGGCGTTGGAGCCAAAGCCGCCCTCGTGATCATGGCCC
>DRPG01000298.1 GCA_011376105.1 Deltaproteobacteria bacterium
ATCTTTGGCCTGCTGTCCCGCACCGGCGGGCTGTCCGAGGCCGAGATGCTGCGCACCTTCAACTGTGGGCTGGGCCTGGTGTTGGTGGTGCCCGACGACGAGGCCAGCGCCGTCGCCGCCGAGCTCGAGGGTCACGTGGTGGGGCAGGTCACCGAGCGACCCGGGCTCGAGCTTGTCTGATCCCGGCGCCCGCTCCCTCCCAGAGGTGGCCCGCGTCGGGGTCCTCGCCAGCGGCGGGGGCACCAACCTGGCCGCGCTGATCGAGGCGACGACCGCCCAGGGCTCCCCCGCCCGGATCGTGGTCGTCGGCGCCGATCGCCCCCGGGCCGGGGCGCTGCAGCGGGCCCGGGCAGCCCAGATCCCCACCTTCGTGGTGCTCAAGCGGGATCATCCGGATCGCAGAGGCTTCGATCGTGCCCTGGTCGAGCAGCTGCGCGCCCACCACGTCGAGTGGGTCTGCCTGGCGGGCTTCATGAAGCGGATCGGCCCCCCGATGCTCGATGCCTTCCCCAGCCGGATCTTGAACATCCACCCGGCCCTGCTGCCCGCGTTCCCCGGCCTCGACGGCCAGGGCCAGGCTCACCGCCACGGCGTGCGGATCGCGGGCTGCACCGTGCACCTGGTCGACGCCGGCACAGACACCGGGCCGATCGTGGCCCAGGGCGCGGTCCCGGTGCTGCAGGGAGACACCGAGCACAACCTCCAGCAGCGGATCCTACGGATGGAGCACACGATCTACCCCGCGGCGCTGCGCTGGGCGGTGGAGGGGCGACTCACCGTTGAAGATCGAAGGGTACACATCGATCTTCCCGAGGGAGAGGCCCCCTGGTGGTTCGACCCGACGCCGTGAGCTCACCCGGCTCACCCGGGCTCACCCCAAGGTGCGCTGCACCGCCTCGACCCCCGGCAGCTTCTCGATGTTGCGGATCAGGCGGGTCAGCTCGTGCACGTCGCGCAGGGTCAGCTCCAGGGTGACCAGCGCGGGGTAGTTGGCCTCGGTCTTGGCCTCGACCCGGTTGATGTTCACCCCATTCTGCTCGCAGATCTTGCTGATGCAGGCGAGCATCCCGGGGCGGTTGGTGCAGAAGATCTGGATCTCGCCGCTGTGCTTGACCGCGGACTGCTGATCCCACTCCACCGGGATCCGGCGCTCGGGATCCATGTTCTCGAGCTGCTCGCACCCCGTGCGGTGCACGGTGATCCCCCGACCCCGGGTGATGAAGCCGACGATAGGCTCTCCGGGAAGCGGGGAGCAGCAGCGGGCGAACGAGACCAGCAGCCCGTCCTCTCCGCTGATCAGCACCGGGGAGGTGGTCGCCCGGCGGAACCGGTTGAGGAACGAGGTCAGGGCGTTCTGCCGTTGCTCCTCCTGCAGCGCCTCCCAGGCGCCGTCGGGCAGCAGATCGGCGACGATCTGCCCGGGGGCCTCCTGGCCCCGGGCCACCTCCACCAGGAACGACTCGAGCTCCTTGTGACCCCGGGCCTTGAGCGCCTCCTTGAGCCGCCCCTCGCGCTGGACCCTGGGCCAGGTCCAGTCGTATCGCTTGAGCTCGGCCTCGAGCATCTCGCGGCCCAGGCGGATCCCCTGCTGCTCCTCGACGTGCCGCAGGAACCTGCGGATCTTGTGGATCGCCCGGCCGGTGCGGGCGATGTCGAGCCAGCCCTGGTTGGGCCGCTGGCTGTCGGAGGTGAGGATCTCGACCGAGTCGCCGGACTTCAGCGGGTAGCGCAGGGGCACCAGCTTGCCGTTGACCCTCGCCCCGGTGCAGCGCTCGCCGACCTCGGTGTGCACGGCATAGGCAAAGTCCAGCGCGGTGGCCCCCACCGGGAAGCGCAGCACGTCGCCCACCGGGGTGAACACGAACACCTCATCGGCATAGAACTCGACCTTGACCGCCTCCATGAACTCGGTGGCGTCCTCCGCCTCGCGCACCGTCTCGAACAGCTCCCGGATCCGGCCGATCCGGAGCACGTCCTCGGGGGACAGGGCGAGGTGGCCCTCCTTGTAGCGCCAGTGGGCGGCGATCCCCTCCTCGGCGACGCGATCCATCTCCTCGGTCCGGAACTGGATCTCGACCCTGCGCTCCTCGGGGCCGATCACCGTGGTGTGCAGCGACTGGTACCCGTTGGTCTTGGGACGCGCGATGTAGTCCTTGATCCGATCGGGGATCGGGGGGAAGTTCGCGTGGACCAGCCCCAGCGCGGCATAGCAGGTGCTGAGATCCGGCACCAACACCCGGAACGCGAGCAGATCGGGGACCTCGTGGACAGCGAGGCCCCGGCCCACCATCTTGCGGTGGATGCTCGCGGGATCCTTGGCGCGGCCGGTGACC
>DRPG01000299.1 GCA_011376105.1 Deltaproteobacteria bacterium
CTCCGCGGGCTATGGGTTGGTCCGGGGCTTCGACAGCTGCGACAAGGCCTGGTCCTCTGGCTCGGGCGGCCGCCAGTTCACCTTCATGTACCGGATGATCGATCAGCTTGGCCTGGGCGGAGTAGACGACAAGGGCGGCAGCACGGTCGTGGGCAACATCGAGCGCTGGATGGACGAGCGACCCGACGATGCGCGTCCAGCGTTTGTGTTCGTCAACTTCCTCGAGGCCCACTTCCCGTTTGAGCAGCTGCCCGACGAGTACCTGTATGCGTTCCACGATCGCCCCTTCCAGGAGCTGAAGGCGGCCGGCCTGTACGCGGTCGGCATCCAGTTCGGGAGGCAGATCACCGACGCTGAGTATGAGAAGATCAAGGGCCCGATCCGTGACATGTACGACGGCGGCGTACTGTACACCGACGCCCTGGTGGGTCGGGTCCTCGACGTGTGGCGGGGCAGGGGGCTGCTGGACGACACGGTGGTGGTGGTGCTGGCCGATCACGGCGAGGTGGTGGGCGAGCACAGGGCGTTCGGGCACCTCGCGGCGGTGGTGGAGGAGGATCTCCGCGTGCCGATGGTGGTGCGCTACCCACCCAAGGTCCCCGCCGGGGAGGTGGTGAGCCACCCGATCTCCACCACCGGGGCGCTGGCCACCGTCACCGCGCTCGCGGGCGTCGAGACGCCCGAGACCGTGCTGGTGGGCAACCTGATGGAGGCGCTGGACGATCCTGAGGCAGGCAAGCCCGTGATCGCAGAGCGCTACGAGAAACACCTGCTCGTCGAGCAGTTCGAGCCGGGCACCACCAACGGCGTGGGGCCCCTGGTCAACCCCCGGGGACGCTACCGCACCTACCGCTCTGGCCCCTACAAGCTGGTCCAGCACTCCGAAGACGGCACCTTCCTGTTCCACCTAGAGCTGGGGGAGGATCGCGATCTCGCCTCCGAGCAGCCCGAGAAGGTCTCAGCCCTTGAGCAGGAGCTGTTGCAGATCAGCCTGGAGCTTGGGCTCCCGAGCCTCGGCGTCGAGGTCCAGCAGGTGGCCCGGGCCGAGCAGACCGATGAGGAGATCCTGAGCCTGTGTCAGCTGGGCTACCTCGAGGGCCTGATCTGTGACTGTGCACGGGGAAACAAGAGCGGGCCCGAGTGTGACTGCGCCCGGGGCCGGGCTGGAGCTGAGTGTCCCTGATCGTGGGGGCGCTCGGGCCTGGCCGAGGGCGCCTGAGCTCCAGGAGCGCCCTGCGCCCAGCGGACCGCGGCGCTGACCGAGCGCAGGGCGGACCGCGGCGCTGACCGAGCGCAGGGCGGACCGCGGCGCTGACCGAGCGCAGGGCGGACCGCGGCGTCGAGCGGGGTCTCTCGGCGTCGGCGTCCGGGATCGGCCCCGGGGCTACTGTCCCCGGGTCGCCCGCTTCGCCCGGAAGTCCGCCTCGAGCACACCCGAGCGGATCACCACCTGCCGGTAGGGCAGGTCTGTGTCGCGGAAGAACACCAGCTCGACCTTGCGCTCGGACTGGCTCTCGCCGGTGGCGAGGCGCTCTCCGATGCCGATCGAGATGATGCGATCCTGGGACACCGAGGTCTTTGAGCGCAGCGCGTTGGCGACGGCGTCGGCGCGCTCCTTCGAGAGGCGCTTGTTGGTCTCCGCGTCCCCCGCGGCGTCGGCCAGACCGACGACGATCACGCTCCAGTCGCTGCTCTCCAGCACCTCAGCGGCCTCATCGATCACGTCCATCTGGTTGGCCGCGATGACGCTGCCGCCGGTCTCGAACAGCACCGCGTCGAGGGTGGGGCCAAATTGGGGCTCGGCGGGGGCCGGATCGGGGGCAGGGGCGGGGGCGGGGGCAGGATCGGGGGTGGGCGCCTCGACCTCAGTCTTCTTGGCGCATCCGGTGGTGAGGGTCAACAGCACGAGGCCGAGCAGCGTCTTGGTTTGCATGGTCTCTCTCTTGGTGAGGGCGTTGGCGTGGGAGCGATCCGGTGGGGAGACCCTGGGCCCTGGGCCCGGGGTCTGGTCGTGCGGTGCCCGGGATCGTGGCCTCACGGCCTCCGGGCGATCCCCCGATAGACCGGGAGCAGGTTGAGGGGTCGACGTCCGTGGGGGTGAAGGGCTTCGATGACGAAGCCATGTTCTTCGAGCAGGCCCACGGGATCGCGGTGGAGGTTGCAGCCCCCCGCCAGCCGAGTGTACACCGGGTTGATCGTGGCCTGGAGCCAGGCCGTCGCGGCGGAGTCGCTCCGGGTGTGCTCGGCGAAGCGCAGCAAGCCACCAGGCACCAGGACCCGGTGGAGCTCGTCGAGGGCTGCGTGGACGTCGGGGATCGTGCACAGGGTGAAGGTGATCACCGCCTCATCGAAGCTGGCGTCCTCGAAGGGCAGCGCCTCGGCGCCGCAGTCGAGCAGCTCGAGGGGGAGCTCGGGGAGCTGCGCCAGCCGCGCCTGTGCACGCCTGCGCATGTGGGGATCGGGCTCGATGGCGACGAGGTGCTGGAGCTGATCAGGGCGATAGCGGGGCAGGTTGAGGCCGGTGCCGACGCCCACCTCCAGGACCCGACCCCGGGCCCCGGGCACGATCTTGTCCCGCAGGGGCTCGAGCGGCCGCATGATGAGGTCGATCAGGCTCGCGAGGAGGGGGTGACCCCGGGGGCTACGCATCTCGCTCCTACTTGTCGGTCAGGACGTGGACGCCGTCCCAGTCGGAGGGGGGATCGTGCAGGTAGGCCTCGCAGCGGGCGATCATCACCTGCGCGGGCCCGTCGCCGGGGCGAGCCCGCAGGAACCGGGTGAACGCGTCGAGGGCTTCGGCGAACGCGCCGCTGAAGTAGATCGTCAGGGCCTCGCTCCAGGTCGCGAGCGCCCCGAGGGTGGCCTCCGAGGCGTCCTGGCGGGCACAGACCACCTCGTAGACCAGCACCGGCCGACGCTTGCCCTTGAGCAGCACCCGATCAAGGGGCCGGAACAGGATCGCCTCACCGGCCAGCTCGACGGTGCGCTCCCCGGCGATGATCGAGGTGCCGTAGGTCTTGTTGAGCCCCTCGAGCCGCGCGGCGGTGTTCACGGTGTCGCCGAGGATCCCATAGTTGAAGCGCTCGTGGGCGCCGATGTTGCCCACCATCACGTCGCCGGTGTCGATCCCGATCCGGGTGGGCAGCGGAGGCGCCTGCCCGGATCTGGAGCGCTCCAGCAGTGCGTCCGCGTGGGCCTGCATCGCCAACGCCCCGCGGCAGGTGCGCTCAGCGTGATCGAGCAGGTGCTCGGGGGCGCCCCAGAACGCCATGATCCCGTCCCCGAGGTACTGGCAGACCGTGCCCCGGTGCTCGCCGATCGCCCGGTTCATCCCGTCGAGGTAGGCGCCCAGGGCCGACAGGATCCGATCGGGCGGGGTGGACTCCACCACGGTGGTGAAGCCGGCGATGTCGGAGAACAGCACCGACAGCTCCCGCCGCTCGGCCCCCAGCCTCGCCTCCTGACCCGACTCGAGGAGCTGCCGCACGAGCTGGTGGGGCACATAGCGGGCGAAGGCACGCAGGCCCTGCTTCATCACCACGGTGGCCTGACCCATGTCGTTGAGCTCGCGGATGGCCGAGCTTAGGTCGGGATCGCCGAACAGATCGAGCCTGGAGATCCGCAGCAGCTCCCCACGGAGGTTGTCGACCGAGCGCGCCACCGTCCGGGACAGGAGCAGCCCGAGGCCGACCGCCAGGACCATGGCGAGGATCCCGAAGATCGCTGAGCGCAGGGCCTGCTCGGCTGCGTGCCCCAGCAGATCGTCGCTCGGGACCACGATCAGCACCACCCACGGGACGTGGGAGTCCTCCGGGAAGGAGGTGGCGACCGCGAGGTAGTCGCCAAAGGCGAAGGGCTCCCAGGGATCGGTGCGCTGCTTCCATGCCTCGAAGGCCTGCGCCAGCATTGGATCGGGGTGCTCGGCGGCGGACCAGAAGTCTGGCCCGTTCGAGGTCATCTGCACCAGCTGGCCCTGGGGGTGGCCCACGACCAGCCCATCGAGGGTGAGCACATAGGCCCGGCCGGTCCGGCCCACCCTGAGCTTCGCGAGGTACCGCGACAGCGGCGCCATCTCAAAGTCGACGCAGATCACCCCGACGAGCCGATCATCGACGGGATCCCGCACCGGCATGGAGTAGGTGACGCCGGGCTGCTCCCGGGAGTGGAACAGGTAGGGACCGACCCACGCCCCCTCCCGGCGGCCCCGATCGACCACCGCAATGTACCAAGGTCGCTTCCGGGGATCGTAGTGTCGGACCCCCTGGTGATCCTCGAGGTGCAGCCAGCCCGCCTCGGTCCGCTGCTCGATGATGTAGTGGGTGGTGTGCGCGTCGATCTGGCTGCGGATCGTGCGCTGGAGGGGTTGGCCGGGCTCGGTGCGGTACACCCCGAGGAAGGTGCCGGTGCGCTGATCACCGTAGGAGACCCAGGTGAACGCGGGGTAAGCGTCGCTCGCGCGCTCGAGGTAGGCGAGGAACGGCTCGGGGTCGCTGGGATCGAGCACCCCCAGCTCGATCAGATCAGCGCTGATCAGGGTGTGGGGCTCGGCGTCTTCGAGGAAGCGCAGGGTCTCCGACGTGGTGCGGTGGGCGATGCTGTCGGCCAGCTGGCGCCACAGATCGTCGACCGACTGGCGGGCCCCGATGAAGCCCGACCAGCCGACCACGCCGGTGGTCGCGACGATCAACACCAACATCGTGCTGGTGATCAGCGCTGAGAGGGGGATGCCGCGTCGGAGCATCGGCTGTTCCTCGGGGTCTGCTCTCCTATCGTGGCGTCGCCGGCAGCGCTGGAACAGGCCGACCGCAGGGGCAAGGGAGCGCATGATCTGGCGCTGAGGGTCAGCGCGTTGGGGAACGGGGGCAGACTTCCGCGCGCCCTAGGATGAGCCGGGCTACTTGCCCAGCTCATCCCCCCTGGGGACCGGTGAGGAGAAGATCATGTGGTTTGTTGCCTTGTTGTCGTCTGTGGCCTGCGCCAGCACCAGCACCAGCACCTGTCCGGAAGATCCTGAAGCCCTCGCTGAGGCACAGTCGAGGCAGGTCCTCGGCGCCTACGACCGGGCCGACGGTGCAGCCCTGGTCGAGGCCGCCACCGCGATGGACTTCGCCGTGAGCTGCCTCACCGAGCCGCTGTCCCCCAGGGTCGCGGTCGAGGTCCACCGCGCCAAGGCCCTGATCGCGTTCTACGAGGGAGACGAGGCCGGGAGCGTGCGATCCTGGGCTGCGGTCCGGGTGCTCGATCCCATGGTGCGTCCCGAGCCGCTGCGCTGGCCGGAGTCTCACCCGATGTGGCGGCTGTACGAAGAGGCCGGCGCCACCAGCGATGAGCGGATCGTCCTCGAGCGCCACCCCCCGGGGGGCTGGGTGGTGGATGGCGCCCTCCGCGACGACGTGCCGCGCTTCCGGGGCTTCTTGCTCCAGGGCCTCGGGGGCTCGTCCGAGGTGGTGCACTCTGCCTACCACTACACCGAGGCCACCGTCCCCCAGCTGGACTGGGACGCGCTCGATCCCACCGCCCGGGATCAACGCCGCAGGCGCATCCGTGCCGTGGGCACCACCGTGTCGTCCACCATGGCGGCCGGCGCCGCCGCCTCGATGACCCTCGCGATCCTGGCCAGGGGTCAGCTCGGCAGCGTCGACTACGAGGAGATCGAGGGGCGCGCCGTGCTGGCCAACACCTCGGCTTCCCTCGCCGTGGGCCTGGCCACAGGTGCCCTGACCTCGGGGCTGCTGACCTGGACGATCCATTGGTAGCTGATCGCTGTGTAGCTCCATCGCAGTGATCGCACCCCCGCCCCGGATCCCTCCTCACGGATAATGGAGGGGCTTCGTGGGAGGTCCGACTGGCGACCGGGAACAAGTTCGGCACCTTTGGTGGGGTGTTCACCCCCTCTGTCCTGACGATCCTGGGGGTGGTCATGTACCTGATCCTGCCCCGGATCGTGGGGGAGGGGGGGCTGTACCTGTCCGCGGGGATCATCCTCGCGGCCCACCTGATCTCGGTCACCACTGGGCTGTCGGTCTCGTCGATCGCGACGGACAAGCGGGTCGAGGCCGGCGGAGCCTACTATATCGTGTCCCGCAGCATGGGGCTGGCCATCGGGGGCACGCTGGGGATCGCCTTGTTCGTGGGGCTGTCGTTCAGCATCAGCCTGTACATCATAGGGTTCTCAGAGAGCTTCCTGGACTTTCGGGAGATCGAGAAGACCCCGGCGATGATCAGGAGCTGTGGAACGATCACCTTGCTGATCCTCACCTTCATCACCCTGGTGAGCACCTCCCTGGCGATCCGCGCTCAGTACCTGATCCTGATCTTGATCGTCGCGTCGTTGGCGTCGATCCTGCTGGGTCGGGCCGAGGTGCTGCCCGAGGTCCCCCACCTCCTGCCGGATCCAGGGGGGCGGCCCGCGACCGCGCTGTTCGGCATCTTCTTCCCCGCGGTCACCGGCTTCACCGCCGGGGTGAACATGTCCGGCGATCTCCGCGATCCCCGGCGCGCGATCCCGCTGGGCACCGTGGCCGCGATCGCGGTGGGGATGATCGTGTACCTGGGGCTGGCTGCGTTCATGGCGCTCCGGATCCCGGTGTCCGAGCTGGTGGGCAACGACACGGTGCTGGTCGACATCGCCTGGTCGAGCGACGCGGTGATCGCGGGGATCTGGGGGGCTACGCTTAGCTCGGCCCTGGGCAGCATCCTCGGCGCGCCCCGGATCCTCCAGGCGCTGTCCCTCGATCACATCACCCCCAGGGTGTTCGGGATCGGCCATGGGCGCTCCAACGAGCCTCGATATGCACTGGTGCTCGCCTTCCTGATCGGGGAGATGGGGATCTTGATCGGAGAGCTCGATGCGATCGCCCGGATCGTCTCGGTGTTCTTCATCACGACCTACGGGTTCCTCAACCTGTCGGCCAGCTTCGAGATGATCGCCAGCCCCGACTTCCGGCCCGAGTTCAAGATCCCGGTGTGGGTGCCGGTGATCGGTGCGTCCGCCTGCGCCATCTTGATGGTGTGGCTCGATCTGGGGGCCATGCTCGGCGCGGTCTCGGTGATGTCGGGCCTGTTCTTCGTGCTCAAGCGCCGGGAGCTCCAGCTCGAGACCGGCGACACCCTGCTGGGGGTCTGGTCCTCCGTGGTGCGGATGGGGCTGCATCGGCTGACCCAGGAGCCGCTGCACCAGCGCAACTGGCGCCCGAACATCCTGCTGTTCGCCCACCGCCAGGACGCCTCCCGTCAGGCCCTGCTCGACTTCGGTCACGCCCTGACGCGTCACCGTGGCGTGGCCACCGAGTTCCTCCTCAACGGCGGCGCGCCCCCGCCGGGGGTGGAGCGCCGCAGCGAGGAGCACCAACAGGGCCTGTTCCGCCGCGACGTGGGCTCGGTGGGCACCAACCCCTACGACACCATGGGGGCGATCTGCCGCTTCCATGGCTTCCCGGGTCTGGAGCCGAACACGGTCCTGCTCGACTGGCACGAGCACGCCAAGCAGCCCGCGCCGTTCTCGAGCTTCCTGCGCCTGCTGGCCGAGCTCGACTTCAACCTCCTGGGGGTCGCCTACGATCCAGATCGGATCTTTGGCGCCCGCTCCCGGATCGATCTGTGGTGGAGCGCAGCGGCGGGCTCGCTGCCCCTGAACCTGGCGCTGGTGCGTTTCATCACCTCCGCCGAGGAGTGGAGGAGGGCAGAGCTTAGGTTTTTTCTGATCAATGATGATCCTCGCCGGACCGATAGCCTGCACAAGGCCACGGTGCGGGCGCTGGAGGACGCCCGGGTCGAGGCCCGGGTCCGGGTGGTGGACACCCACGTGGAGGGTCGACCCCACGCAGACTGGATCGCCCAGCACTCCGCGGGTGCGGATCTGACGGTGATCGGCCTGCCCAACGGGGGGGTGGATCCAGGGGTGGTGGAGGAGCTCGATGCGCTGTCTAGGCGGATCGGCAGCGTCCTGCTGGTCCGGGCGTCGTCCCAGTTCGGCGCCGGGCTGGAGTCCATGGTGCCCGCGCCGGTGCAGCGGGAGCGGACCGACGACCTAGAGCCGGGCCGGGTCCACCCCGAGCGCCTGCGCCTGCCGGAGAGCCCGGAGCTGGCCGAGCCCAGCCGTCGGTTCGCCCGGGAGCACAGCGCGCTGATCCGATCCTTCTGCGAGGGCTGCCTGACGAGCATGCACGCACCCTACGGCGCGCTGATCGAGCAGATCGACGAGGTGGTGGCGGCGCAGTACGCCGAGCTGGAGCGCGCGCTGGCTGCGTCGACGGCGTACCGGGACCGGACCCTGCGGCGGGTCCCCGAGGCCCTGCTGGTCCGGGTGGGGGAGCTGATCGGTGCCTCGATCAAGGGAGAGCTGGTCCACAGCCACGCCGGCGTGGAGCGGGGGATCGATCGGCTGCTGGAGGGGCTGTTCGATCTGGAGGAGGCGCTGCCGCTCCGCATCGAGGTGGCCCGGGATCCGGCTGACTTCGAGGCCTGCTCCGACGATCCGGGCTGGCTGCGGCGCCACAAGGCCCGCCGCAGGCTGGTGGCGACCCTGCTGCGCGGGCCCGTCCGCTACACGGTCAGGGCCCGGGCCCTGGCGCGCTACTATCTCTCGTTCGCCAGTCTACAACTTGCTTATGGTGCCCTGTACGACGCCGCAGGCCAGACCCGTGCCCTGTCCCAGGATCTCGGTCACTTCTTCAACATCCTCAAGGACAGCCTGGCGGCGATCCGGCACCGGGCCTACCTCGGCAGCCTAGACGCGGACTTCGTCGGGTCTGAGGCCTCCCGCATGCACACCCACCTGGCGGGTCTGGGGGCCTCGAGCCAGGAGGCGGTGGAGCGCCAGGTGGTCGACGTGTTGGCCTCCGCCCACCGGCAGCAGCAGGCCTTCGCTGACGATCTCGCCCACCTCCACCCGCTGCGGTTCGTCCGGCGGGAGCGTCGGATCCCCCGGGGCGCGCGGTTCCTGCCCCAGGACATGGAGGAGATCCCCCAGGAGTGGCTCGAGCGCCAGACCCTGCTGCTGCGGCGGGCCCAGCTGACGGGAGCGCTGGCGGTGGTGCAGACC
>DRPG01000300.1 GCA_011376105.1 Deltaproteobacteria bacterium
CAGCTGATCTTGAGCCTCGACGGCACGGTCCTCGTCGCAAACACCGGCGCCGCCGTGGTGCCTCTGGCGGGCCCCGCCCCGGCGATCGAGATCGAGGGCAGCGAGATCACCGCGGTCGATGTCAGCTCCAAGGGCTGGCTGCTGTTGGGGCACGGTGGAGGCGTCACGGTGCACGATCCAGGCGGGCGGGAGCTGCTGCGCCTGGGGGGCTTCGAGGCGCTGGTGGATCTGGCGCTGTCGCCTGATGCTGCGCTGTTCGCGGTGGCCACCGCCGAGGGCGTCTCGGTGCACCGGGCCGCCGACGGCGAGCAGCTGTGGAGCCGTCCCGGGCCCGCCTCGTCCGTGGCGTTCCACCCCGACGGCCGGAAGCTCATCGCCGGGATCGAGGGCGGAAACCTGTTGCTGGACGTGTCCCGGGGCAAGATCCGGGGTGGGTTCGACACCCAGCCCGCGGTGTGGTTTCGCTGGACCTCGAGCCTGCTGTGGACCCGCGAGCAGGCGGGCACGGTCCGGGCCTGGGATCCGATCACCTTCGAGGCGGTGGAGGTGGTGGCGGGCAGCGAGGGGAGCCAGAGCACCGCGGCCCACCCCCAGGATCGGTGGTTGATGATCGACGGCTGTGTCCAGGGCACTCAGCTGTGTGTCGGTGCCGACGTCGTGGACGCCGCCTTCACCGAGGACGAGGTGCTGTGGATCGCCAGCACGGATCAGGTGCAGCGCTGGCGCCCCGTGGCGTCCGACAGGCTCGAGGCGCTGGCGCCTGCGGGGGGTCCCCGGGTCTCGGCCCTGGCCTCGGCCGATCTCGGGGACTGGCTCGTGGCACGCGAGGACGGCACGCTGTCGCGCCTCGCCGCCGACGGCACCGAGCGCTTCTCGGTGGTGATCCCGGGCTGTCCTGCGCCCTGCCGGCCCCTGGCCGTCGGTGGGGGCGCCGGGGGTGTGTGGGCTGTTGGGGCCGAGGGCCAGGTCATGGAGTGGGACGCGTCGGGGCGGCCGCTGCTCCGCCGGCCCTCCACCGCCCGGGCCCTGGGGGCTGGGCGCCTCGCCGATGGCGCCTGGGTGGTGCTGCTCGAGGGTGGGCGTGTCCGGATCGGGCCCCGCTTCGGCAGGGGGCCGAGCACCTTCGCGATCCCCGGTGCCCGGTCGCTGGTGGTCGGGGCCGAGGGGTTCGTGGTGGTCGGCGACGAGGTGTTCCCCTTTGCCGGCGACGGGACCCCCCGACCCAAGCCAAACCTGGGGCCCGCCCGGACGCCCCGGGCGGTGGCGACCGACGCGATCGGCCTGGCGTTCGCGGTCATCGACGACGCAGGCAACCTGCACCGCTACAGCGCGGACGGCCGGCCGGTGTTCCGGGCTCCGCTCGGGCTCCCCCCCGAGATCGACAGCCTCGCCTGGTCGCTGGACGGCGCACAGCTGCTCGTCGGCGGGGGCCCGCTGCAGGCGTTCGATGCCTCCGACGGGGCGCAGGTGTGGCAGCTGGTGCTGTCCCCCCCCGGCCGCGCCTCGGCGCTGACCCCGAGCTCCGACGGGCTGCTCGGGGTGGTGCAGGGGGAGCCCGAGCGACAGCAGATCTGGATCGTCCGCCCGGCGCTTTAAGGTTTTCCGGCCCGGGTGTGCCCCGGCGAGCTCGTTCGGTTAAGCGCGCTCGCTGTGGGCGCTGACAGCCCTCAACCTTCACTCGGGAACATCGTCCATGTCGCGTCGCAAGAGCTCGCCTCTCCAGCCTGGCGAAACCGTCGATTACAAAGATATCCGCAAGCTGCAGCGCTTCCTCACGGAGCGTGGCAAGATCCTGCCGCGCCGGGCCACGGGGCTGACCGCCAAGCAGCAGCGCCAGATCGCACGGGCGATCAAGCGCGCTCGACAGGTCGCGCTGCTCCCCTACGTCAAGCGCGACTGAGCGCGATCTTGTCTGGGCTCTATGGAGCCCTCGA
>DRPG01000301.1 GCA_011376105.1 Deltaproteobacteria bacterium
CTTGCGCAGGCGCGCCTGGCGCAGCCTCGCCTGCTCGGGCACCAGGGCCGCGGCCTCGAGCTGATCGCCCAGATCGTTGAGCAGGGCGTCCTCCCAGGACGCGATCTGATCGACGACAAAGGCCTGCAGGCGATCCCGCTCGTGGTCGATGGCGAGCTCCCGCATCCCGATCATGGAGTAGATCGCGATGAGGATAGCGACCAGAAACGCCGCACCGAGCACCCAGGGGAGCGCACGCCGGGCGAGGGGTGGACGGATCTCGCTCATCGGGGGCAAGGTAGCCGGTCTGACCTTGACGGACTGCTACGGATGGGTCACGGACGGTCCCCAGAGGTCCTTGGAGGTCGAGATGAGCGCACTGAGCGGATGGTGTGGCGCGGTGGTGGGGAGCGTCTTGATAGGTGCCCTGGGTCTGATCGGGGGGATCGCTGGCTGCAGCGGGGAGTCTGTGTCCGAGACCCCGGACCCGGAGCCCGCGCCCGCGCCCGCGCCCGCGCCCGCGCCTCCGCCCGCTGCCCCCACCGGGCCGCTCCCCACGCTGATCATGACTCAGGCCCAGTTCCCAGGGGGCAAGCCCGGCCCGGCCAAGGCCGTGCTGTACCGGACCGACGGCAAGGATTGGTTCCCCGAGGTGGTCGAGGATCCAGACTCCAACGTGTGGCACAAGGGCATGCCCTGGCGTGACGGCTTCCTGACGATCGGGGCCCAGAAGGCGATGCTCAAGCACTGGACCCGCGGCGACGACGGCACCTGGATTTCCACCACCCTCTGGGAGGCCTCCTTCGGCGGAAAGTTCGATCGCCTGCGGGACATCGAGATCGGCGACGTCGACGGTGACGGGAGCGAGGAGATCGTGATCGCGACCCACGACATGGGCGTGGTGGCGGTTGGAGACGAAAATGAAGATAAAACCTGGACTTTTCAGGAGATGGACAAGACGCCCGACACCTTTGTCCACGAGGTGGAGATCGGAGACGTCGACGGCGACGGCAAGCTCGAGTTCTATGTGACGCCGTCCGAGCGCAACAAGGCCAGCGGGGTCTCCCAGCCCGGCGGGGTGGTGCGCTACGATCATCAGGAGGACGGGACCTACAAGCGCAGCGGGGTGGTCCACTGGGACGAGTCCCACGCCAAGGAGATCCTGGTCTCGGATCTCGACGGAGACGGGACCCCGGAGCTGTACGTGGCCAAGGAGGGCCACGTGGTGAAGGAAGACGGGGCGAAGACCCTCAAGGATCCAGCGCAGATCGTGCAGATGGTCTACGACGGCGGCAGCTACACCGAGAAGGAGATCGCGTCGCTGCCGGGAGAGAAGCAGTGCCGCTTCCTCGTGGCCGGCGACGTCGATCACGATGGCGAGAAGGATCTGGTGGCCGCGGGCATGGACTCGGGGCTGTGGCTGCTCAAGGGTGGCGACAAGGGCTTCACCCCCAGCCTGATCCTCAAGGAGTCCGGAGGCTTCGAGCACGCCACCCACGTCGCGGATCTCGACGGAGACGGCACCCTCGAGATCTATGCGGCGTCCGAGAAGCCCGACTACCGGCTGCTGCGGCGCTTCGTCTGGGACGGCGCGGCCTGGAAGTCCGAGGTGATCGCGCCGATCCCCGACAAGCACATCACCTGGAACCTGCAAGACGCGAAGCTCTAGCCAGGGGCTGGGCTCCGGCGAGCCACGGCCTGTAGGATCATCGGATGAGCGAGCCCCCGAACTACATCACGCCGTATGGGCTGGAGCGCATGCGGCGGGAGCTGCTGTGGCTCGACCACGAGGAGCGCCCCAAGGTGGTCGCCGAGGTCTCCTACGCCGCCTCGCTGGGGGATCGCAGCGAGAACGCCGAGTACATCTACGGCAAGAAGCGCCTGCGGGAGATCGATCGGCGCCGGCGGTTCTTGGTCAAGCGCCTTGAGAAGGCGCGGATGGTGGATCCGATCACCCTGTCCGGCGAGATCGTGCGCTTCGGAGCCACGGTGGTGGTGGAGGACGAGGCAGGCGAGGTGAAGACCTGGCGGATCTATGGCGAGGACGAGGTCGACATCGCGGCCGGGATCCTGTCGTGGCGCTCGCCCCTGGCCCGGGCCCTGATGGGCAGGGCGCCCGGCGACGTCGCACAGTTCCGGGCCCCCGGGGGGCTGCGGGAGATCGAGCTGCTCGAGGTCCGCTACGAGCCGGTCCCCGAGCTCCCCGACGATCTGAGCTTCGGTCGGTAGCCCTCCACGACAGGGGTCCGGCTGCGACCGGCCGCGACGCGTGGTGACGACCGGCTGCGCCGCGTTGGATCGCGCGGAGGGGATCATGGAGATCGTCACCGCGCCCGTCGTGCCCGGGCCCCTGTGCGCCGTCGTCACGGCCCCCGCCTTGGGCCGGACGGCGGGGCTGTCCTCTGGTGCTGAGGTCCTGGGCCGGCGGCCCCGCTGGTCTCTGCCCCCGGCCCGGCCCACCCACCTCTGATCCGGTCACCCGGGGCCCGGGAGGCCTGCCCGGGGCTGGGGGGTTCTCAGGGGTGCAACAGGGCTAGGTCTTGAGCGCTGCCGCCGGCCCCAGGGGCCCGCCCGGGGGCTCGGGGGGCCCTCAAAGGGGCGGGGGCTCCTCGTCGGGGGGGAGCGCGTCGGAGCCCTCGTCGGAGCCCTCTCCAGAGGGGCCATCGGGGATGTCAGCGGGGGGGGCCAGCCTCGAGCCTGGGCAGGGCTGGCCGTCGAGCTCGTCGATCCGGGCGTCGACCCAGGCCTCGATCTCCTGCTGGGCGTGGGGGGAGCGCGGGATCCCCCCGATGCGGACGACCAGCTCCAGCACGAGGTGATCATCGGGGGCCTGGAACGCATAGCTGCCGCTGAGATCGTCGGGGGTGCGGGGTGGGTGGGTGCAGACCGGCCCCGAGCAGTGGAAGACGTCGTCCTGGCCTCCGCCGGAGCGGGCGGCCAGATCCGCCTGGAGGCGCTCCAGCCTGGCGCCGGCTTCGTCTCCACACAGGCGCTCGGCGCGCCGGACCTGGCCCTGGGCGTTCGCCTCTGGATCGTCTGGATCGGGGAACACCTCCACCAGGGTGAAGCCCCGCTGTGGATCGAGGAGCTCGGTCGGTGGACGGGCACCCGACGCGAGGGACAACATCCACTCCGACGTTGGATCGGGGACCCTGGTGGAGGAGGGGGCGGGGGGCGGCTCGGGGAGCACGACAGGGGGTGGCGGGGGTGGTGGTGGGCTCGACGGCCCCCCGCACCCTCCGAGGTACATCCACAGCGCCACGTGGTCCTCCCAGCCTCCCCCGAGCATAGTCCGTTGTCTCCGATCAGTCCGGATCGAGGTTCCTCCGGAGGACCGCCAGGGTCTCGGTGATGTGCACGATCGCGTCACGATCGAAGCCGGCAAAGACCTCGTCGAGGAGCTGGTTGCTGACCTGGATGTAGCGGGGTAGCGCGGCTCGGGCCTTGGCGGTGGGCCGCAGCAGCCAGGCCCGGCTGTCGCATGGATCCCGCGAGCGCTCGATCCAGCCGGCGTCCACCAGGGAGCGCACGAAGCGGCCCACGGTGACCTCGGACAGCGCCAGCTGCTGGGCGAGGCGCGCCGCCGTCAGCGGCTGGCGGGCGTTGACCAGCGCCAACAGGGCGTTGGCCTGAGCCGGGGTGACGTCCTGGAGATCGGCCTGGCGCAGCAGGGCCTCGACCCTGCGCTCGGACGCCTGTCGGACCCGCCCGAGATCGAGCAGAGCCTGGGTCTGCAGCCGTCGGAGCGCGAGATCGGGTCGGCCCATGGGATCCTCCGGAACAAGCTCGGGCAGCGGATCCAGGGAGCGCGGGGATCCTGAGCATGCTCATGGTGAGCATGCTCATAATAAGCATGCTATGTGTCCGTCGAACCAAGCATGGACGTGAAGGGAGGTCTTCTTGGGTGAAGCCTACATCTACGACGCGTGCCGCACCCCGCGGGGGCGGGGCAAGGCGTCGGGGGCGCTGTACACCGTGCGGCCGATCGATCTGCTGTCGCAGGTGCTGGTCGCGGCGAGGGAGCGGGTCGGCTTCGAGCCTGCCATGGTCGACGACGTGATCGTGGGCTGTGTGACTCAGGCGCTGGAGCAGGGCACCTGTGTCGCGCGCCTCGCCGCGCTGACGGCCTGGGGCGGGCTCGAGGGCCCGGGCGTGACCCTGAACCGGTTCTGTGGCTCCGGCCTCGAGGCGATCAACCAGGCCGCGGCCAACGTCGCGGCTGGGTTCGCGGATCTGGTTGTCGCGGGCGGGGTCGAGAGCATGTCCCGGGTCCCGATGGGGGCCGACGGTGGGGCGATGTTCGATCCAGACTTCCAGTGGAAGGTGGGCAGCGTCCCCCAGGGGATCTCAGCCGATCTGATCGCCACGCTGCGCGGGCTCTCCCGCGCCGACGTCGATCGGTTCGCGGCGGAGAGCCAGGCGAGGGCGAGCGCTGCGGTCGCGCGGGGCGCGTTCGATCGCAGCCTGGTGCCGGTGCGGGATCTCAACGGCCTGCCGGTGCTGCAGGTCGACGAGCACCCAAGGCCGGACACCACCGCTGAGAGCCTGTCGCAGCTCAAGGCGAGCTTCGCGATGTTGGGCGCTCAGTTTGGCCTCGACGCGTTGGTCCGCAAGACCTATCCGCAGGTGGATCGCATCGATCACGTGCACCACGCGGGCAACAGCTCGGGCATCGTCGACGGCGCCGCCGCGGTGGTGGTCGGCAGTGAGGCCGCGGGGGAGCGCCTGGGGATCCGGCCCCGGGCCCGGATCCGGAGCGTGGGCCTCGCCAGCACCGAGCCGATCATCATGCTGTACGGGCCGATGCCCGCCAGCCAGCGGGCGCTACAGCGGGCCGGGATGACGGTGTCCGACATCGATCTGTTCGAGGTCAACGAGGCGTTCGCCTGTGTGCCGATGGCGTTCATGGAGGATCTTGGGGTCCCCCACGACAAGATCAACGTCAACGGCGGCGCGATCGCGTTCGGTCACCCCCTGGGGGCCACCGGTGCGATGCTGCTGGGCACGCTGCTCGACGAGCTCGAGGCCCGGGATCTGAGCACCGGCCTGACCACCTTGTGCATCGGGGGCGGGATGGGCATCGCCACCATCATCGAGCGGGTTTGATCATGGCAACGCTGAGCAACGAGAGCTTCCGGGCGGCGTTCGACGAGGGCAGCGGCGTGGCCGTGCTCACGATGGCGATGGAGGGGCGCGCCAACAAGATCAACCAGACCTTCGTCCAGGGGCTGTCCGACACGCTGGACTGGCTCGACGGCCTGCAGGGCCTGGTGGGGGTGATCCTCACCAGCGGCCACCGCGACTTCTGCGTGGGGGCGGATCTGGAGATGATCTATGCCGCACGGGATCCGGGGCAGATCCTGGAGCTGTGCGGGGTCTTCCACCGGCTGCACCGCCGGATGGAGGGGGGCGTGCCCTGGGTGGCCGCCATCGCCGGCTCCGCCCTGGGCGGTGGGCTGGAGCTGACCCTGGCGTGTCACCACCGGATCTGTGTCGACGATGGTCGGATCCTGTTGGGGCTGCCCGAGGTCCAGCTCGGGCTGCTGCCCGGCGGCGGCGGCACCCAGCGGCTCCCGCGGCTGCTGGGGCTACAGCCCGCCCTGGAGCTGCTGACTCAGGGCAACAGCGTGCGTCCCTCCAGGGCTGAGTCCCTGGGCCTGGTGGACGAGCTGGTCGCGGATCCCGACGCGCTGATCGACGCCGCGAAGGCCTGGCTGGCGGCGCACGGCCGGGCCAGGCAGCCCTGGGATCGCTCCGGCTCTCGCTGGCCTCCACCCCAGCCCGGCTCGCCCGACGCGCGCGACCTGTTCCTCGCGGGCTCCGCCATGGCCTACAAGAAGACCGCGGGGGCATACCCAGCGGTGGAGCACATCTTGTCTACGGTCCAGGAGGGCAGCCTGCTGGTGTTCGAGCGGGCGCTCGAGGTCGAGGCGCGCCACTTTGCCCACCTGGTGGTCAGCGATCAGGCCAAGGACATGATCCGCACCCTGTTCTTCCACAAGCAGGCCGCTGACAAGCAGGTCGGGCTGCCCCGGGTGGAGGACGACGGGATCCACAAGATCTCGATCCTCGGCGCGGGGATGATGGGGGCGGGGCTCGCGTTCGTCTGCGCCCGGGCGGGCTATGAGGTGGTGCTCAGGGACATCTCAGCCGACGCGGTGGAGCGGGGGCTGGCCCACTTCAACCGCCAGCTAGACCGGCTGAAGCACCTCGACGACGCAGGTCGCAAGAGCATCTCCGATCGCCTGACGGCCACGCTGGAGCTCGAGCCCTGCCGGGGCTCGGGGCTGGTGATCGAGGCGGTGATCGAGAACCTCGAGATCAAGCACGCGGTCACCCGGGAGATCGAGCCGCTGCTGGCGGACGGCGCGATCTGGGCGAGCAACACGTCGGCGATCCCGATCACCGATCTGGCGAAGGCGTCGGAGCGTCCCGAGCGCTTCATCGGGCTGCACTTCTTCTCCCCGGTGGAGAAGATGCCCCTGCTCGAGATCATCTGCGGGGAGCAGACCGATGAGGCGACCCTGGCGCGGGCCCTGGCGTTTGGCCGTCGGATCAAGAAGACCTGTGTGGTGGTCAACGACGGATATGGCTTCTTCACCAGCCGGGTGTTCTCCGCCTACATCATGGAGGGGGCCCAGCTGGTGGCCGAGGGCCACGATCCAGTGCTGATCGAGTGGGCGGCCCGCGTCGAGGGCATGGTGGTGCCTCCGCTGCAGGTGCTGGACGAGGTGAGCCTGGCGCTGGGCAGGCACGCTCTGGTGCAGGGCGCGACCTACCTCGGCGATCAGATCCTGGAGCAGCCAGGTGTGAAGCTGATCTTCGCGATGATCGAGGCCGGGAGGCTGGGCAAGGCCCACGGAGCTGGGTTCTACGACTACGTCGACGGTCGCCGTCGGGGGCTGTGGGCCGGGCTGTCCGGGTATGTGGCCCCGACCCCCGAAGAGACGGGGCTGTCGCTGCTACGGCGGCGGCTGATGTATGCCCAGCTGGCGGAGGTGGGCCGGGCGCTGGACGAGGGGATCATCCGGGAGCACCGCGACGCTGAGGTCGCCTCGATCCTGGGGATCGGCTTTGCACCGGGCACCGGTGGGCCCCTGGCGATGATGGATCGGATCGGACTGCGGTCGCTGGTGGCGCAGCTCGACGCGTTGGCCGAGCGCTACGGGGAGCGCTTCCGCCCCCCGGAGCTGCTGCGTCGCCGTGCTGAGGCAGGCGAGCGCTTCTTCGAGGCGGTCTAGCGCTCCTTCGAGGCGGTCTAGCGCTCCTTCGAGGCGGTCTAGCGCTCCTTCGAGGCGGTCTAGCGCTCCTTCGAGGCGGTCTAGCGCTCCTTC
>DRPG01000302.1 GCA_011376105.1 Deltaproteobacteria bacterium
AGCCCTGGATCGAGCACCACTTCAAGGGCTTCCTCAACGAGCAGATCGCGGTGGGCCGCTTTGGGGCGGTGGCGTCGCTGCGCGCCGATCTCCACCCGCTGATCCCGATCGCCCAGACGATCTCTCCCCGCGGCGCGCTGCTGTTCCGGATCTTTGACGAGACCAGCGTCCGGGCGTCAGCGGGCTCGGCCTACCGAGCCCCCAATGGGATCGAGTCGTACATGCAGTTTCCGCTTCCGACCCCCACCGACGGTGTGTTCATCGAAGACTTCGGCAACCGGAACCTACGCCCCGAGCGGATCAACAGCTTCGAGCTTGGTGTACACGACGAGTCCACCTTCCTGCACACCGCTGATCTGGCCCTCTACCTCAACCAGGTCACCGATCTGATCGTGCTCGATGACGTAACCCCTGCGATCAACCCCTTCGATCCAGCGATCAACGGGATCGAGATCGGCGAGACGGGCTGGGTCAACCTCGCCTCCACCTACACCGGCGTCGGCCTCGAGGCGGATCTCGAGCTGTACCCGACCGACGGCCTCGACGTGTTCGCCAACGCCAACCTGATGCAGGTGATCGAGAACACCGGCGCGGTCAGGATCCTCGATCACTCGGCGTCCACCCTGAAGCTCAACGGGGGGTTCTCCTACCGCACCCCGCTGCGCACCGATCTGTCGCTAGCGGGCCACTACCTGTCGCCCCAGGAGTGGAGGCTGCGTCAGTTCGACGCCCAGACGCTGCAGATCGTGGCCCAGCCCACCGCTATCCAGGCCCGGCTGTTGCTCTCCGTGAGGGTGGGGGTCCGCCCACTCCCGGATCAGGATCTCGAGATCGCCGGGACTCTGTGGAACCTCACCGAGCTGCTCAGCGGCGAGGGTTTCCTCGAGCACCCGGAGGGCCAGCCGGTGACCGGCAGGGCCTATGTCACCCTCTCGTACCGGTTTTAGGGGGGTGAGCCGGCGACCCCATCTTCGCTCGTTGGGCTGGTTCGCCCGAGGCTGTCGTGCCTCGTCGGTCACATGCCCCGGCGTGCGCTGTCCTCAGGACCAGCCCGATCTACAGCGGCCTCGACGTCCTCGAGCGAGTCGATCTCAGCGATCTCGAGATCGTTCGCGGTTCACCTCTCCAGGAGGCTCCATGCGTGCTCAACTCCTCCTCGCCCTGGTGAGCTCAGGCTGTGCCTGGGAGCCCCCCCTCAACAGCAACGAGCTGGCAGCACCGCCGCTGCTGTCCACCCTGTCAGGCTCGGTGATCCTCCTCAGCGATGAGGAGCCCGCGACGACCTACATCACCGTGTACGACGCGGACAACCCCGGTCCCCCCGCCGGCACCGGCGCCCCGGTGACCTTCGCCACCGTGCCCAGGGCCAGCTACTCCACCGACAGCGCCGGGATACGAGCCTCCTCCTACACGATCACCCAGCTTCCCGCTGGGGACTACCTGCTCAACGCCCTGATGGACACCGACGGGGACTTCAACCCGTTCACCCCGGCCCTGGCGGGGGCGACCTGTGGCGACTGGCTGGGGAGCCACCTCGCCAGCCTCGAAGACGCGCTACCCGCGACCCTCTCGATCGAAGCGGGGGAGGCCTATAGCGACATCCCGATCTTCCTCGGGGCCCAGGTGACCACCGAGCGCCCTGCGTTCGAGTTCGTTGGTGTGCCTGAGCTGTCCCTACGCAGCGTGCTCGACGGGACCCAGGCCCCGCTGTTCCAGGTGACCGCCACCAGCGTCGACACTGCGTTTCATCCTGATCTACCCCTACAGTTCGCTCCTCGCTGCGAGCCGGATCCAACCACGAGCTGCGACCAGCTCCCCTACTGCCCCTGCGATCTAGCGTCCCTCGAGCCCTGCACCACCGCGATCTACGTCTGGCTGGTCGACGCCGACACCGACGGGCTCCCCGATCCCTACCCCGCCCCCGCCCAGCAGGCGGCAGGCCTGCTCGACGTCTGGCCCAGGGTCTACCTCGAGCACCTCGGGGCGCTGTCCACCTTCGAGCACGAGGGTCAGGAGCTGCCCGAGCGCTGGGTCAGTGAGGCCTACCCCCTGGCCGCCGAGCTCGGCGCGACGCTGCTGGGGGGTGGCGCAGTGAGCGATCTGGTGCCCATCGGGGTCCCGGTCCCCACCCGGGACCTCAGCATCACCTTTGCACCGATCTTCGTGCACTACCACGCCGACGGTGAGGACGGTGAAGACGCCAACGGCCCCTTCGATCTAGTGGATCTGACCCAGGGGGCTGCGGTGGAGCAGGTGCCACTGGAGTCCTGGTCGGTCACCCTGGTGTCGTTCACGGGACAGACCTGGACCCTGCCCAACGAGATCGCCGGCCTGCCCCGGGATGGTGACTTCGACACGGTCAAGCAGGGGATTCCGCTGTTGCTAGATCCCTGAGGCGCCGTCCCCACCCCACAAGCGTGGTCAGGCATGTCCGGCTGGTGCAGGGGCGAGCAGCCTTTGCCTTTGTGGCGTTGGATGCGCTCCCCTCGCCCCTCCCTCCGCCGACCCGCCCACAGCGCGACGAGGCAGCAAAGCGCAAGCGGCGAGGCAGCAAAGCGCAGCAACAAGCAGCACAGCTCCTCGCCCTTCCCTACAGCGCGGCGAGGCAGCAGAGCGCAGCAACAAGCAGTACAGCTCTTCGCCCCTCCCTACAGAGCCGCAAGACAGCAG
>DRPG01000303.1 GCA_011376105.1 Deltaproteobacteria bacterium
AGTTCCTCGCTCAGCGCGGCCTGCAGCGCCTCGGTGAGGCAGGCCCCGCCCCCGGCCGCGCCGTGATCTCGTCCGCGGTCCACGATCCACCCGAGGTCACCGAGGAGGAAGACACGAGCGATCCGCTCTCGCTGTCCCTCGAGGATCTAGAGCCCCTCGTCGATCACCCCGAGCCCCAGATCGACAACGGGGAGATGCAGCAGCGCCTGTCCGACGCCCTGGGGCGGATCACCGCCTGCTATGAGGGCGCTGATCTGCCCCCCGCGATCGAGGAGCTCCGGGAGCTGGTCCAGCAGCGGGACTACGACGCGCTGCGGCAGAACATCACCGAGGTCTGGAACGGGCTGCTGGGCTTCCACCAGAAGCGGGGGATCCGCCCCCACCATCAGGTGACCCATGCGTTCAACATCATCCACAACCTGGTCCAGACCTGATCCAACGTGTCGGCCCCGCCAGCCGGGGGGCCCGTGGACGCGCGGCTGACTTTGACGGTCCCTTGACCGCCCGTAAGATAGGGTGACGCCTCTCGGAGACCACCATGCGCGTGCGCTACTGCGCGACCCTGGCCCTGCTCACCCTGCCCCTCGGCTGCAACCGCTACGACCTGTTCCGGGTCGCGGGCTACCAGCAGGAGAGCTTCAGCAACCGCGCAGACGTCCTGTTCGTCATCGACAACTCAGACTCGATGGTCGAGGTGTCCGAGTCCTTGGCGGTCAACTTCGCGGCCTTCATCGACGATCTCGGCACGATCGAGGACACCCGCAGCTACGAGGACCTCGGGGACGCGGTCGAGAACTATGTCGACTACGTGCAGAACCGCACCTCGTTCGTCGACTACCAGTTCGCGGTCACCACCACCGACGTCGACAACCACGCGGGCAAGCTCCTCGGCGGCTTGGTCCGACGCACCGACGATGGCCTCGCCGATCGGTTCATCAAGAACCTGACCTGCGAAGCCACCTGCTTCCGCGACGATCTCCTCCTGCCCCAGGATCCCGGCTACCAGTGCGGGGATCCTCTGGGCCTGTTCCTCTCCGAGGACTACCTCGACTGTGTGTGCGATGGAGACTGGCAGGGGCACTGCGGCTCCGCGATCGAGGAGGGCATCGAGGCGACCTTCCTCGCGATGTGCCGGGCGGTGCCCAACCCTCCGCTCGACTGCTTCGAGGAGATCGTCACCCCCGAGGCCACCTACCCGGCCAAGCTCACCCCCGGCGACACCCTCTCCAACGAGGGGATGCTCCGCAACAACTCGAACTTCATCGTGGTGGTGGTGTCCGACGAGGGCGATGGCTCGAGGCGGCTCGAGCGCGAGAGCGTCCCGGATCAGTACGTGAACCTGTTCAAGCAGTTTGGCCGCCGGATGACCTGGGTCTATATCGGACCTGGCCTCGACGAGAACAACCAGGTCATCTGTCCCGGCACCGCGACCGACTGGGGGGTCGTCCGGTACAACTACATGGCCTACACCACCGGCGGGCGTGTGGTCGATGTCTTCGACGACAACTGCGAGACCCAGGACTTCGACGCCGCCCTGGGCGCCCTGGGCGAGCTGCTGCAGAACCTGCTGACCAGCTTCCCCCTGCAGTCGGTGCCCGTCCCCGGGAGCGTGATCGTCCTGGTCGATGGCAAGGGCGTCGACGAGGCCACCGTCGTCGATCAGGATCAGTTCGGCCTCGACGTGTACTCCGACGGATGGTCCTACCGCTCGAGCGACAACAGCATCGAGTTCCACGGCGGCGCCATCCCCCCCTACGATGCCGACGTCGAGGTCTACTACCACCCCATCGACGGGATCCCGAGGGATCTGCCGTTCTGATGACAGGATGCTCGAAGTGAACAAGCTCCTCTTCGCCGCCCTGGCGGCCGTGATCGCCCCCCTCGGGGGCCCGGCCCACGCCCAGGAGACCGTGGACATCGGGAGGATCCGCGATGGAGACATCACGGTCGTCCAGAAGCTGCTGTACCCGAAGGAGGGCCGCACCGAGCTTGGCCTGCACCTGGGCGTGATGCCCTTCGACGCCTATCTCACCACCCCCAACGCCCAGCTGTCCTTTGGCCAGCACTTCTCGGAGCGCCTCGGCCTGTCGGTGGTCGCAGGCGGCGGCTATGGGCTGAAGACCGGGGTGTACCGCCAGCTCGAGTCCCCCACCTACGGGGTCGCCCCCTACGCCTACCGCTACCTGGGCTCGGCCCTCGCAGGGCTCGAGTGGTCGCCGATCTACGCCAAGCTCAACCTCAACGGCGCACGGGTGATCCACTTCGACGTGTACTTCACCGGTCGGATCGGCGCGAGCGTCGAGCAGTCGGTGATCCCCCAGGGCGGGATGGCGTTCGGCCCCACCGCCTCCCCCGGCCTCGGCAGCCGCTTCTTCCTCGGCTCCGGCTCGGCCCTGAAGCTGGAGCTCCGCGACGATCTGCTGATCGAGCGCCGCTCCCTGACGGAGTCATGGGAGTTCAAGCAGAACGCCAACGTCGTCCTCGGCATCGTCCTGCTCTCCGGCGGGGGGCGCTCGTGAGCGGCCTGATCGGGCTGCTCCTGGTGGGCTCGGCGCTGGCCCAGGCCCCGACCTCGCCCCCGGTCCCCGCCCCCGCCCCGGCCCCGGCTGAGCTGTCCGACGCAGCGCGGGGGCGGCTGTTCGCTCCGATCACCGCGGCGCTGGCCCAGGGCCAGCCGGAGGGGGCCGCGGGCCTGCTGGCCCAGCTGGTCGAGGATCCCTCGAAGGCCGCGGCCCATGGCCAGGCCTGGATCATGCTGGCGGGGATCTTCGAGTCCTACGATCTCCCGCTGGCGGCGATCGGTGCCTGGGCCCGGGCGATCCGGCTCGATCCTGAGCGCGCGGCCCCCAGCGTCGCCCACGCCCTGGATCTGTCCGACGCCACCGGCGAGCCCCGTCCGGTGGCGTCCGCCCTGGGGAGCGACCTCTCGATCCCGGTGGACGCGGCGGTGCGCAACCGCCTGGCGTATGCAGCGGCCCGGTACCACCTGGCCGAGGGCAGCTACGGCCCCGCCCTGGCCATCCTGACCATGGCCGACAGCGCTCAGGCCGGCTTCGAGGACGTCGAGCTGCTGCGGGGGGTCGTGCTCTCTCAGCAGCAGCGCTACACCGACGCGGTCGCACCGATGCTCACCGCCGAGGCCATCGCCCGCAAGATGGGCCGGGACGAGCGCTTCCTCAACCGGGCCAACCTCAACCTGGCCCGGGCCTACTACGCCGCGGGCAACTACACCCAGGCGATCACCTACTACGCCCGGGTCGAGCGCAGCTCCGAGGTCTGGCTCGAGGCTCAGTTCGAGCGCGCCTGGGCCCACTTCCGGGGCAACGACACCAACGGCGCCCTGGCGCTGCTGTTCAGCCACCAGTCCCCCTTCTTCGAGGACCACCTCGATCCCGAGGCGGATCTGCTCCGCGCCTACTCCTTGTTCGTGATGTGCAAGTTCCCCGACGCCTCCGCGGAGATCGACGCGTTCCAGGAGCGCTGGGAGCCCGTCCAGCGGGAGCTCTCTTCGATCGCCCTGTCGCCCGAAGAGGCCTTCTCCAGCGTCCGGGACTTCCTGCAGGGCCGGCCCTCACAGCTCCCCACCTCCCTGATCCAGGAGCTCCGCTACGAGGATCGGATCGCCGAGGCGATCCGATCCACCGACGCCGCTGAGGCTCAGCTGTCCGCGGCCGAGGCCCTGGGTGGCCCGGCGGGGCAGCTCGCCGTCCGGATCATCACCGAGCAGCGCGACGCACGGATCGCGCTGGAGGGGGAGCGGATCCTCTCCCGGCTCCGCAAGGTGACGGATCAGCTCTCGAGCATGCTCACCAACATCGAGATCACCCGGATCGATCTGCTGAGCCTCGAGACCGAGATGTACCAGCGCGCCGCCGCCACCGGCGTGCTCGACTACGGCGATCACATCGGCCAGCTGCGCGACATGCGCAAGCGCCGCAGGGGCTTCCGCGTGTGGCCCTGGCAGGGGGAGTACTGGGCCGACGAGGTCGGCTGGTATGTGTTCTCAGCCCGACCCGACTGCCCCGACACCATGGCGGTCGGTGGGGAGGAGCCGTAGCTTCCTTGACACCCCCGACGGTGCACCGCCTCGACTGTGGTCTCGTCGTGGTCGCCCAGCCGCTGCCCCACGCGAGCGTCACCTCGGCCCACCTGTGGTTCGAGGCCGGCGCCGCCGACGAGGCCCCCGAGCAGGCCGGCTCGGCCCACTTTGTGGAGCACCTGCTGTTCAAGGGCACCGCCACCCGGGGGATCGGCGCAGCGGCGGCTGAGATCGAGGGGCTCGGGGGCGATCTGAACGCCTGGACCAGCCTCGACGAGACCTGTCTGCACGCCACCGTGGCCGACTCCGCGACGGAGCTCGCCCTCGACGTCCTGTTCGACATGGCCCGTGGTGCCCTGTTCGATCCGGAGGAGCTCGAGCGGGAGCGATCGGTCGTCCTCGAGGAGATCCGGGGCTACGAAGATGATCCCGACGGGATCGCCTCCGATCGACTCGCGGCGCGGGTCTTCAGCGATCACCCCTACGGCAGGCCGGTCCTGGGCACGGTCCAGACCGTCGGGTCCCTCGATCGCGAGGGCCTGATCAGCTTCTGGCGCCGGCACTATCACCCGGAGCGGGCGATCTTGATCGTGGCGGGCCCGATCGAGCCCGATCTGCTCCATACCCAGGTCGAGGCCCTGTGCCGGGGCTGGCGTCCCGGGGCCCCCCGGGCCGCGCTGGCGCCCCCCCGGGCCCACCCTGGGGGGGCCGAGCTGATCGAGGGCGACTTTGGCTCGGTGGTGATCACCCTCGGCTGGCCCACCCCGGCCGCAAACCACGCCGACGGCCCCGCGCTGGACGTCCTGGCCCAGGGGCTGGCCCGGGGCGCCTCCTCCAGGCTGGTGGTCCGGCTCGAGCTCGGCGCGGGCGTCGCCAGCCAGCTCTGGGCCACCAACGACGCCCTCCGCGTCGCAGGCCAGCTCTCGATAGGCTTCGTCACCGGTGAGACCGAGGCGGCCCTGGCCCTGACCCTGGCCGAGCTCGAGCGCGTCGCGGCCCAGGGGCTGACCCCGGACGAGGTCCACAGGGCGAGGGACGGACTGCTCGCCGATCTGCTGTTCGTCCGGGAGACCACCGACGGCCTCGCCGGCGAGCTGGCCTGGGCGACCGCCCGGGCGGGGGGTCCCGGAGGGATCGGA
>DRPG01000304.1 GCA_011376105.1 Deltaproteobacteria bacterium
ACGACACCGGGGACACAGGGTAAGGTGACACCCCGCGGGGAGCTCGACGCCCACACTAAGGGTTCCTGCAACACAGGACAGCAGATCCTCGCCGGAGCACACTCGGTGCATGGCCGGTGGCAAGGTGTGGATCAGCTCTGCTGGAAGAATGTAAGGGCAGGCGGAGGGAGCGGTGAAGGTTGCAATCTTGGGCGCGACCAAGGGCATGGGGCGCGCCCTCGCGCGGCAGATGGCCGCACGGGGCGATCACCTGTGCCTGCTCGGGCGCAGCCCCGAGGAGCTGGAGCGCTCCAGCGCGGATCTGGCGGAGCGCGGGGCCGGATCGGTCTCGACGGCTCGATGCGATCTCGAGGATCCTTCGAGCTTTGCCGAGGCCCTCGACACAGCCACGGAGGCGCTGGGGGAGCTCGAGGTGGTGGTCGTCACCGCCGGGATGTTCGGCACCCAGGAGGCTTTAGCCGAGGATCTGGAGCGAGCCCACCGGGTCCTGGTGGTCAACTACGCCAACACCGTGATCTTCTGTGAGCACGCGCGCCAGCGACTGCTCGCCCGTGGCGGCGGCACCTTGTGCGTGTTCTCCTCGGTGGCGGGAGATCGGGGCCGCAAGCCTGTGGCCCTGTATGGCTCGAGCAAGGCGGGCCTGTCGCACTACCTCGAGAGCCTGGATCATCGGCACCGCGCCGAGGGGCTGATCACGATCTGTGTGAAGCCGGGCTTCGTGAAGACCTCGATGACCGAGGGCCTCAAGCCCCCTCCCTTCGCTGGAGAGCCCGAGTCGGTGGCGGCCCAGGTGCTCGAGGCGATCGATCGGGGCACCCCCATGGTCTATGCCCCCCCGATCTGGGGCTGGATCATGCTGATCATCCGCTCCCTGCCACGATCCGTCATGCGGGTGGTGGGGTTCTAGCCCCGGGGGCGCTGAGCACCAACACGGAGGCACAAGCCCACCCATAGGGCGCTGTCCCCGATCCCCCACGAGGCATCTGGGCTAGCTGTACAGCTCCTCGAGCAGCTCGCCAAAGCGCGCCAGCACCTCGCGGCGCTTGAGCTTCATCGTGGGGGTCAGCAGACCGTTCTCAGTGGTGAAGTCCTCCATCACCACGACGATCTTCTTGGGCCGCTCGTAGCCCTTGAACCCGGCTCCGTGCTCCTTGATCTCAGCCTCGAGCAGCGCGAGGACCTCCGGATCCTCTGCTGGATCGTCGGGCAGCTCCCGGCCCTGCTCGGAGGCCCACGACGCCAGGGAGACTGGATCGGGCACCACCAGCGCCACATTATAGGGGTGGTTCGCGCCATAGATCATCACGTTGGCGATGTAGGGGGAGAGCTTGAGCTGCTCCTCGAGGGGGGACGGGACCACATACTTGCCGTTCTCCAGCTTGTATTGCTCCTTGATCCGGCCGGTGATGAACAGGTAGCCATCCTCGTCGAGGTAGCCCATGTCGCCGGAGCGGAAGCCCCCGTCCGCGAGGAGGACCTCGCGGTTGGCCTCGTCGCGGTTGTGGTAGCCCTGCATCACGTTGGGGCCGTAGATGATGATCTCGCCGTGCCGCTCATCACCGGTGACCTCGCGATCGATCTCGATGCGAACCCCGGGGATGGGGCGCCCTACGCTCCCGATCTTGCGGTGCCCCGGGTAGTTAGCGGTGGCGATCGGGCTGGTCTCGGTCAGGCCATATCCCTCGTAGACCTCGATCCCCAGCGCGTCGATGAACCGGGCGACCTCTGGACTCAGGGCCGCGGATCCACTGATGGCGTACCTCAGGCGACCCCCGAACCGCTCCCGGACCTTGGTGAAGATCAGGCGATCGGCCAGGGAGAGCTGCCACCTCTCGAACAACCCCAGCTCCAGCCCGTCGCTGCGCTTGGACGCGGCTGAGACCCCCGCCTTGAACAGGCCCTGGATGATGCTGGGGCGCTCCGACATCTGCTTGTTCACGCCGTCGTAGATCCGGTTGAAGATCCGGGGCACAGCGAACAAGATCGTGGGCTTGACCTCGGCGAGGTTGCCCACCAGGTTCGGGATCTCGTCGTTGATCGCCATCGAGCTGCCCATCGACAGCAGGCCGTGCAGCTCGACCGTCTGGCCAAAGCTGTGGGCCCAGGGCAGGAACGACAAGGATCGATCCGTGGGCTCGAAGGTGAAGCAGGCGTGGATCGCGTTGACGTTGGAGCACAGGTTCCCGTGGGACAGCTTCACCCCCTTGGGGGCGCCGGTGGTGCCCGAGGTGTAGATGAAGCCTGCCAGATCCCCGCTGCCCGGCTCCAGCGCCTCGCTCGGCGCCTGCGCGCCGGCCCTGAGCAAGGACGCCATGGCGTCTGGATCCTCGTCGGGCAGATCGAACCCGATCACGTGCTCGAGCCCGGGCAGCTCGTCACGTAGGCTGCGCAGCTGCTCCACGATCTCCGGGCTCGAGCCGAACGCGACCTTCGCACCGCAGTCCTCGAGGATAAACCGCCACTCTTCCACCTTCTGGGCCTCGTACATCGGCACGAACTGGGCGTTGCGGCCGTAGGTGGCGTAGGCCGCGACCGCCCACTCCACCCGGTTGTCACTGACGATCGCCACCCGATCCCCGGGCTCCACCCCCCGGGCGGCGAGGCCGGCGCGGGCCTGATCCACCTGCTCCCCGAACGCGGCATAGGTGATCCAGCGCCACCCTCCATCGCCGCGGGTGCCGAACAGCTCGCGATCGGCGTACCGGTCGCAGCTCTGTTGGTACAGATCGACCAGGGACTTGAACTCGGCCATCTCGGCTCCTCCGGGGACAACGGGGGCGTCTATTCCGTTCTCCCCGACACGTCAGCGGTAGCCCTCCGCCTGCAGGGTGAACAGCTCAGCGTAGCGGCCCTCCGCCGACATCAGCGTCTCGTGGGTGCCCTGCTCCACGATCCCGCCGCCGTCCAGCACCACGATCCGATCCGCCATCCGGACGGTGGAGAACCGATGGCTGATGAGGATCGCCATCTGGCGCTGGGTCAGCGCCCGGACCCGATCGAAGACCTGGGCCTCGGCCTCTGCGTCCATCGCAGCGGTGGGCTCGTCGAACACGAGCAGATCCGCGTCCTGGCGCATGAAGGCCCGGGACAGGGCCACCTTCTGCCACTGCCCGATCGACAGCTCGCGCCCTCCACGGAACCAGCGTCCGAGCTGAGTCTGGTAGCCATCCGGCAGCTCATCTACGAAGGGAGCGGCCATGCCCTGCTCGGCGGCCACCTCCCAGCGGGAGGGATCGTCGATGTGCGCCACGTCCCCCACCCCGATGTTCTCGCCGACGGTGAACTGGTAGCGGACGAAGTCCTGGAAGATGACCCCCACCCGCCGGCGCAGCGCCGCACGATCCCAGGCCGACAGCTCGGTGCCGTCTAGCAAGATCCGCCCCTGCTGGGGCTCGTACAGGCCGGTCATCAGCTTCACCAGGGTGGTCTTGCCGCTGCCGTTGTGCCCCACCAGGGCGAGCCGCTGGCCGGGCCGGACGTGCAGGGTGATGTCGTGCACCGCGGGCACCTCCGCCCCCGGGTAGGTGAAGGTGACGTCCTCGAAGCGCAGCCCGTCCCCTGGATCGGCCCCCTGCAGCGCACCACCACTCCGGGGCACGGTGGGGGTCGCGAGGAAGGTGTAGAGGTTCGACAGGTACAAGTTGTCCTCGTACATCCCTCCGATCGCACGGAGGCTGGCCGAGAACGCGCTCTGGCCCTGCTTGAACACCATCAGGTACATGGTCATCGCCCCGATGGTGATCGTGCCTGACACCGTGGCCAGCGCGATCCAACCGTAGGCTCCATACAGCGCCCCGGTGGAGATCAGCCCCAGCACCGTCCCCCAGAAGCCACGCCGCAGCGCCAGGCTGCGATCTTCGGTGTACAGCCGGGCGAAGATGTCCCGGTAGCGCTGGACCAGGTGGGGCCCCAGCCCCAGCAGCTGGACCTCCTTGGCGAAGTCCTCCCGGGCCACCACCGTCTCGAGGTAGGCCTGCTCGCGGGTCTCGGGCACCCGCCAGGTGAACAACCGGAACGCCTCCCCCGCAAACCGTGTCTCGGCGATGAACGCCGGGACCGAGGCCCCCAGCAGCACCAGCACCGCCAGCGGAGAGAACCCGATCAGCAGCGCACCATAGGTCGACAGCGACAAGGCGTTCTGGGCCAGCCCCAGGGTCCGGCGCACCAGGGACAGCGGACGCGACGAGGCCTGGCGCCTTGCCCGGGTCATGCTGTCGTACAGCTCGGGATCCTCGAAGTGGGTGAGATCGAGCCGCAGCGCCTTGTCCAGCACCATCGTGTTGACCCGGTGGCCCAGCTTGGCCCGCAGGAGCTGATCGGCGACGTCCAGGATCCGCTGCGTCAGGGACAGGGCCACCACCAGCCCCAGCTCAGCCGCGATCCAGCCCAGGGCGGCGCTGCGGTGGGTGGCGGCGCCGGTCTCGGCGGCGAGCAACACCCCGTCGACGATCCGCCGCCCCACCCACGCGATCGCCGCGGGCACGCCCCCGGCGACCATGGTCAGCGCCGCCAGCAGGATCAGCAGCCTGCGATCGGTCTGCCACACCAGCCCGATCGCGCGGGTGCTGTAGCGAAACACGCCGCCGACACGGCGCAGCCAGGAGAGCTGCTCTTCTTGCTTCATTCAGCCAACGTAGGCCGATCACGCCCTGGGCCAACCCCCCAGGCGGGGGGGCTGCAGCCCCCGAGCCCAGGACGGGCCGCTCAGAATGGGTGCTCGGACAGCAGGTAGATCTGGGGCTGTAGTCGGCGGAGGGGCTCGTCCGCGTAGCGCTCCAGCGCGAACCCCACGTCCCCCCGCAGGACCAGCAGGCCCTCGACGTTGATCCGCAGCCCCGAGCCCCCTGTCAGGTGGGGATCGAGCCGGATCCGGGGCTCGTCCCAGGTCCACACCTGGCCCACGTCGGCGAAGGGCACCAGCATCCAGCCGAGCTCCAGCGAGCCGAACCACAGGGTGCGGGCAAAGGTCCAGCGCAGCTCCCCCTGCAGGGCGGCCACTCCGTTGCCCTGCAGCCGCCCCTCCGCGAGCCCCCGCAGCAGGTAGCGCCCCCCGGTGGTGCCCAGGGACAGGCCATCGAGCCTCGTCTGCTGGAAGAAGGGCTCGCCGGTGGTGGCGGCCTCGACCAAGGCGTGCCCCGCCGCCACAAGCGAGGGCCGCAGCGGATGAAAAGCTCGGGCCGCGGTGTGGATCCCGACGTAGGTGTAGTGGGACGCGATCACGGGCGCTGAGCCGTACAGCGCGACATCGATGGTGTGCCCCGAGGTTGGATCGATCTCGTTGTCGCGGGTGTTGTGGAACAACCCCAGGGTCAGGGCCGTCAGCAGCCCACCGCCGACCCCCGTGGGTCGATCGAGGCTGAGCCGGCTCTCCGGATCGGCCTCGACCCCCTGGGCCACGATCAAACCCGAGCCATAGACCTCCCAGGCCCCCGGCCCCACCCTGATCCGGAGCGTATTGGAGAGGTTGGGCCGGAGGCTCTCCCACAGGGTGGCCTCGCTGCCGCCATCGACCAGCAGGGTGTCGTTGCCGAGCCCATAGTAGCCTGCACGGGTCCAGCGCAGGTAGCGCACCCGACCGCTCCACCGCACCGGCGAGCCCCCGATCCCGGGCAGATCCCACTGCAGAGAGTGATCCTGGTACCCCCCGGTGGTGGCGTAGATCTGGGCGATCACGCTGAAGCGGAACGGGCGGGAGCCGCTGGGCTCCGCCCCCACCACCTGGCCAAACGCTCCGAGGCCCAGCAGCAGGTTGGTGTCGTACGCGATCAGCGGCGCCACGATGCCGGCGAAGCCTCCGTCGGAGGGCTCCTCGGGGGCCTGGAGCTCAGGGGGCGCGGCGTCGCCGGCCGCGGGCTCCGCGAGGACGAGCCCCACCAGCCAGAGCCCCACCAGCCAGAGCAGCGACAAGCTAGAGCGCCGCCCAGCGAGCTGGAGCCGAGCAGGCTGGAGGGGCTGGCTTCGTGGGGTTTGGGATCATGGGGGAAGAGACCGCTGGTGAGGAGGGCGCCTGCCGAGACAGGAGGCCGACGAGGCACGAGGCTCATGGAGCCCGCACGCCGGCCTGCGACGGGAGGCACGCCGGCCTGCGACGGGAGAGTCCTGGGCATCCCTCTAATAGAACAGCGCGGCGATCGCCTCGTCCGTCGCCTCGAAGTGTTGGTTGGTCGAGGACTTCACCGTCACGATCTGCAGCGCGTCGGAGGCTCCAGCCACGTCGGCCTCCGACCAGAGCATCTGGTAGCGCCAGGTGTCGGAGCCCGCCGGCATCCACACGTCCATCGAGTAGCTCTGCCAGATCGTCGCGCCACCGCCCCCCTCACCCTCGGAGACGTGGGGCACGTGGGTCTGGGTGATGATCGCCCGCGAGCCGTCCTCGAGATCCACCCAGCGGAAGTCCTTGTGCAGGGTGAAACCCACGCTCATGAGCAGGTTCTCCCGCCGGACCTCGTTGCGGGTGATCATCACCTCACAGCCGTCTTCCTCCACAAAGCAGCCGGGATCCCCGTCGGGGAACGAGCGCACATAGACCGCGGCGGAGGGCTCAGCGGGGAGCTGATCGGTCTGTAGCTGGAGCCGAGCATGATCCGAGATGGGCCACACGCTCCGACGCGCCACCCCGACCCCGTAGCAGCTCGCTGGATCCCGGCCATCGGGGATGGTGACGTCGAACAGATCTGCCCGTGCAGGGGGCGTCAGCTCCCAGGCACGCTCGAGCACGCTGACCTCTCCGTCGAGATCGAAGCGCGACATGACCTCGATCAGGTTGCCGATCCCGACGGAGAGCACCTCTGGATCTTCGTTGCTCCACTCCCGGTACAGGAAGTGGGTCAGCTCGTCGAGATCCCGGGGCGCCTCGGGAGGACGACCACAGGCCATCATCAGGATGGGAGCGGTGAACATCGATCTCCTCAGCGTGCTGGGTGGTCTGTGCCGCCCCTGAGACAGCGACCCTCTTGGTGACGTGCCCCACAGAGCCCACACCAGGCCCACGGGGCGTGTCATCGTACTCAAACGATCGTTTGATCACAAGCTCGATCTGCATCCAGCCCTGGATCGTCCCCCTGGAGATCACAACCCGGCTCACTCAGAGAGGGCGCGGTGAGCCCGGGGCCCGATCAGCGCTCCGATCCCTGCCCGGAGCAGCTCCGCCCCGATCCCCGGCACGACCAGCGCCAGAGCCGGGGACGGGGCGTGGCCGGTCTGCACCGCGAGCACCGCCTCGAAGGCTGGGCGCCTGCGGGCCAGCGCCGCGATCGCGGCCTGCGCCAGCCAGGGCCTGCGCAGCCCCCACACGACGACCTCGGTGAACCAGCACAGGCTGCGCACCAGGTGGGCCCGCCGCCGGGCATAGGCCAAGAGCGAGGCTCGCTCGAGGCGATCGGTGCGCAGCCCCACGGACACGGTCTGTGCTGCGAGCTCAGCGGACATCAGGCCCAGGCTCATGCCCTCACCGGTCACCGCGTCCACGAACCCTGCGGCGTCCCCCACCAGGACGAGCCTGTCGGCGACACACCCCCGCACCCGCTGCCGCAGGGGTCCACACACCCCGACCTCCGACAGGGGCTGTGCACCATCGAGCAGCGCCCGACCTGCTGCAGAGCGCGCCACCAGCCCCCGGAAGCTCCCCTCGGGATCCCCACGGAAGGAGCGCGTCACGCGGCGATCGCACAACAGCGCCAGGTTGATCTCGTCGGGCCCCACCGGGGTCACGTACAGCTCGATCCCCTCCAGGGCGTGCACCTCGACCCGCTCCGGGGCCCGGCGACCGGGGGCGAGGTGCAGGTGCTGTCGGGCCCCGTACCGCAGCGGCCCCCTGGGCTCCATCGCCAGCCCCGCCAGGCGACGGATCGTGCTGTGCAACCCATCGGCCCCCACCACCACCCGTGCCTCCAGGGGACCCTGTGAGGTCTCGAGCGCCAAGCCTCCGGGCCGCTCCCTCAGGCCCGTCACCCGGATCCCTGTGTGGAAGCGGACGCCGGGATGGCGCTCCACCGCTCGTCGCAGGGCGGGATCGAGCCGGGACCGCCGCAGCCCGATCCCCACCTTGCCCTGGGGGAAGTCTCCGACGGCACAGTGTTCCCCCGACCGGTACGCGATCCCTCGAAAGGCACACCCCAGAGCGCGGGGTTCGAGCCCCAGCCGCCCCAGCGCCGCGACCCCGTGGGGCATCAGGCCCTCCCCACAGACCTTGCCTCCCCGGACGGGGCGATCCCCCCGCTCCAGCACCACGACGGCGTGCCCTCGATCCGCTAGGTGCAGCGCGGTGGCGCACCCCGAGGGCCCCGCCCCCACCACCACAGCCTCGATCGGATCCGCCATCGGTGCGGCCGTAACCCGGCGGAGGCCCCAGGCCGTGGTTAGAGGGGCGGGCATGCCTGCACGCCTCACGATCATCACCGACCCCAGCCAGCTCCAGAGCAACGACGCCCTGCTCCTGATAGGCCGCGCCGATCGGCTGCTCGAGGCGGACGTGCTGCAGCTCGTCTCCCCCCACATCGAGGAGCGGGCCTGGCGCACGATGGTCAAGCGCAGCGATCCCGCCGACAGCGGTCGGGTCGCCACCCACTGGACCGGCCACACCCCCGCCCGGATCAGCGCAGGCGTGCTGCCCGAGGTCTGCTCGCGTCACAACAGCCCGTCCCGGGCCTGGGCTGTGCCCCACATCGTCCACTCCGCGGGCCAGAAGGGCAACGTGGGGATCGTGCTCGCGCTGGAGGAGGGCGCGCACGCCGCCGCGGTGGTGCTCGGGGTCGCCCGGGCGCTGCCCACCTTCACCTCCACCAGCACCACGATCGATCGCGAGGTCCGGATCCTGGTGCGTCCCCGCCGGGGAGCAGCGCCCGGCGCTGAGCAGCTCCAGATCGTGGCCGACGCCGTCCGAGCGGCCGCGCACCTCACGGATCAGCCCCCCAGCCAGCTCGGCTGCGACGCCCTGGTCGATCAAGCGCACCAGGTGGCCACCGGCGTGGGGGCCTCGATCGAGATCCTGCGGGCGGATGAGCTCCGGGAGCAGGGCCTGGGGGGGCTGAGGGGGGTCGGCCAGGCCGCAGCCCAGCAGCCCGCCCTGGTGGTGCTCGATCATCACAGCCAGCACACCCCCAGCACCGCCTGGGTGGGCAAGGGGGTCATCTACGACACAGGCGGGCTGTCGATCAAGACCAAGACCGGCATGCCGGGTATGAAGACCGACATGGCGGGGGCCGCCGCCGTGCTGGCTGCGTTCGAGGCCGCGGTGCGCCTCAGCCACCCCCGGCGGCTCACCGC
>DRPG01000305.1 GCA_011376105.1 Deltaproteobacteria bacterium
GAGGCCCTGCCCCGGAGGCCCTGCCCCGGAGGCCCTGCCCCGGAGGCCCTGCCCCGGAGGCCCTGCCCCGGAGGCTCGCCCGGATCCAGATCTGAGCGTCGCGGTGGGTCCAGGGTGGGGTGTTCACGGGGTATAGTCCCGCTCCCAGAGGAGGTGATCATGCGTTGGTGGATCGTCGTGGGCCTGGTGGCCTGTGATGGAGGAGAAGAGGTCATGACCCCGGAGCCGGAGCCCCCTGAGGCACCCGAGCCGGCTCCGGCCCCCGAGGCCCAGCCTGAGGCCGCTGTACAGATGCGGGTCTTCTTTGAAGCCCCGGAGGATGGAGCCACGGTCAAGTCCCCGATCAAGCTGCGCTTCGGGGTCGAGGGCATGGAGGTCCGGCCCGCAGGAGAGCTGGCGGAGAAGACCGGGCACCACCACCTGATCGTGGGCCCCGCCGGGATCCCCGAGGGCACCGTCGTCCCCTCGGACGAGAAGCACATCCACTTCGGCAAGGGGCAGACTGAGGCTGAGCTCGAGCTACCTCCAGGAGAGCACAAGCTCACCATGCAGTTCGCAGACGGCAACCACACCTCTTACGGGGAGGTGATGGCCACGACCATCACCGTCACCGTGGAGGAGTAGGCGCGTTACCCCCTGCTCTCCCCCGCGTCGCTGGCGCAGGGTCCAGGCCGGCGCGGTCGGGCACAGGAGCACGCTGAGATGTCCCAGCGTTACGATGTCGTGGTCGTCGGCGGCGGCCACGCGGGCTGTGAGGCGGCGGCGGCGGCGGCCCGGCTGGGCGCTCAGACCGCCCTGGTGACCCTGCGGAGGGCCCACATCGGTCGCTTGTCGTGCAACCCGGCGATCGGAGGCCTGGCTAAGGGGCACCTGGTCCGGGAGCTGGATGCGCTGGGTGGGTGGATGGGTCGGATCGCGGACGCGTCCACGATCCAGTTCCGGAGGCTGAACACCCGCAAGGGGCTGGCGGTCCAGTCCTCGCGGGCCCAGGTCGACATCGAGCTGTACCCGAGCCGGATGGCGGAGGCCTTGGCTGGGCTGGAGCGGCTGGAGATCCTCGAGGGCGAGGTGAGCGAGCTCCAGGTGCTCGGCGATCGGATCTCCGGCGTCCGGCTCGGGGATGGTCGGATCTTGTCCAGCCCCAAGGTGATCCTCACCACCGGCACCTTCCTCGCGGCGGTGATGCACCGTGGAGACGCTCGCACGAGCGGAGGCCGGATCGGAGACGTGGCGGCCCATGCGCTGGCCCGCTCCCTGGTCGGGCTGGGCCTGAGGACGGGACGGCTGAAGACGGGCACGGTGCCCAGGCTCGCCCGGGACTCGGTGAGCTGGGATCGGCTCGAGGTCCAGGGCGACACCTTCCCGGAGGGCCGCTTCTCCTTCGCTCCGCCCCGGCCCCGGCTGCCTCAGATCGCGTGCCACCTGACCTACACCAACGCGGCGGTGCACGAGCTGATCCGACAGAGCCTGCACCGCTCCCCGATGTGGACCGGGGCGATCGTGGGCCGGGGTCCGAGATACTGCCCCTCGATCGAGGACAAGATCTCCCGCTTCCCAGATCGGGATCGTCACCTCCTGTTCCTGGAGCCCGAGGGGCTAAGCTCGGATCGGATCTATGTCAACGGGCTCTCCACCTCGCTCCCAACCGAGATCCAAGATCGGATGATCCGGGGCATCGCGGGCCTGGAGGAGGCTCGGATCGTCCAGCATGGCTACGCGGTCGAGTACGACTTCTCCGATCCAACCCAGCTGGGGCACGATCTCCAACACCAGGATCTGCCTGGGCTGTTCCTCGCGGGGCAGGTCAACGGGACCTCCGGGTACGAGGAGGCTGCAGTCCAGGGCTTTGTCGCAGGAGTGTCGGCGGCCTCAGGGGAGGTGTTCCACGTGGAACGCTCCAGGGGCTACCTCGGGGTGTTGATCGACGATCTCGTGACCCGCGGGGTGGGGGGGGAGCCCTACCGGATGTTCACCAGCCGCGCTGAGCACCGGCTGCTGCTCCGGGAAGATAACGCTGACCGACGCCTGATGCCCCGGGGCCGAGCCCTTGGGCTGATCGATGACGTCACCTGGGCTCGGTTCGAGGCCCGGGTCGAGGCCATCGAGCGCGCAGCGGCCCTGGCCCGGGCCACCACGATCACCCCCACAGCGGCGGTGATCCGGCGCCTGGAGGCGCTGGAGATGGGCTCCCTGCGCAAGCCGATCACCGCCGCGGATCTGCTGCGTCGCCCCCAAGCCAGCTGGCGCACGGTGTGGCAGCTCCTCGATCTCCCTGGCTTCGAGCCCGAGGTCCTAGAGCAGGTCGAGATCGATCTAAAGTACGAGGGTTATGTGGCCCGGGCCGCTCAGCGGGCGAGGGAGGCGCAGCGACTCGAGTCGCTGCAGATCCCCGATCCAATCGACTGGCACGGGCTACAGGGCCTGTCCACCGAGGTCCGGGAGCGGCTGGTGCGGGCCCGCCCCGCCACCCTGGGGCAGCTCTCGAGGCTGCCGGGGATCACCCCAGCCGCGGTCCATGCGATCGCCGCCTGGCTGATCCAGCAACGGAGCACCCAGCGATGAGCCTGCTCGAGATCCACCAACGCCAGCTAGAGCGCCAGCGCCACGCGATGAACCTCGTGGGTCCTGGCGCGCTGGCGTTCCACTACGAGGACTGTCGAGCCGCGCTGAGCTGGCTGTCTCCCTGGGGCACCTGGGCCGATCTCGGGAGCGGGGCAGGGTTCCCCGGGATCGTGCTTGCGGATCTCTTCCCCCAGCTCGAGGTCCACCTGATCGAGTCCCGTCGCAAGCGGTGTGTGTTCCTTGAGCAGGTCCTGCTCGAAGCTCAGCTCCCCCTACAGCGGGTCCGGGTCCGGTGTGAGCGGGTCGAGGACCTCGAGGCTCAGGGCTTCGATGGCGTCGTGGCCCGGGCCTTCGCCCCCCCAATAGGGGTGCTCGAGGCCGCCGCCCGGCTCCTCCGTCCAGGCGGGATCGCGGTGCTCTTCCTCCAGGGAGACGGCCTGATCCCCGAGTCTCCGCGGTTCGTTCAGCTCCACATCGAGCGCTACTCGGTGGGGGGGAACCAGAGGAAGGCTGTCGGGCTCCAGCTGCCCAACGGACGCGAAGGATCTTCCGAAAATGGGCAATGAGAGCTAATCTTCACGTCTTGGGCCAGATCGGTGTGCGCGCCGAATGGGGCCTTGGATGCCTGGGGTAGACAGGGCACCCGTTCAGCGCTCCCCAGCCCGGCCGCCGGACCGTAGGATCTGGTTTCAGAGTGATCTTTCGCCGTCTGTTCTCCATGAGGGCAGGGTGTTCCACGTGGAACACTCTGGCCACGCGGGGGGGGCTGGCGCTACACTCGACGGGCAGCACCTCTCGCGCTCCCTCCTAGGTGAACCTGCACAAAACCCCCTCCCGGACTATGCGATGGCACGTGTCGTTGCGATCTCGAACCAAAAGGGCGGGGTGGGCAAGACCACCACCGCCGTCAACCTCTCCGCGGCCCTTGCCTCCCTTGGGCGTCGGGTCCTCGTCGTGGACGTTGACCCTCAGGGGAACGCCTCCTCGGGCCTCGGCTACCCGCTCTCGTCGATCACCATGGGTGTGTACGACGTGATCATGGGGTACCGAGACTTCCAGTCGGTGCTCACCCCCACCGAGAACGACAAGCTACACCTGCTGCCGGCCTCCCGGGATCTGATCGGTGCAGAGATCGAGCTTATCGACGCCGAAAACCGGGAGCGTCGCCTGCGGTCGGTGCTCGCCCCCCTAAGCGACACCTACGACGACGTCCTGATCGACTGTCCGCCCTCCCTCGGGCTGCTCACCATCAACGCCCTGACCGCCGCAGACGCTGTCCTCATCCCACTCCAGGCTGAGTACTTTGCGATGGAGGGCCTCGGAGAGCTGCTCCGCACCATCGGCGCGGTCCGAAAGTCCTTGAACCCCGAGCTCCAGCGTGAAGGCATCTTGATCACCATGAGCGATCAGCGCAACAACCTGTGTCGCGAGGTCGAAGAGCAAGCACGCAAGCTCTTTGGCAACGGAGTCTTCGCGACCGTGGTCCCCCGGAACGTCCGCCTGTCCGAGGCGCCGTCCTTTGGAAAGCCCATCATCCAGTATGACCGCCGATCAGCGGGGGCCCGGGCCTACCTCGAGCTCGCCAGCGAGATCGTCAAGCGCAGATCGGCGTCTGGGATGAGGGAGGCCGTATGAGCCGTCCAGCTCGGGTCGGGCGGGGCCTCGCCTCCCTCATCCCAGACAGCGCCCTGGAGGTGGACGCTGTCCCCACCGATCGAGACACGCTCAAGAAGATCCCGCTGGACGAGCTCCAGCGCAACCCGGAGCAACCCCGCGAGGTGTTCGACAAGGACAAGCTCGCTGAGCTCACAGACTCGATCCGGGTCCATGGGATCCTCTCCCCCCTCGTCGTCCGCAAGGGGGAGGGTCGATACATCCTGATCGCCGGTGAGCGCCGGATGCGGGCAGCTGCAGCCGCTGGGCTCACCGAGGTCCCGGTCATCGTCCGCGAAGCCGACGAGGCCAAGATCCAGCTCGAGCTGGCCCTGGTGGAGAACCTCCAGCGGACCGATCTGAACCCCCTCGAGGCCGCCCGGGGCTTCCGGCGGCTGGTCCATGACTATGGCTACACCCAGGATCAGGTCGCCAGGGCGGTCGGCAAGAACCGAGCGACCATCGCCAACGCGATCCGGCTGCTGAACCTCCCCGGGTTTGCCCTCGCAGCGCTCCAGGACGGACGGATCACCGCAGGACACGCCCGGGCCCTGCTCCGGATCGCCAACAAGGAAGACGATCTCCGCAGGATCCTCCACCAGATCATCACCTCCGAGCTCAGCGTCCGTCAAGTCGAGAAGCTCGTCGAGGAGCAGCTCCGGGCCCCTGCGATCCCCGCGACCGAGCACCACCACCGGGAGAACGTGATGGAGTACGCCGAGCGCCTCTTCCAGGAAGCGCTGCAGGTCGCCGTCTCGATCACCCCACGCAAGAAGGGCGGGGGCCGGATCCAGATCGAGTACTCCGATGACGAAGAGCTCCAGCGCTTGATCACGCTCGTCCAGGGTGAGCCCACGTGAGCGGACTCGGAGATCTTCCGGTCACCGGATGGCTCGGGATGGGTGCCCTGTGGAGAGGGGATCTGGAGTACCAGGGCCGGATCCGGATCGATGGCACACTCCTGGGCACCGTCCGGACCAACGATCTGCTCGATGTCGGTGCAGCAGGGCGGATCGAGGGCGAGATCCATGTCGCTCAGGCCCTCGTCGGTGGGGTCGTCGAGGGCACCCTCCACGCGACGGAGCGGCTGACGATCCTGCCCACCGCGATCGTCCGGGGCGTGATCCTCACCCCCTGGCTGGACGTGCGGGTGGGGGCCCAGCTCGACGCCGAGGTCCGGGTGATCCGCGAAGAGACCCCGAGCTGATCGTGCCTCGCTCAGCTCCCTTCGTCATCGGGATCGCCGGAGGCTCTGCCTCCGGCAAGAGCACCCTCGCCCAGGCCACGGAGGAGCGCCTCGGAGCGCGCTGCCTCCGGATCGCCCACGATCGCTACTATCGCTCGGCACACGATCCCGAGACCAACTTCGATCACCCCGAGGCGCTGGACACCCTCGCCCTGGCCCAGGATCTCGATCGGCTCCGGAGCGGGCAGCCAGCCCACCTCCCCCGATACGACTTCTCAAGCCACCAGCGGCTCCCCAAGCCCGAGCTCCACCTCCCCCGACCGATCTTGATCGTCGAGGGGATCCTCGTGCTCGCGGTCCCGGAGCTACACACCCGGCTGGATCTCAAGATCTTTGTGACCGCTCCCGCAGACGTCCGGCTGATCCGACGCCTCCGACGCGACGTCGCCGAGCGGGGACGCTCCATGGGAGATGTCCTCTCTCAATACGAGCGCAGCGTGCGTCCCATGCACGAACGGTTCGTCGCACCGTCCGAGGCACACGCAGACCTCGTCCTGGACGGGATGGGGCATCCAAGAGACCTCGCCCAGAGCCTGATCGAGGCGATCCCCGGGCTCTACAGCGGGTCGTGGATCTGACGTGCTCGATCTCCAGGGGCATACTCTGCCCCGGAGGATCCCATGCGCATCATCACGATCCTGCTCCTCGCCTGCACAGGGACCCAGGAGCAGATCCCCCCCGCTGATCCCGAGCCAGAAGGCCCCCCCACCGAAGCTGATCTGATCAAGAAGGGCCCCCCCGAGCCCGGGCGCTTTGGGCGAGCCACCATCCAGCTCGCGGAGGCCCTCGACGTGGGCGTGGCCCGCTGCCCGCTGCTGAGCGTGGGCAGGGTCACCCGGATCTACGGCACCCCGAGGGACGATCTTGGAGCCTTTGGCCTGGAGTACCTGGTCGAGGTCGGAGATGACCCGATCCCCTGGCTCGTGAACTATGACGCCTTCCCGGTCGAGGAGAGCTGGGTCACGTTCCTCGTGACTCCGGGCATGACCGAGAGCTACATCCAGCTCTTCGATCGGATCGTAAAGCTGAGCTTCCCCGCAGCAGAGCGCAAGCAGACCACGCTGTGCACCTCGGTCGAGGAGGTGCCAAAGCGGGTGGTCCGGGGCTCGATCGAGCCCCGGGAGTCCGAGGCGTTCGTGGTGGGCTGCACCGAAAAACCCTCCCCAATCGCAAAGGACGGCACCTACGTGATCGACGCCGAGGTCCCCTGCACCCTGTGGATCGAGACCAGGGACGCCTACAGGAGCGGCAAGACCCAGATCGCCCCCGGCACCGAGAAGCTGACCCTCGATCCACTGCCGCTAGAGCTCGACACGCTGCAGTCCGCAGATCGCAGCTGGACCGAGGAGGGCCTGAAGGAGATCCGCAAGTCCGTGCTCCAGTTCGAGGACACCCTCCGCCTCCAGTCGGAGGTGCTGGACAAAGCCAAGCAGTCCCTCGAGGGTGATCCCGACGCCCAAGACGCGATCAAGACCTGGCAGAACCTCGTCGAGAACTGGAAGAAGGTGGCCAAGAACACCCACACCCTCATCGAGCGTGGAGGCGAGGGGCTCTAGAGCCCACCCCTGGAGCCCCGCC
>DRPG01000306.1 GCA_011376105.1 Deltaproteobacteria bacterium
CCCCCCGCCACGTCACCCGCCCCATCGGCCAGCTGTCGAAGGGCTACCGTCAGCGGGTCGGCCTGGCTCAGGCCATCGTGCACGAGCCCACCCTGCTGGTGCTGGACGAGCCCACCAACGGCCTCGATCCAGTCCAGATCCAGTCGATCCGCGACCTGATCCACCAGCTCGGAGAGGAGGCCACGATCATCCTCTCCACCCACATCCTGCAGGAGGTGGAGGCGGTCTGTGATCGGGTGTTGGTGATGATCGACGGCAAGCTCTCAGCGGACTCGCCCCTGGCCGAGATGCTCACCAGCAACACCCTGCGCCTGTCCCTGAGGGAGGACGATCTCAAGGGCGTTGAGGGCACCCTCGGGGCCGTCGAGGGGATCACCGCGGTGCGCGCCCTCGGGCCCGATCCATCCCAGGAGGGCAGCCTGCTGTTTGCCCTCGATCACGTCCCCGACACCAACCCGACGCCTGCGGTGCTCAAGGTCGCGGGCGCCCAGGGGTGGACCGTGATGGCCATCGCCCCTGAGCAGCGAACCCTCGACAGCGTCTTCCGAGCCCTGCAGCAGCAACACATCGCCACCCAGGAGGCTGCAGCATGAGCGCAACGCTCACCGTAGCGAGCAAGGAGCTGCGCGCGCTGTTCAAGTCAGCGATCGCGCTGTTGTTCCTCGAGGCCTTCCTCGTGGTCACCCTGTTCGTCTTCTTCTCCACCGGCAAGTTCTTTGCGAGGAACCTCGCAGACATCCGCCCGATGTTCGAGTGGCTCCCGCTGCTGCTCATCGCGCTGGTGTCCGCCACCACGATGCGGGCCTGGGCCGAGGAGCGCCGGGCGGGCACGCTGGAGGTGCTGCTGACCCTGCCGGTCCGCACCGTGGACCTGGTCCTGGGCAAGTTCCTCGCCGGCATGGGCCTGGTGCTGCTCGCCCTGGCCTTCACCCTGCCCCTGCCCCTGACGGTCTGGTCCCTGGGGCCGCTGGACTGGGGGCCGGTGGTCGGAGGCTACTTCGCCGCGACCCTGCTCGCCTCCACCTACATGGCGATCGGCTTGTGTGTGTCGTCGCGCACCGACAACCAGGTGGTGGCGCTGATGGTCACCGTCCTGCTGGGCGGCCTGATCTACGTGATCGGCTCAGACGGGGTCGCCGACTTCTTCTCCGCCGGCACCGCCGAGGTGCTGCGGTCCCTGGGCACCGGCAGCCGGTTCGAGAGCATCGAGCGCGGGGTGCTGGATCTCCGGGACATCGTCTACTACAGCAGCCTGACCGTCCTGTTCCTGGTGCTCAACGGCGTGTTCCTCGATCGAGAGCGCCTCGATCCAGGCTCCAAGAGCGGCTCGGCCCGCAACCAAGCCCTGATCGGCCTGGTCGCGCTGGTGGGGCTCAACGTGGTAGCGCTCAACATCTGGCTCGCGCCGATCCACCGGGCCCGCGTCGATCTGACCGCGAACAACGACTACACCGTCAGCGAGACCACCGCCAAGGTGCTCTCCAGCCTCGATGAGCCGCTGACGATCCGGGCGCTGGTCAGCGAGCGCACCCACCCCGCCCTCGCCCCCCTGATCCCCCAGATCCGGGACACCCTCGAGGAGTACGAGATCTACGGCCAGGGTCGGGTCCACGTCAGCATGGAGGATCCCAACAGCGACGAGGAGCTCGAGGCCGAGATCAACGAGCAGTACTCGATCCGCCCGATCCCCTTTGGGGTCTCGGATCGCCACAGCCAGGCGGTGGTCAACGCCTACTTCCACCTGGTCCTCGCCTACGGAGATCAGTTCGAGGTGCTGTCGATCCAGGACCTGGTCGAGGTCCGCATGGATCCAGCCGAGGGCCTGCAGGTCAAGCTGCGCAACCTCGAGTACGACCTGACCCGGACCCTGCGGAAGGTGACCCAGGAGTTCCAGACCCTCGAGTCTCTGATCTCCAAGCTGCCCGAGCCCGCCAAGCTCACCGCCTATGTCACCCCCGCCCTGCTGCCCGAGGACTTCGCGGGCTCCAGCGAGCTGCTCGACAAGGTGGGCAAGGATCTCGCGGCGATCGATCCAGATCAGCTCACGTTCTCGTCCGTCGATCCCAGCACGGATCAGGCCCTGCAGCAGCGCCTGCTCGACGAGTACGGGATCCAGCCGCTGGCCGCCGATCTGTTCGGGCAGCAGCGCTTCTACCTCCACCTGCTGATCGAGGTCGGCGACCACGCCGAGGCGATCCTGCCCCGCGGGGATCTCACCGAGATCGAGCTGCGCAGCGCCGTAGAGGCAGCCCTGCGCCGCGCCATCCCGGGCCAGCTGAAGAAGGTCGCGCTGTTCACCGCGAAGCCGATCCACATGCCCAACCCCCAGCTGCCCCCCCAGGCCCAGCCCCCTCCGCCTCAGCCCGACTACCAGATGCTGGAGCGGCTGCTGAGCGAGAACCTCGAGGTCGAGCGCACCCTGCTCGAGAACGGCCTGGTGCCCCAGGACGTCGACGTGCTGGTCATGGGCAAGACCGCCACGATGAACGCCAAGCAGCAGTTCGCCGTCGATCAGTACCTGATGCGCGGTGGCTCGGTGATCGCGCTGGCCGGCGCCTACAAGATCAAGATCGAGCGCCAGAACATGGTGGCGCAGGCCGAAGATCCGCCGTTGTTCGATCTGCTCAGCGCCTGGGGCGTCGAGGTCCAGCCCAGCATCGTGATGGATCCCAACAACGCTCCGTTCCCGGTGCCGGTGCAGCGCCGGATCGCCCAGGGGATCACGATCCCCAGCATCGAGCTGGTCCCCTACCCCTTCTTCTCCGAGATCCGGGGGGCGGGGCTGAACGACGAGCACGCAGCGCTGTCCGGCGTCGGTGCGCTGGTCATGCCGTGGTCTAGCCCGCTGACCACGCCCGAGACCCTGGAGGGCCGCGAGATCGACTGGCTGATCCGGTCCTCCCCAGAGTCCTGGCTGCGACCAGGGGGCAACATCGAGCCCGATCGCGTGGACGGTGGCCCGATCTGGGACGAGGGCGGCGACAAGGCACAGCAGACCCTCGGGGTGGCGATCACCGGCCGCTTCCCGAGCTACTTCGCCGATCTCCCCAACCCCCTGTCCGAAGAGGGGGAGGAGGCTCCCGAGCCCCTGAAGGCCTCGGTGGCCGACGGGCGGCTGGTGGTCCTGGGCTCGTCTGAGCTCACCAGCGATCTGATGATGCAGCTGGCCTCTCAGGCCTCGTCCGAGTCCCACTCGGGCAACATTCAGCTGCTGCAGAACCTGATCGACTGGAGCGTCGAGGACACGGATCTGCTCAAGATCCGCACCGCGGGGGCCTTCGCCCGGACCCTCAGGCCCCTGTCCGACGACGAGGCGAAGATGATCGAGATCCGCACCTGGCTGATCATGATCGTGTTCTCTGCCCTGTTCGTCCTCCTGGCGCCCCGCATGCTGTGGCGTCGGGCCGACCTTTCCTTCACGGAGCAGCCCAAATGACCACGAGCCTGATCAACAAGATTCTGGCCGGCACCCTCGGAGTGCAGGTGTTGTTGGCGGCCGTCGTGTGGTGGCCGCGGGGAGAGAGCCTCGGTGAGACCCAGGATCTGATCCCCGTCGACGCTGCACAGCTCAAGCGCATCACCATCGACGGTGCCCTGAGGCGCGGGGAGGTCCAGGACGAGCCCCTGATCCTGGAGCGGGGTTCTGAGGGCTGGACCATCGCGTCGTCCTTTGGCTACCCAGCCGACCCCGACAAGCTCGAGCCCCTGTTTGAGGATCTCGACGCGCTGGTGGTCCGCTCTCCGGTCTCGACCCAGGCCTACTCCCACTCGGCGATGGGCGTCGCCGACGACGAGTACGCTCGCAAGATCGTGGTCGAGACCGAGTCGGGCGAGACGATCGGTGTGTACCTCGGCTCGGCCCAGGGCAAGGCCAGCCACGTCCGCCTGGTGGACGGAGACGAGGTGTACCGGGTCCGTGGCTTCAGCGCGCTGGCGCTGCCCGATCAAGCGGCGAGGTACTTCGATCGCGACTTCCAGAAGATCGACCTCGACACCGTCACCGCGGTGACCATCTCCCGCCCCGGCCAGGATCCAATCGTCTTCGCCAAGCTCGGAGATGCCTGGACCCTGCCCAACCACACCCCCCCCGGGATGGTGGTGGATCAGGGCCGGGCCAAGGCCTTCCTCCAGACCACCCTGAACCTGCGGATGCTGGAGCCCCACGGCAAGCAGGTCACCCCGGAGATGGGCTTCGACGATGGCGTCGTCGTCACCTGGAGCGCCAGCGAGGAGGGCTCGACCCTCGAGGGGGAGTACCGCGTCGGCCGCTCGATCCCCGACGAGAGCGGCCGGGTCTACCTGAAGTCCGACCAGAGCCCCTTCGTGTTCGAGGCCCTGGAGGGACAGCTGCAGCACGCCCTAGAGCGCGGCGTCGACGATCTGTTCACGCCGCCCCCCGTCGACATCGACGACGACGAGGGCGACGACGAGGCCGGGGACGAGGCCGGGGACGAGGCCGGGGACGGGACCGAGCCCGGGGCCCCCTGAGGCACGGAGCCCGGGCCAGCGCGAGGATCGCTGATCCGGGCTCCGTCGGCGAGACCCGGGCTCCGTCGGCGAGACCCGGGCTCCGTCGGCGAGACCCGGGCTCCGTCGGCGAGACCCGGGCTCCGTCGGCGAGACCGGACCGGCCCCGCTACAGCAGGATCCCACCCGAGGGCTCGATCTCGGGCCGCAGGTCGGTCTCCCCGAGTCGGACCCGGAGATCGTTCTCGATCATCCTGGACAGCTGAGTCAGGGGCAGATCGTTTGGATCCTCCTCGAACGGGTTCTCGATCTGCGAACCCACTGCGTCGAGCCCGAGGAACGCATACGCGATGATCGTGACCACCAGCGGAGACAGCGCCCCGACGCTGCCGATGATCCCGAGCGGGAGAAACAACACGTAGACCGCCACGACCCGGTGGGTAAGCTCCGTGTAGGACAGGGGCACCGGCGTGTTCTTGATCCGCTCGCAGGCCCCCTGGATGTCGGTCAGCTCCGTCAGGGTCTGCTCGAGGATGGGCAGGTGAAACACGTCGATCCAGCCCCGATCGAGGGCGGTGCGGTGGCGACGGGCCATGCTGTGGAGCAGGGCGATGGGCTTGTTGCGCTCGTCCGCGAGCTCCTGGCGCTCAGCGGCGGCGAGGAACATGCCCAGCTCCTCCCACTGGGGCTGCTCCCGCAGGTGGAGCCGCAGGCCGTGCACATACGCGATCATCCGGTGGACCAGCGCGCGCTGGTAGACCCGGACCTCGGGATCCTCCCCCCCCACCAGGGTGAGGACCTGGCGGGTGTAGCTGCGGGAGCTGTTGACCAGCTGCCCCCACAGCTTCCGCCCCTCCCACCACCGCTGGTAGCAGGCGTCGTTGCGGAACCCGAGGAAGATCGACAGCGCCACCCCGAGGATGGTGAAGGGGGTCGTGGTCAGATCGAGCCAGGACAGATCGAGCTGGTCCTCAAGCTCGAGGTAGCCCCAGGTCAGGCCCGTCGAGAGCACAAAGGACACGACGAGCAGCGGCCAGATCTGAGCCAGCGCGCTCCCCCGCAGCTTGAACAACAATGTGGGAAACTCACGCTTGGGCCTGATCTGCATCCGCTTCCTCCCTCGACGGTGTTAGCTACCATGGCTGCAGCGACGTGGCTCCCCGTGGAGGTGAAGATGGTGATGTTGTTCTGGATGGGATGCAGCCTGCTGCTGGAGCGGGGGAACCTCGAAGAAGATCTGCAGCAGCTGTGCGATCTCGCCACCGAGATCGAGGAGGACACCAGCGTGGACGTCTCCAAGCGCCTGCCCAGGCTGGCGAAGCAGGTGGGTGGAGCCAAGATCGGCCCAGCGGGGGTAGCCCTGGTCAAGGCAGCCCAGCGCACGCCGGTCAAGCTGCGCCGAAAGGTGGTGCGGGAGGCTCTGGAGGCTCAGGGCGTCGAGGATCTGAAGTGCAGAGCCCTCGATGGGATCCTGATGGGGGGCTGAGGAGCGGGCGCAGCCGCGCCCGCTGCGCCCGCCCCCGGCCTCCCTGACCTCGCTCAGAGACGCCCAGGCGGCGTCAGTCGACCAGGCGGCGTCAGTCGACCAGGCGGCGTCAGTCGACCAGGCCCGCGAGATCGAGCAGGGGCTCGGGGTGGCGGCCTTGCTGACCGGCGTAGCCCACCTCCCCGGAGTCGATCAGGGCGTCGCGGACCTGGTTGGGCCCGGCGTTCGGGTTCACCGCCAGGAACGCGGCAGCGGCCCCGGCCACCGCCGGCGTCGCCATCGAGGTGCCCGACAGCTGGGTGAACTGGCCGTTGGGGTAGGTCGAGGTGATGTCGACCCCCGGAGCCGCCACATCGACCGCGTCACCGAAGTTGCTGAAGGACGCGAACCCGTGGTCCTGCCCTCCGGCGGCGTCGTAGGCGCTGACCACCACGCCGAGATCGTAGCCCGCCGGCGAGACGTTGGCGGTGTCCTGTGCCTCGTTGCCGGCGGCGATCGCCACCACCACGCCGAGATCCTCCAGCTTCTGGATCGCGTCCCGGAGAGGATCGGGCTCACCGTCGGCGAGGGCGGGGCCCCCGAGGGACATGTTCACGACCCGGATCTCGGGGTGCTCCATCACGTACTCGAGGCCGGCGATGATGTCGGTCCAGTAGCCTGATCCAGCCGCGTCCAGCACCCGCACCGCGTGCAGGGGGACCCCCGGGGCGACCCCGACGACGCCCTCACCGTCGCCCCGGGCGCCGATGGTGCCCGCACAGTGGGTGCCATGCCCGTTGGGATCACCGCCAGGAGCGGCTCCCCCCCCGGAGATCGCCACGACGTCGAGCTCCCCCACCACGTTCAGATCCGGGTGCCCCGCGTCGATCCCGCTGTCGACGACCGCGACATGGATCGCATCGAGCCCACCGCCGAGGTAGGGCGCCCCGATCCGCTCCAGGCTCTCGGGGACCTCGTCTGCGCCGAGCAGCGGGGCTGGATCCTCGACCGGCTCCTCGACCGGCTCCTCCTCAGGGGGGGCCTTGTGGCGCTTCTCATCGATCGAGATGTAGTCGACCTCGGGCAGGGCCTCGAGCTCGGGCACCAACACCTCGGGCAGCTTCACGCTGAAGCCCTCCGAGGCCACATCGTAGGTGTGGACGATCCGCACCCCGAACGACTCGGCGATCCATGAGGCGGTGTTGGCGACCTCCGCTGGATCCTCTGCGAGCTTCACAAAGTACATGTCGATGCCGAGCAGATCCTCGACGTTCTCGTCGCTGCAGCCCGACGCCGCCACGAGGATCCCTGACAGAACAAGGGCGCGCTTCATCAACTCCGACCTCCGTCGAGATCCTTGACGTCACCCGGCCCCACAGTATTCGCACAGGGTGAGCACCCTCCCCCCACAGCTCCGCGATGGCCAGCTCCAGTTCACTCGGAGGGGCCTGCGGACCGCGCCCTGGAGCGATCCGTACCACCTGGTCCTGCGCTCCAGCTGGACGGGCTTTTTCTGTGTCTCGCTGGTGGTGTACGCCCTCACCAACCTCTGCTTCGCCGTGCTGTACCGCCTCGGGGGCGACTGCATCAACGCCGCGGATCCCGACAGCTTCCTCGAGGCCTTCTCGTTCAGCGTGCAGACCCTGTCGACGATCGGCTACGGAGGCCTGTCCCCCACCACCCCCTGGGCCCACGGGGTGATGTTCGCCGAGAGCTTCGTCGGCTTGTTCGGGGTCGCCCTGGCCTCGGGGATCTGCTTCGCCAAGTTTGCGCGCCCCCTCGCCCGGGTCGCCTTCTCCAGGGTCGCGGTGATCAGCCGCCGAGACGGTCGTCCCTGCCTCTCGTTCCGCGTGGCCAACGAGCGCAACAGCCGCATCGTCGACGCTCGGGTGCAGCTGTACGTGCTGGTGGACGAGATCAGCGAGGAGGGCGAGCACATGCGGAGGTTCTACCCGCTCGAGCTGGAGCGGGATCGCTCGCCGCTGTTCGTGCTCACCTGGACCGTGATGCACTTCCTCGATGGCGACAGCCCCCTGGCCGGGCTGACGGAGGACAACGCGTCCGAGCGCATGCTCCTGCTGGTGGCCACCCTCACCGGGGTCGACGAGGCCTTTGTGCACGAGGTGCACGCCCACAGCTACTACACCCTCGGGTCCCTGCGGTTCGATCACCGCTTCTCCGACATTATCCTCGACGAAGGTGGGCGGATCACCATCTTCCACGATCGGCTGCACGACACGGTGGCAGACCCAGCGTCAGCGGTTACCAACCCGCTCCCCTGAAGCCCTCTCTCCGATCCCTGCCAGGGAGCGTGCCGATGAGCACCGAAGCCGTCGACTCCGATCTCTCCGCGGCGCTGGACCGCCTCCACACCCACCTCGATCGTCTGGAGGCCAAGATCACGCCTCAGGCGAACGGCGCGGCCTCCACTCCAGCGGCTCACCTGGCCGATCCACAGGTCCAGGCTGCGATGGATCGGATCCTGGCACGGATCGACAAGCTCGAGGCGATGATCGACACGCTGGGCACCCTCGGCCAGCGCCTCCCGGTGCTGGCTGAAGCCGCCGGCAGCACCGCCAGCTGGGCATGGGATCAGGCCGTGGCCCAGGGCGTCGATCCCATCCAGGCGGGCCAGCGCACCGCGGCGCTGGCCCTGGCCGCGGGCCACCCCGATAACCTCGCGCTGGCCGAGCGCCTGCTCGCCCGGGGCGGGACCCTCAGCGCGACGCTCGACGCCCTCGATCAGGTCGACGACGCTGAGCTGATCGGGCTGCTGCAGCGCCTGCTGGCCCGCAGGCACACCCTCAGCGCCCTGCTGGATGCCCTCGATCAGCTCGACGACGCCGACGTCGAGGCCGTCGCCGACGCCCTGGTGGCCACCCGCCGGGAGTCGGCCCCCGAGGTAGGCCCCGTCGCTGCGTTCTTCCGCCTCGGGGATCCCGACGTGAAGCGTGCGATCGGCTTCTCCCTGGAGCTCGCGAAGCGCATGGGCGCCATCCTGCGCCGCTGATCGAGCGCCTATGCCGCGCAGGCCCTAACCACACCAGCCCCTGCGCTGGGGGCGGATGCCGAGGGTGACCCTCACGTCCTTGAGCTTCCCGGCCCGGACCACGGTGAGCACGACCTCGGCACCGGCCCCCCGGGCCGCCAGCAGGCCGACCAGGTGGCGCAGGCCGGTGACCGCGTCTCCGTCGAGGCGGACCAGCGCGTCCCCGACGTGCACCCCCGCCTGCTCCCCGGGGCCCCCCGGCTCCAGAGAGACGCTCATCAGCGCGTCGGCCTGCCCCGCCAGCGCGGCCACGTCGTCGGGCAGGCTGCCCGGGTAGAAGCCAACCCCGAGGTAGCCCGGGGCGATCGTCCCGTGCTCCTGCAGGCGCCTCGCCACCCGCACCACCGTCGCATGGGGCAAGACCGCTCCACGGTGGGACAGGCCCGAGGTGTTCAACCCGAGCGCCCGGCCCGAGGTGTCGATCAGCGCTCCACCGGACAGGCCCGGAGGTAGGGTCGCGTCCACCTCGATCCAGGTGTCGATCTGGCCTCCGCGAGAGGTCTGCCACGCCCCGCTGAGATCCGAGATCATCCCGAGGCTGGTCCGGAGCCGCCCCCGCAGCCGCCCCACCGGCAGGACCAGCTGCCCCACCCGCAGCGTGTCTGTAGACCACTTCACGGGCACCAGCCCACCGTCGGCGACCTTCAGCAGCGCGAGATCGGTGGAGGGATCGCGCCCCACCAGGCTCGCCGTGCGCTCCTGCCCGTCGGACAAGGACACCGCGATCCCCTCCTCCCTGCGGATCACGTGGCTCGCGGTGACGACGTGCTCTTCGTCGAAGACCACCCCGGTGCCCGGGCGCCGGGCGCCGCGGAGCTCCACCAGCGAGACCCCAACGACAGCCACCGCGTCCGCCAGCCCCTCTGAGAGGGCTCGGATGTCAGACATGCATCCTCCTTGACCCCATCATGACCTCCACGCTGTGGTCCGGTCACACCCTGGACCGGCGGCCGGACCTCCCCGGATGGGGGGGCGGGCGCCCCGGCGAAGGTGTTGGGGTGGCGCCTGTCGCCGCAGCGATCGAAGATGGGATGTCCGCCCGAGGAGCTCCGTGCCCCTAGACAAGATCCTGCTGCTGTCCAGCCTGCTGCTGCCCAGCCTGTTGAGCTGCGGCGAGCCCGTCGACTGGAGCCAGCCGGGGGTGGGACCCTCCATCCTGCCGGAGGCGAGCCCCAACGAGCCGTGGACAGCTCCCCCCGCCCAGCTCCAGGCCGATCTGTCGGGCTGGGCCGTCGCGGGCTGTCTGCCCCCCACGGGTGCGCCGATCGCGGCCCTGCGGGGCACCTGGCGGGGCCCGATCACCCTCACCCAGCGCCTCGACGACGCGCTCTACACCACCACGTCACAGACAGAGCTGACCTTGTCCGCCCAGGGCCACCCCAGGGACCAGCTCCCGGGCCTGGGGTGGTCGAGCCCCTGGTCGGTGCGGTCGGTCGGAGGGCTCGATCTGACCCCGCTGTGGGACGCGGGGGGGCAGGGCGAGCTACAGGTCGGCCCCGGCAGCGACGGCCCCTGGACCCCGGTGCGGGCCAGCGAGGGGTCGCTGTGTGCGACGGATCGCTCCCTCGAGTGGCGTGTGACGATGTCTCATCCCTGGTTCGACGCCCTCACTCCAAGCGTGATCCCCGATCCGGAGGCGCCCCTGGTGTGGCTAGATCTCCACCAGGCCCTGGCCTGGGATCAGCGCGCGGGGCTGTTGCTGAGCGCCGTCGCCGAGGGCAGCCGGGACGACGGGGTCCAGGTGTCGCTGGAGGCCTCGGGGACCCTCGAGTGGCTCGACGCCGGACCCTGACACCCCCAGCGCCCCGCCACAGCGCCCCGCCACAGCGCCTACAGCCGCAGCGCCCCGCCACAGCGCCCCGCCACAGCGCCTACAGCCGCAGCGCCTACAGCCGCAGCAGACCGAGCCGGGCCGCACGCACGACCGCGTCGGTGCGGCCGCTGGCGTCGAGCTTCAGCAGGATCCGATCGACGTGGAACTTCGCGGTATGGGGGCTGATCTCCAGCGCGATCGCGATCTCCCGGTTGCTCCGGCCCTCAGCCAGCAGCTCCAGGACCTCCTCCTCCCGGGGGGTCAGCGGCTCGGAGGGGCCATCCCCTGGGGGCGGAGCGCTGCGCACCAGCCCCTCGAAGCGAGGGTCGATCACCTTGAGCCCCGCCCTCACGGCCAGCAGACAGGCTGCGAGCCTGCTCTCGTCGAGATCCCGCCGCAGGACCCCCATCGCCCCGGCCCCCAGGGCCACCGACGCTCGATCCGCGTCTGGGGCGAGCACCACCACCGGGACCCCCACGTCGAGGCGACGCGGGTCAGGGATCCCATCGTGGGCGTCCCACAGCACGACCTCTGCGGCGGAGGTGGCCACCGCGACGACCACGTCGCTGTCGGAGCCCACCGTTCGCACCACCGGGATCTCGTCGGGCAGCAGCGCAGAGAGCCCACCCCGGACCAGGGGATCGTCGGCGACCAGCACGATGGGCAGATCTGGAAACACGAGGATCCTGGGCTCGGGGAAGAGAGAGGACGGTGCCCCCTCAGAGCGAGCGTGGGCTCGCGGACTCTGACACAGGCTCTGCTCCGGACCGGGCCCGGCTCATGCCCAGGGCCTCAGCGTTGCCGCTCCCGGCCCTTCCGCCTGGGGGCTCCCCCGAGCCGGCCCCGGATCGGCTCCTCCCCGGCGAAGCGCTCGAACCCCATGCGATCGACGAAGCCATCGAACTCGTCGGGCCCGAGGTAGCGCTCGAGCTTTCTGGCTCGATCCTCCCGGAAGTCGCGGAGATCGGACTTCACCTCGTCCCACTCGACCAGGCCCCTGTCGACCCGGGACAGCTGCTTGGTGATCTTGTCCATCGAGTCGAGGAGCAGCGCCCGGACGTCTTCGGTCGTCTCCTCGTCCCAGCCGACCTCGGTGGCGAAGCCATCGAGGCGATCGTTCATGTCGAGCACCCGCTCCTCCCGGTACTCCCGACGGGCCCAGGCCAGCTCGTCGGGCTCGAGGGGATCCCGTGCGGGCTCCTGGGCCACCCCGGTGGCCTCTGCGCTCCCTCTGGGGCTCTTGGCCTTGCCCCCCTTGCGGGCCTTGCCCTCACGCCCGCCCCGGGGACGCTCCCTGGGACGCTGCTGGAGTTGGCTTGAGGGGCTCGACAGCGCCAACGGACGGAGGGGGGGACGGGAGGACGAGGCCTGCTGAGTAGGGGGCATCGCCACTGTGGGGGTGGTCTCCACCGAGAACGACCACCTCGCGACCACGAGCGCACACAACCCCAGGAGGGTCATGCCAACAACCGGCATCAGACGTGAATCCATGGCTCCCTGAAGGTAACTGCGCCCGACAGCGCCCGCAGCCGGGAGTTGTCTCGATCCATCCGGCCGACCTGTCCAGCCGGGACCGACCGGGACCGATCGGGACCGACCGGGAGCCGGCCACCCACGCCTCCTGTGCGCACCCGGGGGACGCCGCTCTTCGCCTCCGTGCTCTGCAGCCAGGGCCTGCCTCCTGTGCGCACCCGGGGGACGCCGGGCTGTCCGGCCCTCGCCGCAACAGGCGACGAGCCGAGGGCGACGAGCCGAGGGCGACGAGCCGAGGGCGACGAGCCGAGGGCGACGAGCCGAGGGCACGCTCGGCCGGCTGCTCTCCTCAGCTCCCTCCCTGCTGCAAACTTGTCGATGGGGTAAGATCACCGGCGGCTCCTGGCTCCAGATCCCGAGCGTCCCTGGGGACCCCACCCACGGCGTCGATGGGACATCGATCCACAGAGGCCCACCCAGAGCCACCCTGCGAGGAACACCATGGTCTATGAAGAGCTCGATCCCGAGGGCGCCTACCACCGGCAGCGGGAGGGCTGGCGCTACATCGACGTCCGCACTGAGCAGGAGTTTGCTCAGGGGCACCCCGAGGGCGCAGTCAACGTCCCGATCTTCTTCATGGGGCCGGCGGGCATGCAGCCCAACCCCGGCTTCCTCTCCGTGGTCCAGCGGCTGTTTCCCACCGACACGCCCCTGCTGGTGGGCTGTCGCAGCGGAGGGCGGAGCGCCCGGGCCTGCGAGCTGCTGGCGTCCAAGGGATATCGTCAGCTCGTCAACATCGCAGGGGGTGTGTCGGGCTCGGCGACGGTGGCGGGCTGGCGCCAGCAGGGCCTGCCCTGGTCGACCCAGCTCGAGGGGGTCAGCTACCGGGCTCTGACCTCAGGCTGAGCGTGGATGCTCGGCAGCGAGATCCGAAACACGGTGCAGCCCGGCTCACTCTGGACCTCCACCCGCCCCCCGTGCTGCTCGACGATCGCCCGCACCAGGGCCAACCCCAGGCCTGTCCCGCCCGCGCCTCGATCGGTGGTGAAGAACCGCTCGAAGACATGGGGCAGGTTCGCGGCGGTGATCCCCACCCCGTCGTCACGGACCTCGAAGCCCGACTCCCCCCCTC
>DRPG01000307.1 GCA_011376105.1 Deltaproteobacteria bacterium
GCTCCGGATCCTGCAACACATCCGCGACGAGGTCCACAACGCCGCGGTGCGCTACCACCGCTCGGTGCGGCGGCGCGAGACCCTCACCTCGGTCCTCGAGGAGATCGAGGGGATCGGTCCCGGCCGACGCAACGCCCTGCTGTCGCACCTGGGCTCGGCGAGCGCGGTGGCCGATGCGTCGGCCGAGCGCCTGGCCGAGGTGCCGGGGATCGGGCCTGCCCTGGCGAAGCAGATCCATGAGGCGCTGCACCCCAGCCTGGATCCAGGCTCGGATCTGCTGTAGCTACCAGCTGCCGAGCCACCAGACGATCACCGCGACGATCCCGATGAGCAGGACCCCCACCCCGAGCCCCACGGTGGCGCCGAGGCTGATCGACGCCATGAACGCCATCCACCCCCGCCCCGGGGCGGGGGGCTCGGGCCCGGGCCCGGGCCCGGGCCCGGGCTCGGGCTCGGTTGGATCCGGATCGATCTCCACCGCCAGATGGCGCTGGAAGATCTGGGTCTTCTGGGTGGACAGCGGCCTGTCTTCGAGCATCTGCAGCAGCGCTTCTGCGTCGGGGGGGCGATCGTCGGGGGAGAGCGACAGCGCAGCCCTCAGGGCCTCGGTCACCCGCTCGGGCAGCTCGGGGGCCACCTCGAGGGGATCCCGCCAGTCTCCGTCGCACACCGCGTTGAACACCCCCAGCATGTCTCCCTGGGGGAACGTGTGCTCTCCACAGTACAGCTCGTACAGCACACACCCCAGGGCATACACATCGGCGGTGGCGTCGACGTGCTTGGCGTCTCGGATCTGCTCGGGGCTCATGTAGCGGGGGGTGCCCAGGGCATGTCCCGTGCGGGTGTCAGTGGGCTGTGGACCGGCCCCCATCACCTTGGCGAGGCCGAAGTCGGTGACCTTGGGCACCCAGGTCCCCCTGTCGTCTTGTCGCAGCAGGATGTTCGCCGGCTTGAGATCGCGGTGGATCAGGCCCGCCCTGTGGGCGTGGGCCACCGCCGCCACGATCTGTCGGGCGAGCTGATCCCGGACGGTCAGCGGGGCATCGACCTCCTGCATCCACGCCTCGAGGGACGGCCCCTCGACGTACTCCAGCACTAGCCCCAGGCAGCCATCGACGTCGAGCAGATCGAACACTCGGACGATGTTGTGGTGGCGCAGCGCGCTCTGCAGTCGGCCCTCCTGGAGCATCCGGCGGTGGATCTCTGGGTGGGGCAGCGCCAGCACCTTGAGCGCGCGCACGCCCTCGTCGGGGTGGCGGACCCGGTAGACCATCGAGGTAGACCCGACACCGATTTCAGACTCGACCACAAACAAGCCGACGCGATCGCCCGACTGGAGCATCCGCGAACTCTATCCCAGCCACACATCGGATCTACTGCTCAGGGGAGCTGGTGGGGCTATGAGGGCCCATGACCGATGAGAGACTTGAGGAGAACCTCAGACTGCTCGGGATCAAGGCCGATCGGATCGGCCTGATCAGCTTGTTGCCGCTGGTCCAGGTGGCCTGGGCCGACGGGCAGATCCAGGAGGCGGAGCGCGCGCTCCTCCTCGAGATCGGAGAGCGCCATGGGTTGATCCAGCCCGGCGACGAGGCGGTGATCGCGACCTGGCTGTCGGAGGAGCCCAGCCCCTACTTCCAGGACACCGCGCGCAAGCTCCTGCTCGAGCTCGTCCGCCGCGCCTCGCTGCCGGAGGGGCTGGATCGGGGCGCGGTGGTGGCCTGGTGCTGGGCGATCGCCGCCGCAGCTGGGGGCATCTTTGGCTCCCGCCTGATGGCCATCTCCAACGAAGAGCGCGACGCGCTGGACGAGATCGCCGAGGCCCTGGGGATCGTTCAGGTGCCCGAGGGCTGGATCGAGCTCATCCGGCCCGGGTGAGCTACCGCTGGCCCCGGGGCGAGCCAGACAGCATCGCGAGGCCAAACAAGCAGGTGACGACGAGGATCACCTCGGTCCAGCCGACCCAGTGGAGCACGCCGGCCATCTCGTGGCCACGCTCGACCAGGGTGTGGGTGCACCCGGTGGCGTCGTGTTGAAGGTAGCAGTCGAAGGAGGCCCGCCGGACCTGCTCCCGCAGCCACAGCCCCGTGCTCAGGGGCACGATCGCCGCGGTGAGTGTGGCGAGGCTGAAGCGGCGGGCCACCCACAGGGGGGTGTCGAGGCGCCCGAGCCAGTGGCGCAGCCCCAGCCCGGCGTTGGCCAGCCCCAGGGAGATCACGAGGGCGGACTGTGCCAGGAAGACATAGTGCCATGCGTTGGCGTCGCACAGCGTCAGCCCGTTGTTCAGATCGCACAACAGCTCGGTATCAGGCAGCACAGCACCTCCAGATCACCTCCGATAGAGTACCGCTGTGGCGGTTTGGCTGTCCTGGAACGGAGCGCACGAATCGTCATGGTTCGTCACGCTCCGGGCTGGGAGCTCCCCGCCCCCTGTCCTGAGCATCTCTTGGATCCAACGGCGGTATGTTCAACAGGTGCATGGACTGCGCGTCGGCTCGTTTACGCTGGAGCACCCCCTCGCCGCGGGTGGCATGGGTGAGGTCTGGCGCGCCACCCACCGCTCGGGGATCCCCGTCGCCCTGAAGATCATCTCGGCTCAGGCCGAGGGCGATCTGGATCCGGTGGCGGCGTTGCAGGCGGAGATCCGGGCGGTAGCAGCGCTGGAGCACCCCAACATCGTGCCGGTGCACGACGCGGGCGTGCTGGGTCCGGAGCACGAGGGCATGAGCGGCGGCACCCTGGTGGCGGGGAGTCCTTGGCTGGCGATGGAGCTGGCCGAGGGCAGCGTCCACGATCTGCTCCCGGGCCTCGACTGGACCCTGTTGCTGCAGGTGCTGATCCAGATCCTCGACGGGCTGGCCCACGCCCACGCCCGGGGGGTGATCCACCGCGATCTCAAGCCAGCGAACGTGCTGTACACCCGGGCGAGCGGCCAGCTACAGATCATGGTGGCGGACTTTGGTCTCGCCTGGGCCTGGCGGAGGCCAGCGCAGCCCCTCGACGGGGGCACCGCCGCCTACTCGGCCCCCGAGCAGCTGTTGGGGCAGCTCACCGAGCAGGGCCCGTGGACCGATCTGTACGCCCTGGGGTGCACCGCGTTCCGGATGATCACGGGCCGCCGTCCCTACCGGGGCCAGACCGCGGACGAGCTGCAGCGCGCCCACCTGTTCGCGGACATCCCTCGCCTGACCTCGCGGTTCTCGATCCCCAGGGGCCTCGCGCCGTGGCTCGAGGCCCTGATGGAGAAAGATCCCCGCAAGCGCTTCCAGCGGGCCTCGGACGCGGCCTGGTCCCTGATGCAGCTGCCCGCTCCGCTCGAGGGCGGGGAGACGATCGACGACGAGGACGACATCGACACCGTCTCGGTGCTTAGATCCGGCCGGGCCTCGACCCGGACCCTGCCGGTGGAGGCCTGGGCTCAGCAGCCGGTGGGTCCGGGGCCCACCCCCGACGCCGCCCAGCTCCGTCCTCCGGTGCCTCCCCACTGGGCCCGCCCCCAGGCCCAGCGCAGCCGCCTCCCCGGGCGGGGGCTGGGGTTGTTTGGCATGGCCGACGCACCGGTGGTGGCCCGGACCACCGAGCGGGATCAGCTGTGGGAGGCCCTGTCCCATGGAGATCGTCTCCAGCTTGGGATCATCGACGGTCCCCGGGGCTCGGGCAAGAGCCGGCTGGGGGCTTGGCTGTGCGAGCGAGCCCACGAGGTGGGGGCCGCCGAGGTGTTCCGGGCCTCGTTCCAGCACGAGGTCTCCGCGACCAGCGGGCTGGCGTCCCTGATCGAGGAGCACCTGCGCACCCACGGGATGTCCGGGCCCGAGGTGCTCGAGCACCTGGAGATGATGGTGAAGCTCGACGGAGGGCTCGGGCTGGAGCCAGCCTCCCTCGCCCGCCTGCTGCGCCCCGACGACCCAGATCTGTGCGCACCTGGAGATCTGAAGACCCGGCTGGAGCTGACCTGGCGGGTGGTGCAGCGCCGCACCGTGGGCCGCCGCCTGCTGGTGTGGCTCGACGACGTCCACCAGGATCCGGACGCCCTGGCCCTCGCCCTGCACCTCGCGGAGCAGGCCGCCGAAGTCCCTGGGCTGCTCCTGTTGACCCTCGATCCCGGGGAGCTCCAGCCCTCGGGGGCGGCCCGGCTCACCGAGCTGAGGACGTCGCTGCCCACCTCCGAGATCCACCTGCCCCCCCTCACCCGTCGGGAGGCTGCGCGCCTGGTCCGGGCCCTGCTGCCGGTGCCCGATCACCTCGCCCGCAGGATCGCCGAGTCCTCGGGGGGCAACCCCCTGGCCACGGTCCAGCTGGTGGCCGAGCTGGTGCAGCGCGGCCAGCTCCGGGGCGACGCCGCTGGGGTGGAGGTCGATCCCCGGGTCCCCCTGCCGGAGTCCCTGACGACGCTGTTCGAGGGCGCCCTCGAGCGGATCGCCCGCCTCGATCCAGCGGGGCGCCGCGCCCTGGAGATCGCGGCGATCCTCGGCGCCACGGTCTCGCTGCCGGAGTGGCGGGAGGCAGCCCAACGCCTGAACATCGAGCTCGATCCACGACGCCTGTCGTCGCTGGTGGAGGGTCGGTTCGTCGCTCCGGTGCGTGGTGGAGGGCGCTACGCCTTTGGCTCGGGCGTGCTCCGGGACGCGCTGGTGGAGGCGGCGGGGCGGGAGGGACGCTCGGAGGAGCTGCATCGTGTGTGCGGTGAGGTGCTGCAGACCCGTGGAGACGCGAGGGCCGCGAGCTGTGGCGACCACTTCGCAGCCAGCGAGCAGCACAGCAGGGCCGCCGAGGCCTACCTCCGGGCCATGCGGTGGCTAGCGAGCTGGGATCGGGAGCGGGCGCTGGAGCTGGGCGCGCGCTGGCACGCCAGCCTGGGGCGGGCGGCGCTTCTGGGCGATCCCCGCTGGGCTGAGGGCAAGCGGGTCTTGGTCGAGCTGCTGGGCCTCGAGGGCGGAGACGCCCACCAGCGCGCCACGGTCGAGCTGCTCGAGCGGGGCCGGGGCGATCCTCAGGCCGAGGCCCGGGCCCTGATCGAGCTGACCCACGCCGATCTCAGAGCCGGTGCCCTAGCCCGGGCCGGGGCGAGGGCCGAGCTCGCGTGGCGAAGGGCCCGGGACACCGAGCTACAGGCTGAGGCCGGAGCGGCGAGGGCTGAGGTCCGCCGCCACCGTGGGGAGCTGCTCGCAGCGGAGGCTCTACTGCGCAGCGCGCTGCAAGAAGATCGCGACGCGACCCCCCTGATCTTGGCTCTGGCCCGGGTCCTGTGTGACGACGGTCGCGCCAGCAAGGCCCTGCGCCTGCTCAACGACTGGGCTGATCGGGTCCCTCCGCCCCAGGCCCCCTTGGCCCGGGCCCGGGTGCTCCGGGCCCGGGGGACGGCCCTGATGGCCCGGGGTCGCTCGGAGGCCGCGGCCCGACTCCTCGAGCAGGCCGCCCGACTCCGGGATCGTGGGGGCTTCGACTGGCCGGTCCTCGATCTGGATCTGGCGACGGCGCTGATCGCCGTCGGCAAGCCCAGCGGGGCCCAGGAGCTGCTGGAGGAGCTGCTCGAGCAGCTGGACCCAGTCCGCGACGCCCGCCACCGCTGCGACGCGCTGTCCCTACAGGCCCAGCTGGCGATCGACGTGGGCGATCAGGCGCTCCTCGAGTCCTGCGTCGATGCGCTCGAGGATCTGCCGACCACCGGGCGACGGGTGGTCACCCTCGCCCGCCTGGAGCGCTTGACCCGGTCCGCCGAGGCGTTGGGAGAGGTCGCGCTGGCGCGGAGGCTCCGGCACCTGGTGGGGCCTGGGGGGCCTGGGGGGCCTGGGGGGCCTGGGGGGCTTGGGGGGCCTGGGGGGCCTGGGGGGCCTGGGGGGCCTGGGGGGCCTGGGTGAGGGTGTTGCACGTGGAACACGCTGATCGGGAGCCCACCTGAGCGCCTCAAGCGCCCGGGAGGGGATCGGGACGAGCTACAGGCGCCGCCTCCGGGGAGCGGACGGAGACGGCTCCTCGCTGCCCGGCGGCTCCTCGCTGCCCGGCGGCTCCTCCCTGGAGGGATCGATGCCCCCGGCGCTGACCTCGCCTCCGAGGCTCCGGCGCTTCAGGTAGCGCAGCTGCAGCGCAGCGTCGGCGGCTCGGCCGGTGATCCGCTTGCCCCTCGCCGAGTCCTGGACCTGCCGGGCGCGGGCCAGGGCGGCCTCGGCGGAGGCGAGTGGATCTTGTGGATCCACGGGTGGGATCTCGATGGTGTCGTCATCGTCCTCAGCTCCGCGGGCCCTCCGGGCTGCGTCCAGCGCAGCCCGGGCCCGGCCCATTGGATCGTCCCGGCTCATGCTCCCGACCTCCGATGAACAGTCTATCTCGACCCGGCGCGTCTGCGGCGGGGCACCGTGGCGTCGAGGTAGGCGAGGTAGGCCTCGCGCAGCACCCGATCCATCACCGGGAGGCAGTGACCGTGCCCCAGGCCAGACGTCTCGTGGTACTCGGCCTCGGCAAAGTAGGGCTGTAGGCCCACACCGCCCAGGTGCAGCGGGATCACCTCGTCGTCCCGGGAGTGCATCAGGAACACCGGCACCCCGACCCTCGGGGCCCGATCGATGGTGTCGAAGGGGTTCCGTATCAGCTGATCCACCGGATAGATCGGGGCCCGGGCCCGGGCCAGGGCCCGCGCTGAGACAAAGGTGGACTCCAGCACCAGCCCCGCGGGGTTGCGCGCCTCGGCGAGGTGGGCGGCGATCCCACCGCCCAGGGAGCGCCCGTGCAGCACGATCCGATCGGCCGCATACCCGGCGCCCCGGGCCCAGGCCCACGCGGCCAGCGCATCGAGGACCACCCCCGCCTCGGTCGGGGAGCCCTCGGAGCCGGGGTAGCCCCGGTAGGCCAGGGCGAACACGTCCCAGCCCGCCCCCAGCAGCAGTCGGTGCAGGGCCACGTTCTCTGCGACGGTCTCGGCGTTGCCCGGGAAGTAGATCAGGAGCCGATCTGAGCCCCTGCGCTGGTGCCAGCCGTACAGGCGCACGCCGTCGGAGGCGACCAGGGAGATCGGCACCGCTCCGATCTCCCGGGCGGCCTGATCGAGGGCGTCGACGTCGATCCCACCGGGGGCAGGGAACAACATCCGCTCCTGCATCACCCACAGCAGCAGGCCATAGCCGAGGTAGGTGGCTGCGCAGAAGGTCAGCACAGCTGAGATCACGAACCGCAGCCTACCCATGCGCTCCCAGCTCCCTACCTCTCGGTGTGGATCCACACCACGCCGCGGTGACCATCCACGGTCACCTCCTGGCCCTCGGACAAGCGACGGGTGACATCGTCGATGTTGACCACCGCAGGTACCTCGTACTCCCTTGCGATAACCGCACCGTGGGACAGCACGCTCCCCAGCTCGAGCACGACCGCACCGGCGGTGAGGAACAGCGGCGTCCAGCCGGGATCGACGGCCCGGGTGACCAACACGTCGCCCGAGCGCAGCCGGTGTCCCTCGGCGACGCTGCGCAGCACCCGCACCGGCCCCCGGACCCGGCCCGGCGAGATCCCCAGCCCCTGCAGCCGCTGAGCCGAGGGCGGGGGGCTGGGCCCCAGCGCGTCCCCCGCCAGGAAGGTCGGGGGCTCGGTGGCGGCGTCGCGCAGCCGCTGGGCCCGGCGTGCCTCCACCCGCTCGAGGGTGGCGCTGCGCTCGAGGGCGGCCGCCTGTGGATCGCGCACCAGGCGCTGGAGCTCGGGCCAGGTGAGCAGCGCGACGTCTCCCCGCTCCTCGAGCCAGCCCACCTCGACGCCGTGCGCTCCGAGCCCCAGCAGGGTCTGCTGCATCGCATCCAGGAGATGATCAAACCAGAAGCGCTGATTCTCCCGCAGCAAAAGGTACCGCCGGGTGTCCCACACCAGCCGCTGCAGGACCGCGAGGCGGGGCCCGCGGATGGCGCCGTGGAGGATCTCGATCGCCTCGTTGTAGCGAGCCTCCTGGGCCCGGGCCCGCTCCCAGGGGGGGATCGACGCGCTGCCCTGCTGGGCCCGCAGCAGCGGCACCAGCCGCCCGGGATCGTGCCTCCAGCGCGGCGCCATCAGCTCCCAGCTCGACTCAGAGCGGTGCCCGAACCGCTCGAGGAACCGCGCCAGCGCGTCTGCAAACGCCGGAGAGGTCGGCTGATCCTGGGCCAGGGCCTCCAGATCCGCCTCGGAGGCCGCGGTGGCCAGCGCGTACAGGGCCTGGTTGGTCTCGACCGTGAGGTTGCCAGCGGGGCAGGTGGTCAGCCCCTCCATCAGCCCCCGCTGCTCCGGGAGCCAGGCGTTCAGCGCCCCCTCCAGCAGCTGCCAGCTGATGTTGGCGAACAACAGGCTGCAGATGTGGATCCCCACGTACTCCCGGACCCACTGAAGCTGGGCCTGCACCTTGTCGATCCCGCCCGCCGGGCTCGAGGCGGGACGCGACAGGGCCGGGAGCTGATCGGCGAGCTCGACCTGGAACCGGGCCCAGGCCTCAGGGTTGGTCAGGGGGTTCCAGCGGAAGCGTCGCCAGCGACGCTCCTCGAGGGTCTTGCGGAAGATCGAGCCATAGACCGCGAGATCGGGGGCCACGGCGAACCGCCTACGCCAAGCCGACTCCTCGTCGGGGGGGATCAGCTCCAGCATGAAGCGCGGGGCGGGCGCTCCGGGCAGCTTGAACGCGAGGTGCCGGAACACCGTGGCGTTGATGTAGGGACGCCCGCTGACCAGCTTCAGCGCTGGCCCACCGCCGAGGTATCTCGCCTGAGTCTCGGGGTAGGCGATGAACCAGCTGATCACCGGCTCGAGCAGGGACCACCCCAGGGGCGTGGCGGGCTGGGGCCAGCGCTCGCCGACGAAGCGGCGGGTCCACAGCACGTCGCCCCGCTCGCGGGGGGCCCCCGCGGCGGTGATCGGCCGGGCCTGGAGCACCCGGAGGGCGCCCTGGTGATCCAGCGCCCACTCCACATCCTGAGGAGCGCCCAGAGCCCGCTCGATCCGGAGCCCCAGCCGACAGAGGCGACGCAGCGTGCTGCGCTCCAGCGTCCGGCGGTGGACCAGCTCGCTGGGCGTGGCTTCCCGCAGCACCGAGCCCCCCGGGGCCCCGACGAACCGCTCCGACAGCTCCGGCAGATCCTCCTCGATCACCTGGAGCCGGACCCGCTCGGCCACCCTGCGGAACGGGCGGGGCAGGGTCCGGGGGCGACGGACCAGGTACCAGTGGGGGGCGATCTGCCCGCTGACCAGGCCCTCCCCCAGCCCCCAGACCGCCTCGACCACCATCTCCCGCCAGGAGCCGTTCAGCGGGTTGATGGTGAACATCACACCCGAGCACCGGGGCTCGATCATCTCCTGGATCACCACCGCGAGCTGGCACGGTGCGGGCCCCCCTCCGCCGCGGTAGGTCAGCGCCCTGCGGGTGTACAGGCTGCTCCAGCAGCGGAGCACCGCCGCGGGCACGTCGGCGGGGGCGACGGACAGCACCGTGTCGTGCAGGCCGGCGAAGGAGCGCTCGACGCCGTCCTCCTCAACCCCGGAGGAGCGCACCGCCAGCCGGGCCCCCAGCCGCGCTGCGATCCGGACCCAGGCGGTGGAGAGGGCGTGGGGCAGCTTCAGGGCCAGGATCGCGTCGTGGAGCTCCTGAGCCCGGGTGGTGTCGCGCTGGACCTCCTCCGCCAGCGCCAGCAGCCCCGCGCCCTCGAGGGTCGAGCGGAAGACCTCGACGGGGACGACCACCCCGGCGGGGACGGGCAGGCCTGCGCGGGTGAGCCGGGCGAGCTCGAGCGCCTTGCCCCCGACGATCGAGCGCTCAGTGGCACGGACCGCGGACAGGGGGATCGCGCCGTCTTCGCTCAGGCGGACGCCTCGCTCCAACCGACGAGCTGGTTGCGATCCGGATCCCACAGCTTGAGGCGCAGGCAGGACAGCACATCCGCCGGGCGCCAGGAGGTGCGACCCGGTGTCTGCAGCTCGGGGATCGCCGCCATCGCCTCGGGCAGCCGGTAGAAGGGGATCTGGTGGTTCAGGTGGTGGACGTGGTGGTACCCGATGTTCCCGGTGAACCAGTGCATCCACCCGGGCATGTCGAACATGCTCGAGGCCCGCAGCGCGGCGTGGTGGTAGGTCCAGTGCTCCCGGCTGCGCAGCTCTGCGCTGGGGAAGTTGTGCTGGGCGTAGAACAGGTAGGAGCCCGCAGCACAGGCAAACGCCAGCGGCAGGCTCACCGAGATCAGCGCCGTGGCCGGGCCCAGCCAGGCCCAGATCGCTGCCAGCAGGCCAAAGTGCAGCACCATCGAGGCGGGCCCGCGCCAGTGCCGCCTTGGGTCCCGCACGAACGCGGACAGGCACATGCCCGCCATGAACACCGTGAAGTACCCGAACACGATGGTCAGGGGGTTGCGGGCGAAGCGGTACCAGAACCGGTTCTTCGGCGACATGCTGCGCCACATGTTGACCGTGACCGTGGGGTAGGAGCCGATCGAGGCCCCTAGCATCTTGGCGTTGTTCCGGTGGTGGTAGTCGTGGGTCTCCCGCCACACCGGGTGGGGCGACATCATGAACCAGCCGACCCCCACCATCGCCGCATGGCCCAGCCGGGAGGTGCGGAAGATCGCGCCGTGGAGGTGATCGTGAAAGAAGATAAAGATCCGCACCAGCACGAGCCCTGCAGTCAAGGCACCGACGATCTGCAGGGGCCACCAAGGCGCAAACAGAGCGACGGCTTCACAGCCCGCATATGCGAGCATCGTGGTGGTGAACAGGCGCCGGGTTGTGGCCGGATCTTCCACAGAGAAGGGCTTGGTCGCGCGCACCAGCGCGGCCCCTGCTCGACGCTCCTCTACCTCACCCATGCCAACTCCTGGTGACTCGAGCTCCTGGTGACTCGAGCCGTTTGTTACCCTTTCTGAGCCACCGGTGCACGGCCGGCCGACACATGTGAGCGCCGGACCTGGCTCGCCCCCCGACCGCTCCCCGACCGCTCCCCGACCGCTCCCCGGCCGCTCCCCGGCCGCTCCCCGACCACTCTCCAGCGTGCCCCCCAACCGCTCCCCGGCCACCCCCCGGCCGCTCTCCAGCGCGCCCCCCGACCGCTCTCCAGCGCGCCCCCCGGCCGCTCCCCAGCCGCCCCCCAACCGCTCTCCAGCGTGCCCCCTGGCTCGCTCCTCGGCTCACCCCAGCGCGCCCCTGAGCAGCGCCACCCCGAGCCCCCAGGATGCGGTCACCACGACGTTGAGCCTGGTCGCCGCCCGATCCCGGGCCCAGGCTGAGCGCAACGCGGCCGTGCTCACCAACAGCCACCCCACCCACAGCAGGGGCCCAAAGCACAGGGCCGCGTCCAGCGCGACATAGGCGGCGGTGCCGCTGTCCTGCCGGGCCACCGCTGCCTCGGCCGCGCCCGGGTAGGACAGGGACAGTGGGATCAAGGACGCAAAGCCGACGGCGGTACACATCGCATTCAGCGCCACAAAGATCCGAGCCAAGACGCGACACACGGTGACCTCCACGCAGGCTCGCCTGTAGAGCAAGGGTCGAGCCAACCAGTCTACGCCGATCTTCGGCTGATTCTGCTCCCGCGAGCGACACTGGATGTCGTCGTCTGGTACATTTTTTGTATGTCGAGCCTGCTGTGTGCCTCAGAGCGCGAGATCGCCCGGGCCCTGGTCGCGCTGGGGCGGGTCAACCCGTTCCTGCCCGAGCGCCGTGTCTGGGAGGCGAGGGCGCTGGGGGAGTCGTTCGTGCCGGGCCCGGCGGTGTGGAGCCTCGGAGATGACGGAGGCGAGAACCCAAACGTCCAGCAGGCGGCGGGGGTCGCCCACGAGCTGGCGGAGCACATGCGCAGGGGCCTGATGAGGCGGGCGGCGTCGGTGGAGGAGCGTTCCTTGTACGCGGGCTCGGTGTTCCTAGTGCTCTACCACCGCTACCAGCCCGCGATCGCGGCCGCCTTCGGGGGCGCCGATCCCCAGGAGCGGCCGCCGGAGATCGAGTCCTACAGGGAGTTCCTTGAGGACTTTCACCGCTATTTCGGGGTCTGCGGCCCCCCCGAGCCCACGGTCGACACCCCCGCCCACCTGTTCGCGTGCTTCTTCCAGATCATGCGTGCCTTCGACACCATCCTCGGCACGATCGTCGGAGGCTCGCTGCCCGCCGCCCGGCTGCGGGCGGCGGCCTGGCAGTCGATCTTCAGCTTCGACGCGGGTCGTTACCGTCGCTTCCTGTTCCGCTCTATGGCGGACGTGCCCACCCTGATCACCGGCCCCACCGGCACGGGCAAGGAGCTGGTGGCCCGGGCCATCGGCCTGAGCAGCTACATCCCCTTCGACGAGCCTCAGGGTCGCTTCGCCCACCACCCCACCTTCCTGCCGCTACACCTCGCCGCCCTGCCCTCCACCCTGGTGGAGGCCGAGCTGTTTGGCCACCGCAAGGGTGCGTTCACCGGGGCGATCGCCGATCGGGAGGGCTGGCTCGCGCGGTGCCCCAGGGGCGGGGTGGTGTTCCTCGACGAGATCGGAGAGCTCGAGCCCATGCTGCAGGTCAAGATCCTGCGGGTGCTCGAGCAGCGCACCTTCAGCCCCGTCGGGGGTGTGAGCGAGCGCTCCTTCCTCGGCAAGGTGGTCGCCGCCACCAACCGGGACCTGCCCGCCGCCATCGCCGCGGGCACCTTCCGCCGGGATCTGTACTACCGACTGTGCGGCGATCGGATCGAGGTCCCCGCCCTACGGGAGCGGCTGGACGCCGATCCCGCCGAGCTGGGTCGGATCCTGCGGGCGGTGATCGGCCGGATGGTGCCCGAGCTGTACGTCGACGAGATCTGCAGCGAGGTGGAGGCTGCGATCCTCGAGGCCCGGGGCCCGGCGTGGCCCTGGCCCGGCAACGTCCGGGAGCTGGCGCAGTGTGCGCGCAACGTGCTGATCCAGGGGACCTGTGGTCCACCCGAGCCTGTGCTCGACGCCTCCGATCCCTTCTCGGATCTGTCCGACGGGGCCCTGTCGCTGCAGGAGGTGGCCGATCGCTACAGCCGCCATGTCTGGGAGCAGCAGGGCACCTACAAGGAGGCCGCACGGATCCTCGGGATCGACTGGCGGACGGTGCGCTCGAGGGTCGAGCGCAGCCGGCGGTGATCAGCAGCTGGGGCGCTGCAGCACTGCGCCAAAGAACCCATCGGTGCCGTGGGTGTGGGGTGCCATCCGCAGCGGCTCCACCACCAGATCCCACCCCGGGTGGGCGTCGAGGAAGCTCTCGATGACGCGATCGTTCTCTTCCCGCAGCACAGAGCAGGTGCCATAGATCAGCCGACCGCCGTCCGCCACCAGCGGGCAGGCGCGCTCGAGGATCGAGCGCTGCAGCGAGGTCTGACGCGACAGGGAGCGTCGGTTGATCAGGTAGCGGTGCTCGGGGTGGCGACGCAGGACCCCGGATCCAGAGCAGGGAGCGTCCACCAGCACCTGATCCACCCGGCGACAGGCCACCCGATCGGGCAGGGGCCCCTCCGCTGAGATCCGCTGCACGTCGATGTTGGCCCCGGCCCGGGTGGCCCGACGATCCAGCTCGTCGAGGGCTCCGGCCCGCACGTCCAGCGCCAGCACCGACGCCCCCGTCGCCGCCAGCGCCAGGCTCTTGCCGCCCGCCCCTGCGCAGAAGTCGATCACCGCTCCCTCGGGCTCGACCAGGGCGGCCAGGGCCTGGCTGCCCTCGTCCTGGATCTCGAACCAGCCGTCCTTGAAGCTCTGGGCGGCCTCGAGGTTGTGCCGACCACAGATCTGCAGCCCGTCGGGGGCGATCTTGGAGGGGACAGTGTCGATCCCCTCCTCGGCCAGCCGGGCCGCCAGCGCCTCCCGATCACAGCGCAGGCGGTTGGCCCTCACCGTGACCGGGGCTCGCGCGTCGCTGGCCTTGAGGAAGGCCTCGGCCGGCCCGGGGCCTAGGGAGCGCACCAGCCGGCGCGCCAGATCGTCGGGCAGGCTGTGACGCAGCGCCAGGCGCCTCGCCGGAGCGCAGCCCTGGCCCAGGGCCTCGAACTCCTGGCTCAGATCGGACCAGGGACCGGGCAGCTCGGCGGCGGCGGCGTCTGGCTCGAGCCCCGCCAGCACCAGCCACCCCAACCACAGCGCGAACGCGGCCTCGGTGCCGAGGATCTCGGACAGCCCCCGCTCGGTCCGGACCAGGCCAAACAGGGCCTCCTGCACCAGCCGGCGCTCCCGGGAGTGCAGGCTACGGTTGCGCCGGACGCTCCCCCGCAGCACCGAGCCCGATCGCTTGGGCTGCTGCCTCGCCCTGCGCCAGGTCTTCAGCGCCGCGTCCCGGATCCGCCCTGGACCTGCAGCCTTGACCAACAACCCGGGATCGAACCTCACAGCTAGAACCCAGGAATGACGCCGGTGATCCGCTGAGAGCGAAACGTTGTGACGGGCTGGGTCACCCGGAGCTCAAACACCACATCGAGCGTGTCGCGCTCGACCTCGAACACCATCACCCCGGGGTAGTTGTCGTTGGCGATGTTGCCAAAGGTGACCAGCACGTTGTCGGTCTGGGGCAGCGCGTCGGTGTCCCCGAGGGAGCCGGAGAAGATCAGCGGGGAGAGGGTGGGGCCATAGTCCCAGGAGAGATCCCAGGTCTTCGAGCCATGATCCAGGGTGAACTCGGCCCCCCGGGAGCCGTTGTTGGCGTCGTTGAGCTCGGGCTCGTAGGCGCTCGCCCGGTTGTTGCCGTTGTCGAACAGCATCAGGCGCCCTGCGTCGTTGATGCTGGCCGCGTGTTGGTGGTAGGTCACCAGCAGCCCGGGATCAGCAGGCCGGAGCAGGTAGCCGTCCCACGGGGGCTGCCAGTTGGCCTCCGGCGCGAAGATCCAGCTCAGATCGCCGGTGGCATGATCGAGGCCGATCACCGCGTCCTGGTGGCGCAGCGAGACCACGACCTCGTCGCGAGCCTCATCGTACCAGATCGCGTTGGCGTGGGACCAGTCCTTGGTGTCCTGGCCACCGAAGAAGCCCTCCCAGTAGTCCCCCCGGATGGCATCGTTGGCGATCCGGGTGGGATCGAGGATGTCGAGCAGGGGCCAGCTGTGGACCACCTCACCGGCCGGGGTGAACTCGACGACCACGTCGCCCGCGACCCAGGCCTCCGCCCTGGGGGCGAGGGGATCGCGCTCGGAGGTGGGGTAGTCGGGGATCAGCCTGCGCTCGATCGACAGCGACAGCCAGTTGCCGTTGGGCATCTCGTAGGCGTCGTGGTGGATCGACTCGACGTCGACCAGCACAGAGGTCTTTGGGCAGACGCCGGTGCGCTCGGCGCACCACTCGGACACGACGGCGCCCGAGAGGGTGCGCACCGTGAGCCCGACCTTCCCGTTCTGGTGCATCAGGTGACCGTCGGAGGTGATCGACAGGGTGTGCACGGTGTCGGTGTTGAACATCAGCCAGCGCACCTCCCCCACGTCGTCGAACATCGCGATGTAGGGGCCGAGGCGGATCAGGGTGAGCCCGGGCTCCATCCGGCCTGGATCGCTGATCACCTCGTGGACGGGGAAGTCGACGGGCAGCGGATCGGTGTGGTACGTGATGGGATCGGCGACGGTGGAGCCCGACGCCCCCGTCGCAGTGAGGGTCATGACGTTGGCGGCGTCGGGGCGGAGGCCCAGCACCAGCACCTCGTGATCCATCGCGGCGGTCTCGACCTGCTGGACCCGCACCTTGGCCCCATCGTCGATCGAGATCGACAGGGTGGTGGGCTCGGAGGTGCTCGTGGTCAGCCAGCAGGCGAACATCGCCCCGTCGAGGTTGTCGGCACAGGACGGGGTGACGGTGAAGGAGGGCCCAGCGTTGATCACGCCGGTGTCACCCGTAATCTCCCCCCCTCCGGTCTCGCCGGTGGGGGAGGGCTGGAGATCCTTGGGGGTCGTCGCCCCATCGCCTCCGGAGCACCCGGAGAGCACCAGCCAGAACAACATCAGAATCCTCCAGTTGGAGCCATCTTGACCCGCCCGTACGAGCCCCGCCACATCAGTCGTCGCGCTGGACCCGACCCCGGAGGCGCTTGCGCTCTCCACGTTGCTTCTTGGCCTGGACCCTGCGGCGCTGGGAGCCCCGGGTCGGGCGGGTGGCCCGTCGCTTGCGCTGCTGCACCAGGGCCCCCCGGAGCAGACAGACGAGGCGCTCCCGGGCAGCCTCCCGGTTGCGGAGCTGGGAGCGATGCCCGTCGGCGTGCACGATCAGCTCCCCCCGGGTGGTGAGCCGGGTGCCCAGGCGCTGGATCAGCCGGGTCTTGAGCGCGGCGGGCAGGGCGCTGTCGGGGATGGACCAGCGCAGGGTGATCCGGCTCGACGTGGTGTTGACGTGCTGACCCCCGGGCCCACCTGATCGGCTGTGGGACTCGCTCAGCTCGCTCCCGGGGATCGTGATCCCGGGCTGGACCTCGAGGTCTTCCACCCCAACCTCCCCCTCCGGGGTATCGGGCCGGGACCTACCACCGCCACCAAGAAGAGCGAGCGGGCTTCATCGCACGCTCCACCCGCTCGTAGATCTCCAGCTCGGGGTTGAGGCGCCGGGCTCGCTTGAGATCGCGCTTGGCGCTGGCGATGTCGCCCCCCTGGGCCGACAGCCGGGCCCGGTGGGCCAGCAGCACCGGAGAGCGCACCACATAGGCGGCGGCATACTGCAGCAACCGGCTGATCTCTCCGTCGCGGTACTCGCCCTCGAAGTGCTCGCACAGCTTCTCGGCGACCATGCTCGCGATCGCCACGGACTGATCGTCGACCCCCTCCTGGGCCAGGACCCGGATCGCCTCGTCCTGGGCCTGCCCGCCCCGCCTCAGCTCCAGCAGCAGCTGGGCCCGCCTGGCCCGGATGTTGTGCTGGGTGGGGTTCTTCTTCAGGGCTCTCTCGTAGGCGTCGACCGCGGCCCCGGTCATGTTGGACGACTGCAGCTGCTGGCCGTAGCTCGCCCAGGCGATCGCCGAGGGCTCCTGGGTGTTGTCGACCCAGGCCTGGGCATCCTCCAGGGCGTGCTCCAGCTCTCCGATGGCCGACAGCAGCCAGATCCGCAGCGCCCGGGCGACCTCCCCCTGGCCCGCCTCGTTGGCGCCGGCCGCGGCCGTGGCCAGCTTCAGGGCCAGCAGGCGCCGGCCGATCCGGCTGGCCCGGCGAGAGGCCTCGAGGTGGCTCAGGTTGGGATCGATGATCACACGCAGCTCGTCGTGGACCTGGACGTCCTCCTCCCGGGTGAGGGAGCAGTTGCTGCAGGTGTCGAAGTCTCTGCGGTGGCCACAGTTCCAGCAGCTCCCCACGCTCAGAGGCAGCAGGGGAGGCATCCAGTCCTCCTCTGCGTTGGCGATCCCACAGCTCTGGCACTGGAGCACGTCGACGGGGATCCTCCCCTTCCGGAGGGTGACCCAACGCAGCTGTTCCAGACCACACTTGAGGCAGTTGGTTCGGGTGGTGCTCACGCCCCCTCACGAGACAGTGCGGTACACAGCGTAGCGTCGACCCCGCACCCATGACCAGCGGAGCATGGCGACAGACTCGCCACACCGTCGAGGTCGGCGGTGTTCTGGCTGAGGCGCCGCGCGGTCTCCCCGGGGGCGCTCCCTCCACGACGGCGGCGCATCCACCCCACAGCGAGATACGGACGCGTCCCATGGACCCCGAGCCACAGATCCACCTCGAGCTTGGTCCGCTGCTCGGCAGCGGAGGCTTCGGTGAGGTGTATCAGGCCCGGATGCGCTCCCGCGGGGGGCTGCAGACCGTGGTGGCGGTCAAGGTAACCCACCCCAACGTGATCCTACTCGACGACGCGGTGACCCGGCTGCGGGACGAGGGGCTGCTGCTCGCCCGGATCCAGCACCCCGTCGTGGTCCGGGCCCTGGACCTGCTCCAGATCCAGGGGCGCCTGGCGCTGGTCACCGAGTACGTGCCCGGGGCAGACCTCACCCGGTTCGTGCAGGGCCCCGATCCGATCCCACCCCGGGCCCTGGTGGCGGTGATCGGCCGGGTGGCCAGCGCGCTGCACGCGGCCTGGTCCGCCCCGGGGCCCGACGGCGCCCCGCTGAGGATCGTGCACCGGGACATCAAGCCGAGCAACATCCGGATCGGGCGCCACGGCGAGGTGCGCCTGCTCGACTTCGGCATCGCGAGGTTCCAGGGATCCGCTCGGGAGTCCACCACCAGCGGGGTGCTGATCGGCTCCATGCCCTACCTCGCCCCCGAGCGCCTCACCGGGTGCCAGACCCTGCCCCCCGCCGACGTGTTCGGCCTCGGCTGCTGCCTGTACGAGGGGCTGGCCCGCC
>DRPG01000308.1 GCA_011376105.1 Deltaproteobacteria bacterium
GACGGCGTGGGGCTCTGAGAGCAGGTCCACGCTCGCGACCTGGTTCTTCGACAGGACCACCGCCGAGGTCACGCCGCCGCCCTCGTCGTAGTTGAACAGCACCCGATCGGGGGCAAACCCCACGGTCACGATCGTGGAGCTGTTGTCCTGGAGATCGAGCACCACGACCCCGTTGAGGTTGACCACCCCCTCGAGGGTGATCTCCTGGGTGAAGTCGAGGTAGGCGATGGCGAAGCGGCTGTCGTCGGAGAACGCAACAGCGTTGTAGGCGCCATCGATCGGCTGGCCGATGCCCAGCTCGTTGCCCCGGACGAGGCTGATCTCAGTCTCGATCTCCAGATCCCCCTCTCCGCAGTCCTCGATGACCTCGATCCTCCGAGCCTCCCGTGGATCCTCGGTGGTGCAGCGGTAGCGCTCGATGAACGCGAGCACGGTCTGGTCGTCGGGGGCCGCGGCGATCCGGGTGACCCGGCCCTCCCCGACGTTGACCAGGGTGGGATCGACGCCCTGGTTGATCCGGACCAGGGCGCCGGCGTGGGGCAGCCTCACGTACAGGCCGTCCTCGGTGGAGATGGCGTCGGCGGGCGCCCACAGGGCGTCGTCGAGGTAGCGGGTGTCCTGCTGTGGGAGGTGGTTCCAGCCACAGCCTGCGATCAGGCCGAGCACACACAGCGCGGGCCAGGGCCTGAGGGTTGGAGGTGTCACTCGATCTCCGAGTTGAGCTCGAAGCCCGTGAGGGTCTCGAGGGATTGTTCGTCGGGGTCATAGAAGGAGATCCGCCCCAGCTCGTGCTGCTGGCTGATCCAGGCGGGGGGGCTGTCTCCATCGCCGGGGTCGAGATCGGGCAGCACCCCGACGAAGGAGGGCAGGGAGCGGAGGGTGAGCTCGGTGTGCAGCTGGGTGTGGTAGTCGAGCACCTCGAGGTAGGGGCGCTCCTCCATCACGAAGAAGCCCCAGGCGCCGTCGGTGCCGTGGGCGTACCCCGTGGGCTCGGCGGGGAGCAGCAGCGGGTTGCTCCGGAGATCGTCGAGCGCCACCAGCGTCAGCGCCCACGAGCCGGAGAACACGGGCTCGGTGTTGAGCCCGTCCTCGAGGGTGTGGAACACCAGCAGGCTCTCGCCGGTCGGGTTGATCGCCACTCCGTCCACCGGCTTGACCAGGGAGCGCTCCCGGATCTCGTCGGTGGCCCGATCCCAGACCGCGAACTGCTCGACCAGGCTGGCGGTGGTGTACAAGATCCCCTGGTCCCCGGATGGATCCATCAGCAGCGAGCCATACGGCGCACCCTGGGGCAGGGACAGCACCCGGGGCGGCAGCTGGGGCGCGTCGGCCTCGTAGATCCACAGCTCCCTGGATCCCCGGGCGACCGCGATGGCCTCGGTGCCGTCGGCCGACAGATCGAGATCGGTGGGGTTGTCCCCGGCGGGGAGGGTGTTGATCCCGCCGGTGAGCAGATCGACGACGAGCAGCTCAGTGGCACCAAACTGCCGGACCCAGGCGAACGAGCCATCCGCGGCGACGATCACCTCCTCGGCGACGGGGGGATCCACCAGCTCGGGCACCAGCTCGATCAGCTTGGCCTGGAGGGTCTCAGCGGTGAGATCGATGGTGGCGAGGTAGGCGTCGGCGACGACGACGGCGAGGGAGCTGTCCGGGGTGAAGCGGACCATCCTGGGGTTGAAGCCCACGGCCATCGGGAAGTGCTCCCCCGTCTCCACCCGCACGAAGCTCACCTCGTTGAAGCTCTGCAGCCCCCCGGGGACTGGATCGTCGTCCTCTTCCCGGGCCGCGTTGTGCCACAGCACGGCGTGGCTGCCGTCGGGGGAGAGCACCAGCTCGTTGAGGTGACTGCGCACGTCCACGGTGGTCTTGTCCAGCGTCTCCGCATCCACCAAGGTCACCGAGTCGTCGCCGCGGTTGAACACCACCGCCGTGCGGTAGTCCGGCGTCGTCTGCACGAGCCGGGGTTCGCTCCCCACGCTCGTCGTGTCCACCGACAGCGTCGGAACGTGCACACGGGTGATCGTGTCCCGCTCTGGGTTCGCCACGAACACGTACACATCGGTCTGAGCGGGTGCCAGCAGCCGCACGTCCTCCTCGGACTCGGGCGGGGCGGTGCCGGTGAAGTCTCCGTCTTCCGCGGGGAAGGTCCCGGTGCCGCCGGAGCGATCTCCCGGATCCGACAGCGAGTAGCTGGAACACCCAGCGGTGGACGCAGTGAGGAGGATGGGGAGCCAGGAGCGTAGGTGCATAGGGCCTCCATGTGGAGCGGAGGAATGCAGGTATCGTGCCATTGCCCAGGGGGGGGCCCGGTGGCGAGCCCCGGAGCCCGACGATCGAGATCGTGACATGGATGTCACGCCTCACCCGATCTCCGAGTTGAGCTCGAAGCCCGTGAGGGTCTCGAGGGATCGTTCGTCGGGGTCATAGAAGGAGATCCGCCCCAGCTCGTGCTGCTGGCTGATCCAGGCGGGGGGGCTGTCTCCATCGCCGGGGTCGAGATCGGGCAGCACCCCGA
>DRPG01000309.1 GCA_011376105.1 Deltaproteobacteria bacterium
AGGCTGCCTGCAGATCGAGCCGGAGCGTGTGCTCAGGGCGGTGCAGGGGATCCTCGGGGCTGGGTCGGAGCTTCTAGGGGTGACGCCCAGGCCCTCCAGGGCGCCGCCGGGGGGGGGAGGTGGTGTCGGTGGCTGAAGAGGCGGGCGAGGCGGTGGCGGGCGGGACGGTGCTGGTGCGGCGCCGGGCGTTGGGCGACGTGGTGTTGCTCGGCGCCATCACCGCAGCGGTGCCTCCGCCGGTCACGGTGGTGACCGAGGCGCCGTATGTGCCCCTGGTGCGGCGGCTGCGGGGGGTGGATCGAGCGCTGGCCTGGGGCACGTCCCGCCCCGGGGGGCGGGTGATCGATCTCCAGCGGGATCTGAAGACCCTGCGGGCCTTCCCCCGGGCCCGACGGCTGCGTAAGCACAGCGTGGCGCGGCGGCTCCGGCTGTGGGGCTGGGGCCGGGGGCGTCCAGCGGTGGGGGAGCTGTATGCCCGGGCGGCGGGGGTGGTGGGGGTCCCGCCGCCGTGGCTGCGGCTGCCCGAGGCAAAGCGTGCTGCGCTGGCGCTGATCCCGGGCGCGAGCACGCCGCTGAAGGCTCCCGCGCTGGGGTTGTTGCTGGAGGTGGGGCGGCAGTGGGACGGGCCGGTGGTGATCCTCGGGGGGCCCGGGGACGCACCGCGGGTGGACGCGCTCGCGGCAGATCTGCTCGCGGTGCGCTCGTCCCCGGCGGTGGCGATCGCCGAGGCTGGCTTCGAGGCCACCCTCGAGGCCCTGCCGCAGATCCGGGTGGCGGTGGGTGGGGACACAGGGCTGATGCACCTCGCGGCCGCGTCCGGGGCCCGGACCGTGTGGCTCGCCGGGCCCACCCACCCCGACGATGGCTTCCTGCGCTGGGACTCTGGGGTGGTGATCGAGCGAGCGCTGCCCTGCAGGCCCTGCACCCTGCACCGGGGGACGAGCTGTCGGCTGGGCGATCGTCGCTGCATGGAGCTGGAGCTGGAGCCCCTGCTCCGAGCCGTGGAGGGGGCCGGTGCGCTGGGTGCTGCTGACCGATGATCATCCACCCCGGGCGGGTGGCGTGGCTGCGTTCGTCGATCGGGTGGGGGCGGGCTTGGTGCGCCGGGGGCACACCGTGGCGGTGTTCGCCCGGCGGGTGCCTGGGCTGCGGATCGCCCCGGGCACAGCGCTCACTCCGGTGTCGGGGCCGTCCTTTGGGCGCTACGCGGGGCGCTGGCTCGGGCTTCGGGCCACCCGGGCGATCCTGGAGGCGGATCGGGTGCTGGCCACCACCTGGATCTGTGGGACCTTCGCCGCCCGGCTGCCCACCCCGCTGCACGTGATCGCCCATGGCTCCGACGTCACCCGGCCCCCCCTGAGGCCGGCTGCGTTCGGGCGGGTCTGGGCCGCGGCCCACGGCCGGCACGCCCTGTCCGCGTTCCTCGCGGGCGTCCTGCGCGGGCGGGGGATCGAGGCCGGGATCCTGGCGGCTCCGGTGGACGCGGCCCCGCAGCCGATCCGGGCCGAGCGGCGGGGGTGCTATGGGCTGATCGCCCGGGCCACCCCCCTCAAGGGCGGTGATCGCTTCGTGCGCCTGGTGGCCGCCGCCGGGGTCCGGGGGGTGGTGGTGGGGGACGGACCGGAGCTGGGGGCCTGGCGAGCCCTCGCGGACCGCCTCGGGGCTCCGATCACCTTCACCGGTGCCCTGGCTCCAGCCCAGGTCGCTGCGGTGCTGCGCACCCTGGATCTGGTGTGCCTGCTGCCCCGGGCCGCCCCTGACGGGAGCGGGGCCGAGGGGCTCGGGCTGGTCTTGATCGAGGCCGCAGCCCAGGGTGTGCCGGCCGTTGGCTGTGCCACCGGGGGCGTGCCCGAGGCCGTAGGCCCGGGGCTGATCCTCGACGATCCGGACGATCCGGGGGCGTGCGCCGAGGCCGTCCGGAGCTGGTGGCGTCCCGATCGCGGTGCTGAGGCCTGGGCCTGGTGTCGGGCCTCCCACGGAGTGGATCGGGGGATCGACACCCTGTTGGAGGTGGGCCGGAGGCAGGTCTACGATCCGGCAGGCTAGGTGGGGTGACGATCCGGGAGCCTGTCGCGCATGCTGCCGTCGGCTCAAGTCCTGACAAATCGCGGCCCTTCGTCCGTCGGCCGGTCCCGAGCCTCGACACGCTCCCTCCTCCGTGCTCGTCCAGACGCTCGTCAGAGCACGACGCCCCATCCGGACGCGACGACCTCGCAGCCCGCGCGATCCGGATCGCCCGGCGGGGCTATGCTGGCCGACGCTGTGGTGGGGGACGTGGTGCTCCGGGACTGGTTCTGGCTGTATCGGCCTGCTGCGCCCTCGATCCGGGCTCAGTCGATCCAGGTGGTGCACAGCGCCTGGGCCCTGGCCCGGCGTGGGCACCGGGTCGTGCTCTGTGTCCAGGGGGGCGCCTCTCCGCGGGAGGTGCTCGGGGCCTATGGGCTGTGGCCCCTGACGAGCCTGGAGCTGGTCGTGCTGCCGGCCTCCAACAGCCTCGCCTCAGCGCTGTACCGGGCCCGGTTCCTGGCCTGGGCCCTGCGCACGGGGGGCCACGGGATCGCGCTGGCGCGGAGCAAGCGCCACGCGGCCTGGGCCCTGCGCTGGTGCCCCGGGCGCTTCCGGCTGCTGATCGAGGCCCACGAGGCCGACAGCGCGCTGTCGGCCCTCGCGGGGCGGGATCCAGGGCCGGTGTGGGCCCTGGAGCGGCGGGTGCTGGCTGGGGCCCATGGGCTGATC
>DRPG01000310.1 GCA_011376105.1 Deltaproteobacteria bacterium
CCCCACCCCTAAACCGCGCGGTGCCACAGATCATCGCAGGATCGTCGAAACCAGCCCGATCACCGTGGAGCTCAAGCCACTCGTCGAACAACCCCTGGACATAGTCCAGCGCAAACGGACGAGCGGGGTGCCTGGCGAGCAAGGTCCGCTGCCAAGGCGAGAGGTGCCCGAAGATGTTCTGCTGCAAGCGACCGGCCTGGACCTCGAGCTGAGAGATGCTCGCAGACAGATCAACACCGTTGCGCTCCTGCAGCTCCCGAAGCTGCTCGATCCGCCGGCGGAGCTCGACCACCGGACGCTCAAACTCGAGGACGACGTCCACATGGGCTCCCTGAGCTAAGGGGCAGCCCCTAACCCACCACCACCGAACACGCCCCTACAGACCCCACGCAGAGCTCGATCACAGCAGAGCTCGATCACAGCAGAGCCCCAGACCCCAGGGAAGCCCGGGGAGAGAGTTTTGGGAGGAGAGAGCCCTGGGAGGGGGAGGAAATATGCCACAGGAAGATTCGATAACTTTTGTTACGTAAATGTCCTCCAGGCCAGGCCGCCCGTCAAATGTCCTGGAAGAGTGGAGGTGTAGGAGCCCTATCAAAGCCTACAGAGGCGCGAGAGAGCAGCCCCGATGAGCCCCCGATGAGCCCCCGGAGAGCGCCACGTCCCGAGCTCATCATGGGTCCCCCGCTCCGGAGACGCCCTATAGCTGATGCGGCCCGGTGTCGCCCCCCCGAGGACCCGACGCACGACGAGACCCCCCTCAGACCAACGCCCTAGCGGCGGTCGAGCCTCCTGCCACTCGCCGCGCTACCCGGGACCGACGAGACACCACGGGCTCGGCGTGGAGGGAGCCACGGAGACTACGGTGTGACTCCAAAGCAGCGCCGCGCCTCAGCGAGGGCCCGTTGAAGATGATCCGAGGTCACACGCTCGAGCCCTAACCCCCGCATCCAGGTGCGCTGCTTGCGGGCGAACCGTCGAGTGTCCTGCTGGGTGCGCCGGACGGCCTCACCAAGAGAGACCCCGTCGAGGAGATGATCACACAGATGGCGGTAGCCCAGAGATCGCAGGGGTTTGAGGTGGCGATCGAAGCCAGCCCCAAGCACCCCACGGACCTCCTCGACATAGCCCGAGGCGATCATCTGATGAACCCGAGCGTCGATCCTGTCGTTGAGATCATCGCGATCAAGCCACAGCGCCCGGTGGGGGATCCGATCAGGAGCCCGGGCGTGCTCAGCCTGGAGCTCCGACAGCAGCTGCCCGGTCTGGTAGAACACCTCAAGCCCCCGGACCAGCCGGAGGGTGTCCCGAGGATGTAGCCGCTCCGCGAGCACAGGATCGATCCGGAGCAGCTCTGCGTGAGGATCGTCGAGGGCCTCGAGGCGGGCGCGGAGCTCGAGATCCACCGGGGGAGTCTCGACCAGGCCCCGGAGCAGCGCCCGAAGGTACAGGCTGGTCCCACCGGCGACCACCACCCTCGGGTGCTCCGCGATGGCCCGATCCCCGAGGGCGACGAAGTCCCCGGCGCTGAAGGGTTGATCGATCTCCACGACGTCGATCCCGAGATGTAGGATCCGAGCCCGCTCCTCAGCGGTAGCCTTGCCGGTGCCGATGTCGAGCCCCCGGTAGACCTGCATCGCGTCTGCAGACAAGATCACCGCCCCGAACCGCTCGGCGATCTGCAAGGCGACCTCGGTCTTGCCTGCAGACGTCGGGCCCGCAAGCACGAGGATCACCGCCCTCCCCCAAGATCGATCTCACGCACGTCGATCGGGACCCCTGCAGCCTCAGCATCCTCGATCAGCGCCGCCAGGGCGACCACATCCCCGTCGAGGACGGCCGGGGACAGGCCCTCGCCCCAGGCGGCCCGGACGTCCTCGCCCCGCTTCACCGCGATCAGCGCGATCTCCACCAGCTCAGCTGGATCCACCTCGATCAGGGAGTTCGGCACCGCACGGACCGCGATCTCCGTCGGAGAGAACCTGGCAACGTCGAGGCCATGGGCCGACAGCTCATCCGAGCAGGCGTCGATCGCCTCGACCTGAGCCTGGGGCAGCCGGATCACAGCAGGCGCGAGGAGGCGCCGGCCCGGCGCAGAAGCCCGGGCCGACTCAGCACGCCGCCGCAGCCGTCCGCCGTCGGTGAGCCACAGCGCCCCCTCCCGATCCGCGACGATCCACCGCTGACCCACGACCCCAAGGATCCTGGGACGGGCCGGCACGGGACGGAGCCCGGCAGCTCCACCCCCAGACCCCGCCGGGGTGCTCCTGGACGTGCTGGGGGAGAGCTCTACAGCGACCGGCCCCGCCCGGACATCGATCGCCGGCTGAGGATCGGAGGCCCGGGCAGCCCCCTGAGCCCTGGGCTGCGCCGATCCAGAGCCCTCCGCTGGCCCCCCGCCCGGCGGAGTCAGCTCAACAGGGCGCTGCACAGGTTGGGGGCCAGGCGCACGCTCCCCCAACTCCCCCAAAGCAGCCTGATCCGGCGTGGCCCGATCTGGTGTGGCCCGATCTGGTGTGGCCCGATCTGGTGTGGCCCGATCTGGTGTGGCTCGATCGACCCCCGGCTGGTCTCTGCCTGATCCAGAGCCCCCCGGAGCACCCGGAGACGAGCCACCGGGCCCCGGCGTGCTGGGGGGAGGTCCCGACGCGAGATCGGGAGGGAGGGGGGGCAGCGCCGGCGGTGGATCTGAGCGCCTGCGCCGGGGTCTCTGGGGAGGGGCTCCCTGCCCTCTCCCCTGGGCCGGCGGGGCGTCACCATCGAACGGCAGCGCCGGCGTCTCGGAGCGGGCCTGGCGACGACTGGGTCGGGGATCGGCCCGACCCGCCGCGTCGAGGACCGCAGCGCGCAGCGCCCTGGAGACGAAGGAGGCGACCAGCGCGGGATCGGCAAACCGCACCTCGGCCTTGGTCGGGTGGACGTTGACGTCCACGCTCTCTCCGGGGCAGCGCAGCTCGAGGACCACCACCGGGTGCCGCCCCCGGGGGACCAGATCCCGGTAAGCGTGTTGGATCGCTCGACGAAGCACCAGATCCCGCACCCAGCGCCCGTTGACGAACAGGTAGCTCGCCCCGTTGGTCGAGGCCCGGTGCACCCCGGGGGGAGCGGCCAGGCCGGTGAGCCGCAGGGAGCCTTCGGAGGCATCGATCTCGGCGAGGTGACGGGCGTCGGGACCGAGGGTGTCGGCGGCGCGCTGACTCAGGCTGGGGGCCAGCGGTGCATCCACCACCCGCTTGGCGCCGTGGGTAAGGGTGAAGCCCACATCAGGCCGCCCCAGGGCGAGGCGCACCACCGCCTGGACGCAGTGGCCCAGCTCGGTCGAGACCGCACGGAGGAACGCCCGACGGGCAGGGAGGTTGAAGAACAGACTCCGCGCCCGGATGATCGTGCCCGGAGCTGCGGCGGCCTGCCGCACATCGACCAGGGTGCCCCCCTCGAGGCGAACCCGGGTGCCCTCCTCGGCGTCGTGGGGCCGGGTCAGCAGCTCGAACCGACTCACCGCGGCGATCGAGGGCAGCGCCTCCCCCCGGAAGCCAAAGCTGGAGATCTGGTGTAGATCGTCGACCGCCCGGATCTTCGAGGTGGCGTGGCGCTCGATCGACAGCAGCGCGTCCTGGGGACTCATCCCTACCCCATCATCCGCGACCTGGATCAGGACGCTGCCCCCCTCCTTGAGGGTGACGTCGATCTGGTGTGCGCCGGCATCCAGCGCGTTCTCCACGAGTTCCTTGACCACCGACGCGGGCCGCTCGACCACCTCGCCGGCTGCGATCTGATCGACGACGTGCCCCTCGAGCAGCCGGATGTCGTCGGATCCCATCAGCCCTCCATCGCCTCACCCAGCTTGCGCCTCCGCTTGAACTGCAGGCGCAGGGGGGTACCCTCGAAGCCGAAGCGCTCCCGGAGACGGTTCGCCAGGTAGCGCCGGTAGGCCGGCCCAATCCCCTCGGGGGTGTTCGAGAACAGGGCGAAGGTCGGGGGACGGACCCGGGTCTGGGTCGCGTAGTACAGGCGAACAGGGTGATGGTAGCGCTGGGGTGGGGTGTGGGTCGCCACCGCGGCCTCGAGAAACCGGTTGAGCTGCGCGGTCGGGATCCGACGATCGAACTCCCGATACACCCGATCCACCGTCGAGATCACACGGTGCAGCCCCTTTCCGGTCTTCGCAGAGATGAACAGGTGGGGGGCCCAGGTGATGTGGGGTAGCCTGCGCTCGAGCTCGTCCACGGTCGAGCGGGCGTCGATGTCGGGATCATCGCGGACGAGATCCCACTTGTTGATCAACACCACCAGAGCCCGTCCCCGATCTCCCACCAGCTGAGCGAGCTTGGCGTCCTGGTCGGTGGGGCCCTCAGTGCCATCGATCATCAGCAGGGTGACGTGGCAGCGCTCGATCGAGCGGATCGCCCTCAGGGACACGAAGCGCTCGAGCTGATCTCCGATCCGCGCCTTCTTGCGAACCCCGGCGGTGTCGACCAACACATAGGGACGATCATCGATCATCAAGGCCGAGTCGATCGGATCCATCGTGGTCCCGGGGACGTCGTCGACGACGTGGCGCTCCTCCCCCAGCAGGGCGTTGATCAGGGTGGACTTGCCGATGTTGGGCCGCCCGACAACCGCGATCCGGATCGGCCCCCCGGGCTCGGCCTCCTCGATCGGGGTCCCCGGCTCCCCGTCTGTGGCCGGATCGACTTGAGGCAGGGCCTCCACGATGGCCTCGCACAGCTCGTAGATCCCACGACCATGGGCTGCGCTGACGGACAGCAGAGACGACAGGCCCAGGGACCAGAACTCCGCAGCCTCGTCCTCATGGCGGGGTCCATCGATCTTGTTGACCGCCATCACCACCGGCTTGGAGCTACGGCGGAGCAGATCGGCGATGTCTTCGTCGGCGGGGGTCACCCCGGCCCGGCCATCGACCACCAGCACGATGACGTCGGCCTCC
>DRPG01000311.1 GCA_011376105.1 Deltaproteobacteria bacterium
CGCTCGACAGGCACACCGCCTGCCCGATCCCCGCCGCCGCCGCCGCCAGCAGCAGCTCCAGCGTGCCCAGGGCGTTGATCTGCAGACAGGACGAGGCCTCGCCCGGATCGCCGTACCGCCCGGGGAGGTGGGCCGCGAGGTGGATCAGCGCGTCGATCCCCTCGAAGATCGAGGGATCGGGGCGCTCGGGGGCACACCAGGGCACAGCCTCCGCGACCCCGGCGGGGGGCTTGGAGCCCCGCCGCACCGTGGCCCGCGCCGCGATCCCGGCCGCGTCGAGCGCCGCGATCAGGTGGCGCCCCACGAACCCGGTGGCCCCGGTGACCAGCACCCTCACCAGCGCTCCAGCTCGTCGGGCCGGACCACGGTCTCCGACCAGTGACGCAGCACCACCACCGGCTCCAGGAGCGGCTGCTCGATGGGCTGGCCATGCAACACCCGACGCAGCACCAGCTCGACCTCCGGGAAGCCCGCGTGGCGCCGCAGCGGGGTGGTGCCCGAGAACCGCCCGTTGATCTCGAAGACCTTGACCTGATCGCCGTCGAGGCGGAACTGGAAGTTGGCGGGTCCATACGCACCGAGGGCCTCCGCCATCCGCCGGACCACGGCGTTGAGCTCGGGGAACGGCTCGGCGAAGGCCCGGTAGGTGTTGCCGTCCCGCAGATCCCTGCGCATCACGATGCTCGCCTCGCAGACCCCGTCGAAGGTCAGGGTCCCCGCGGTGTACTCCGCGCTGGCGTCGGCCACGCACTCCTGGATGACAGGATCGGACAGCCCCGCCACCGCCGCCGCGAGCGCTGCTCGATCGTGGACCACCGACACCCCCACCGAGCGCGCCCCGACCCGGGGCTTGACCACCAGGGGGAAGCCGATCTCCTCGATCAGGGCCTCCTCTCCACCGGGCAGGCACGAAGCGGGCGCGGGGAAGCCGTGCTCGATCAGGAAGCGAGCGGTCGCGTACTTGTCGTCGGCGATCTGCACCACCTCGGGGCTGCTCACAACGATGTGGGTGTCGTACCTCGCCTCCAGCGCGTGCCGGTGCTCGGCGAGGAGCGCCAGCTCGACGTCGGTCCCGATCAACACAGCGTCGGGGCGCTCCTCCTCGAGGATCGAGCCGAGCACCTCGAGGTAGCTTGGATCCACAGCCATCGGGATCCGGTGGCGACGGGGGACCCAGTACAGCCCCGCAGACAGGGGGCTCGGATCGACGGCCACCAGCTCGGGCTCGAGCTCAGAGCGTGCGAGGGAGCGGAGGATCCCCTGACCCAGCAGCGCACCTGCGCCCGTCACCAGCACCTTCATGGACACCTCGGCAGAAACGGGTTCCGGGAGGGGTATCCTACCGGGTTAGATCGGAGCTGATGAGGATCGCCATCACCGGAGGGGCCGGCTACATCGGCTCCCACGCTGTCCACGCGCTGCTGCAGCGAGGCCACCGGATCGTCGTGATCGACAACCTGTCGACGGGCCACCGACAGGCCGTCGATCCGGGCGCGGAGCTGTGGGTCACCGATCTCCGCGACACCGCCACCCTGCGCAGGGCCCTGCAGGGGGCCGACGCGGTGATGCACTTCGCGGCCCGCTCGATCGTCCCCGAGTCGGTGTCCGATCCCCTTGCCTACTGGGACAACAACGTGGGGGGCAGCATCTCGTTGCTGTCGGCGATGCGGGATGAAGGCGTGGGCACCCTGGTGTTCAGCAGCACCGCCGCGACCTACGGCGTGCCCGATGTGCTGCCGATCGCCGAAGATACCCCCCAGAGCCCGATCAACCCCTATGGAGCCACCAAGCTGGCCGTCGAGTCCGCCATCGCAGACGTGCACCGGTCTGATCCAGCGTTTTGCAGCACCATCCTGCGCTACTTCAACGTCGTGGGCTGCTCGGGGGGCCTCGGCGAGGATCACCACCCCGAGACCCACCTCCTCCCCCTCGTGCTCCAGGCCGCGGCGGGGCGGCGCGCGGGGGTGGCGATCTTCGGCACCGACTACCCCACCCCCGACGGCACCTGCCTCCGCGACTATGTCCACGTCTCCGATCTGGTCGAGGCCCACCTGCTGGCCCTCGACGCGCTCCAGCCAGGCGACGCCCGGATCTACAACGTCGGGCTGGGCCGGGGCTGGTCGGTCCGGGAGATCGTGCAGACGGTCAAGGACGTGACCGGTCGCGACTTCGAGGTCCGGGAGGAGGCCCGCCGTCCAGGTGATCCGCCGGCCCTGATCACCGATCCAACCGCCCTGAAGACCGCGCTGGGCTGGGCCCCCCGCCACCCGGCCATCGCGGATGCGATCGCGAGCCAGTGGGCGTGGATGCGGGAACACCCCAGAGGCTGGAGCCACGCTTGACGCGATCGATCACCTATGTGCTGACCCACCTCGCCTATGGAGGCGCAGAGACCCAGGTGGTGGAGCTGTGCCGCCACGTGGCCGGGCTCGGCTGGCAGGTCTCGGTGATCTCGCTGATGCCCCCCTCAGGGCTGACGGAGCGGCTGGATCAGCTGGGGGTGCCCTGGTCCCACCTGGGGGTCGACCGGGGCGAGCACTCCCCGCGGATCGTCACCGGGCTCCGCCGACAGCTCTCCAGGCTGGCGCCGACGGTGATCCACAGCCACACCCTGCCCGCGAACTTCGCCGCCCGGGCGGTGCGGCCGCTGCTCCGCCGACACCCGGTGCTGGTCACCAGCGCCCACAACGTGTGGGAGGGCGACTGGAAGCGCATGCTGTTCTATCGCCTCACCGATCGGGTCGCGGATCTGACCACCAACTGCTCGATCGCCGCGGTCGAGCGCTACGTCCGGATCAAGGCCGCCCCCGCCCACCGGATCCGCTACATGCCCAACGGGATCGACACCGATCGCTTCCGACCCGATCCAGCGATCCGCAACGCCAAGCGCGGGGAGCTGGGGCTGGGGGATGCGTTCACCTGGCTCGCCGTGGGCCGGATGACCGAGCAGAAGGACTGGCCCAACGTCCTCGAGGGTGCGAGGCAGGCCCTGGGAGCCGGGGATCGGCTGCTGATCGTGGGAGACGGCGAGCTGAAGGGGGCGGTCGAGCAGGGGATCCGCGATCGAGGCCTGGAGGATCGGGTGCAGCACCTGGGCACCCGCACCGACATCCCCGAGCTGATGTGTGCAGCCGATGGCTACCTCATGGGCTCGGCCTGGGAGGGGCTGCCGATCGTGCTGCTGGAGGCGAGCGCGGCCGGCCTACCGATCGTCGCGACCGACGTGGGGGGCAACGACCAGCTGGTGCGGCCGGGGCAGACCGGCTGGCTGGTGCAGCCGAGGGATCCCGAAGCCCTGGCTGAGGGCATGTCCTCCCTGAGGGAGCTCGATCCATCGGTGCGGGCCCGGCTCGGTGCAGCGGCCCGCGATCACGTGTCCGAGCGCTACTCGATGGCGGCCATCGCAGCGCGCTGGGTCGCGATCTACGAGGAGCTCCTCGCCAAGCGGGCGGCCTGACGTGCCCCCGATCGAGATCGTGCCGACCCTGGCGGTGATGCTGTTCGCGGGCCTGATCTTCGCCTTCGTCCAGACCCGGTTCTCTCCGGCGGAGGCGAGGCTGATCGGGCTGTCCCTGGTGGCCCACGTGCTGTCTGCGTTCGTGCAGCTGTGGCTTGTGTTCTCAGTCTATGGCCGGGGCGATCTGATGATGTACCACCAGTATGGCACCGATCTGTCCGACGCCATGCGCAGCGATCCAGCGGGGGTCGTGCCTCAGGTGCTGTGGGTGCTGCTGCAGCAGCCCCACAAGCTGTCGGTGTTCGTGCCCGCCGAGGGCTCCCCGACGGCCACGATGGTGGCCCTGACCGCGTGCGCCAACTTCATCCTCTCCGACTCGCTGATCGCGGTGTCCGTCGCGTTCGCCATCGCCTCGTTCCTCGGCAAGCTCGTGCTGTACCAGGCCTTCCGGGAGAGCACCCCGAGGGAGCTGCACCTGCCGATCCTCGCCGGTGTGGTGCTGGTCCCCTCCGCGGTGTTCTGGTCCGCGGGCATCATCAAGGAAGCGGTCGCCATGTCGGGGATCGGGTTGTTCGTCCTCGGGCTCCACCGCACGCTGCAGAGACACCGCCTGGCGCCGGCGGTGGCGGTGGCGGGCAGCCTGATCGTCGGGCTGGTCAAGCCCTACATCCTGTTGGTGTTGCTGGGGGCCTCGGGGGTGTATGTGTACACCCACCGGGCCGCCCGCTCGGGCCGGCTGGAGTTCCGCCCCGTCGCCCTGGTCCTCGGAGCGATCGTCGCGCTGGCGGGGGTGCTGGCCGTGGGCGAGCTGTTCCCGCGGTTCTCCATCGAGCGCCTCGGCTCGGAGACCGCGCGGATGCAGGCCGCTGCGTTCAACCCCAAGGGCGGCTCCACCTACGTGATCGGAGATCCTAGCCAGCGCTTGGTGCTGGGGCAGCTGGCGTTTGCGCCCCAGGCCCTGTTCACCGGGCTGTTCCGCCCCCTGATCATCGAGTCCCGCAACGCGATGATGGTGGTCAACGGGCTCGAGACCACCGGCCTGCTGGCGCTCTCAGCGTTTGCGGTGTGGCGCCGCACGCCCCGCCAGATGTGGCGGATCACCGTCCGCTATCCGATCCTGACCCTCTGCCTGGCGTTCGTGGTCGTGTTCGGGGTCGCCGTCGGCCTGACCTCGGCCAACCTGGGCACCCTGTCCCGCTACCGCATGCCGCTGATCCCGTTCCTGGTCACGATCCTGGTGGTGCTCTCGGCCCCCGATCGCCCACGCAGCGCCCGCGCAGCCCCCGAGGGCGCCCGGGGGGCTGCATGAGCCAGCCCCCTCAGACCCTGATCCTCGGCCGGGGCAGCAACCTCAGCCGCCGCCTGATCGAGGCCTGGCCCCATGCGCTGGCCTGGTCCGGGCGGGATCTGCTGGCGGGGCGGCTGCCCGAGTTGGATCGGGATCGCCCGGTGCAGATCGTGATCAACAGCTTCCAGCCCGCCACCGC
>DRPG01000312.1 GCA_011376105.1 Deltaproteobacteria bacterium
GTGTCGAGCGGGGCCGTGTCGAGCGGGGCCGTGTCGAGCGGGGCCGTGTCGAGCGGGGCCGTGTCGGCGGTCGCCCCGGTGACCGCGGTGGTCCACCACCAGCCGGTGTCCACCGTGTCCGCCGAGGGGAGCGGTGGCGAGGCCAGCGAGGGAGTGAACGAGCCCGTGTCGAGCAGGGGCAGGCCGGTGGGCCCGGGGGGGGGCTCGTACAGCTCGAGATCCTCGCCCCCGGCGAGGGGCGGAGCCTCCAGCCAGCCTGCGGGGGGGAGGCAGCCCCAGGCCACGTCGCCGTCGGGCACGGGCTCGTACCAGACCCGGGGATCGTTGCACGGCTGGACCCCGGCGGTGCTCCAGCACGACGTGAGCAAGCTGACGATCACAGCACCCATCGGGGGCAGGGTAACCCGGCCCCCTCAGAGCATGCCCTCGAGGGGACGCCACACCCCGAGCCCCTCGATCGTCTGCCCCGGGAGGGCGATCTGGGTGCTGGGGCCCAGATCCGGGGCCTCGTCCGGCCCCAGCAGCTGGATCCGGCCGACGTTGCGGAAGGGAGCGGTCCGGGTCCCCCCCGCCGAGGACGCGGTGGGCTCCCCCTGCACCGCCCACACCCGCTCGGTCATGATCCCGGTGCTGCGATCGAAGACCGCGACCCCCGTGGCGTGCAGCGAGTAGGTCGCGTCCAGATCGCTCTCGGTCGAGGTGGACACCCCGAGCAGGTCCGGCCCCTCCACCGCGGAGGGGGGCGCGGCGGAGGCCGGGCCGAGGCCACCGGAGGTCGAGGCGTCGCCCCTAGCGGCCGGCGCACCGCTGCCCCCGGCGGCGGGTGCACCGCTGCCCCCGGCGGAGGCCATCCGCTGGACCGGCAGGCTGACCGCCACCGTCCCCTCCCCCACCGTCTGCACGATCTGCAGGCCTTGTTGGGGCGTGACCAGGTGCAGCAGGGTGGTGGAGCCCTTCGAGGCCGTCAGCGACGGCATCTGCATCAGGGCGCTCCGGTACTCCACCCACTGCCCCTCCCGCTGGGCATGATCTGGGATCCGGAGGTGGAACCCGGCCATGACGCGCCCCACCACCTGCCGTAGGCTCTCCTGGATCGCGCGCTGGCGCTCGTTGCGGGTCTCCAGCCCCTCGAGATCGATGTTGGTGACGCCGCCCTTGAAGTCGGTCTGGAGCTGGACCTTCAGCCCGGTGAGCTTGGCGTCGATCTCGGCGAGGACGTCTTCCACCAGCTGGCGATCCCGCTCGGTCCGCCACCGCCGCAGGGAGGTGGCGAGCAACCCGACGTCCTCGATCTCGCAGCTCACCTCCCACCTGCGCTTCGACAGCCGGTGATCCTTGCCGCAGGCGATCACCGCCTGGATCTGGAACGCATAGGACGAGAACGACTGGTTCATGTCCCGGGCGAAGGTCACCCCCATCGGCAGGATCAGCTCGGCCGAGATCCACCAGCGGGTGTCGTCCCACCGGGCGAAGTCGTCGGCGTAGACGATGATCTCCTCCGCAGCTTCGGGATCGAGGACGTCGGCGGCGGCGGCGTGGGGCGACAGGGCGAGCAGCAGGGCGAGCAGCAGGGCGAGCATGATCCCTCCTGGTCGGAACGTGCCCGGCTCACCCCGGATGTCAACGAGATCGTCTGCCCCAAACGAAAAAATGGGGGCGATGCAGGGCCCATCCCCACACCGCCCCCAGGGCTCGACGGGTCGCTCAAGGGGCACGGACATCGACCCGCCGTGCGCTCAGGGCTAATGCAAAGCTCGTGCCAGACGGTGATCTGTGCCAGCAGAGGATCCGATCCTCCAGGGCTCGGAGATCCACGATCCAGGTGTCGTGCCCCCGGGATCTCCAGCGTTCCAGCGTGTCCTGGATGTCCCGATCTAGAGCGCAGGGCAGGAGATCTCGGACGGATCCACACGATCGCCTGCAGCCCCAGCGCGGGGGTGCCCGGCGCGCTGGAGCGCTCAGGACAGCCGGCTCCACAGGCTCGGCGCGGATCAGCTCCGGGGGATGCGGAACGAGTCGGTGGTGGGCTCGTCGTCGAACCCATCGACGAAGCGCTCAGGGGGGACGGGGGTGGGCTCTGCGGGGGGCGGGGGGCCGGGGGCTCGGGGGGAGAGCTTGTCGGCTGTGCTCCTGCGCTTGGGATCAGGTCGACGCTCCACCGCTCCTCCAGGATCGCAGCGAGCCAGGGTGCGCGATACGCTCCGGGCCCAGTCGTTCGCCTCGTCTGTAGGTAGCACACCGACTGTGGAGTCTCCATGTCCCAGGGAATCGACCTGCGCTCCGACACCGTGAGCCTGCCCACCGAGGCCATGCTCGCGGCGATGATGGCCGCTGAGCTTGGCGACGACGTGCTCGGTGACGATCCCACGGTCCAGCGCCTCGAGGCCCGCTGTGCCGCGCTGTCGGGCAAGGAGGCCGCCTTGTTCGTCCCCTCGGGGACCATGGCCAACCTGATCGCGATCGAGGTGAGCACCCGCCGGGGCGACGAGGTCCTGGCCCACGAGGCGGCCCACCCGTTCCACTACGAGGCCGGGGGAGCTGCAGGCCTCGCCGGGATCCAGCTGAGGCTGGTGCCGGGGCCCCGGGGGGTGATGGATCCCGACGTGGTCGCTGCGGCGATCCGCCCCGAGGCCCCTCACCACCCCCGAACCTCCCTGCTGTGTGTGGAGGACACGCACAACCGCGGAGGCGGCAGGATCCAGCCCCTGGAGAACACCGACGCGCTGTGTGCCCTCGCCCGGGAGCGGGGCCTGGCGAGCCACCTCGACGGGGCTCGGATCCTCAACGCGGTGGTGGCCTCAGGCGTGCCCCTCGAGCGCCGGGCCCGGGGCTTTGACACAGTCAGCTTCTGCTTCAGCAAGGGGTTGGGCTGCCCGGTGGGCTCCATCCTGTGTGGGGACCGGGGGCGGATGATCCGGGCGAGACGCATGCGCAAGATGCTCGGGGGTGCCACACGCCAGGCAGGCCTGCTCGCTGCGGCTGCCCTGTACGCCCTCGATCACCACGTCGATCGCCTCGCTGAGGACCACCGACGCGCCCAGGAGCTCGCCGGGGGGTTGGCGGAGGCGGGCTTTGCGCTGGAGCCTCCGGAGACCAACATCCTGGTGGTGGCCGTGCCCAGCGCCCCTGCCTTCGTGGAGCGGCTGGGGCAGCACGGCGTGCGCTGCTTCCCCGTCGCCGACGATCGGCTGCGGCTGGTGGTACACCTCGGGATCGACGACGCCGACGTGCAGGCTACCCTCGGAGCCTTCACCGCAGCCCGCGGGTAGAGCGGGCGTCAGCGTGGGCCACGGCGGTCACGGCGGCACGAGCCACAGCAGCGCGGCCACGGCGGCACGAGCCACAGCAGCGCGGCCACGGCGGCACGAGCTACAGCAGCTCGGCCACCGCCTCGCGCTCGGTCTGGAGATCCGAGACGTTCGCCAGGATCCGATCGCGGGTGGCCTGATCGATCTCGAGGCCCTCGACCACAGAGATCCGGCCCTCGGCGTCGACCCGGACGGGGAAGCTGAACACGAGCCCCTCGGGCACGTCGTACCAGCCCTGGGACGGGATCGCCATCGAGACGACACGCTCGCCGGTGCCACGCCACCAGTCGGCCATGTGATCCACCGCGGCGCTAGCGGCGCTGGCGGCGGACGAGGCTCCGCGGGCCTGGATGATCGCCTTACCCCGGGTGGCCACCGTGGTGCGGAACTCTCCCTCGATCCAGGCTGAGTCGAGCTGGCCCAGGGCGGGCAGGTTGCTCACCTTGGCCAGGCGCAGATCGGGGTACATCTTGTCGGAGTGGTTGCCCCAGACGAAGACGTCCTGGACCTGGGCGGGGGGGACCCCCAGCTTGGCCGCGACCTGCCCCACCGCGCGGTTCTGATCCAGGCGGGTCATGGCAGAGAAGCAGCTGCCGTCGAGCCCCTTGGCGTTGGCCCGGGCGATGAGGCAGTTGGTGTTGCAGGGGTTGCCCACGGTGATCACCTTCACCGAGCGGCTGGCGGACTCACCGATCGCGCGCCCCTGGCCCACGAAGATGGGGCCGTTGGCCGCGACCAGATCGGCCCGATCCATGTCCTTGGAGCGCGGCCGGGATCCAACGAGGAAGATCGCGTCGGCGTCGCGGAAGGCGACGTTGGCGTCGTCGGTGGCGACGATATCGTTCACCAGGGGGAAGGCGGAGTCTGTCAGCTCCATCACCACACCGGCGAGCCGATCCATCACCGGGGTGATCTCGAGGAGCTGGAGGATCATCGGCTGATCCGGGCCAAAGCAGCTGCCCGACGCGAGGCGCCACAGCAGGGAGTAGCCAATGTTGCCGGCGGCGCCGGTCACCGCGACGCGGATAGGAGCCTTCATCGTATGCCTCCGGGGCGATCCTGGGGGGGGTGCGACTAACCCATCGATCGCATCGACGCTGCGACTGTGGGATAAGACCACCGTCCCCACGGAGAGGAGGATCGGGTGACCATCTCCAGCCTGCTGTGGCTCGCGGGCCCCGCGATCGCCGAAGACTGTGACGCACGCGCCCTGAAGGGCGAGGTCGTCGCCGCGACCCCAGCCCACACCGCCCCGAGGTTTGCCGCCCTCGCGGCCTGCGACGCCGAGGCAGCGGCGAAGATCGCCGAGACCGTGATCCCGAGGTTCCTCGCGGGCCCCGACGCCAACGAGGGGGTCGCAGCGGCGATCCGGGTGGGCGCAGGCGAGCAGGTCCGGCTGTGGCTGCAGGGGATCCAGATGGGGGAGCGGGCCACCACGATCGAGTGGCTGGGCAACCAGTGCAAGGACACCCCCGAGGTCGAGAGCTTCTTTGTCTCCGCCCAGGAGGCGGACCCCGAGAGCTTCTTCAAGCAGCGCTGGTACCGGGGCCTGTCGGACTGCCGCACCGAGTCCATCCAGGCCCTGCTCTCCGACGCGCTCCAGGCTCAGCGGGGTGACACCGATCGCACGCGGTTTCGCGCCCTGGTCGGCATCTACGCCCGGAACCTGGGCGCAGACGCCCTGCCCACCCTAAGCGAGCTGCTCGCCTCGGTGCCCGAGGCAGAGCGCAGGTTGATGGTGGAGGCCTTCGCCGACGCCGCCGACGTCGGCAACGAGGAGGGCATGGACGAAGACGCGGCGGTCGCCGCCGTGGCCGCCCTGCTCGAGTCGGCGGAGCACGTCCCACCCGAGGCGGTCGACACCCTGCGCAACACCCTGCGCTCCCTGGGCGACGAGGTCGCCGCCGAGGGCTCGGTGCGCTACCGCTGGCCCGATCGTCTCCAGGATGGGCACTATCGCTACCTCGCCGCGGTCCACGAGCTGTGGACCTGCAAGAACGGTAAGGAACATGGAGCGCTGCACCATGGCGAGCTCCTCGAGCCCGCCCAGCGCTGGCCCGACACGCTCTCCCAGACGATCCTCGAGCACCTCACCGGGCCCTGGCAGCTCGGGCGTGCGGCCGAGAAGTGCAAGGGCACCGCGAGCCTCCAGGCCGTGATGATCGACGAGCCCCTGGAGGCCGACGCCGACGCCGACGCCGACGCCGACGCCGACGACTGGATCGACGCCGAGCGCCAGGCGTTCCTCCAGAAGACCTCGGAGATCAAGAAGATCGAAGAGATCGAGGAGGCTGTGCTCACGCTCTCCGAGCAGGCCCCCTGAGCTTCCGTGCCCGCCCGCCCCGATCGCGCCATGGAGGGCGGGGCTCCCCACGGGATCGCACCATAGAGGGCGGGGCTCCCCGCGGCGAGCCCGGGCGGGCCCGGGCGGGCCCGGGGAGGCTCTGGTGGTGTGGCGCTCGCTCGAGATCCTGTGGCCGACCCGGTGCGCTGGCTGCGACACCGAGGGGCACGGACAGCTGTGTGGTGCCTGCGACACGGCGCTGCAGATCAGGGCCCTGGCGGCGCTGCCCGGAGAGCTCGCTGGGGGCTTCGCCGCCGCCGCCTATGACGGGCCGCTGGGGATCGCGCTCAAGCGCGCCAAGTACGGCCGGGATCCAGCGCTGCTGTCCCTGCTCGCCGCCCGCTTTGCCCAGATCGTGGCTCCGTTTGCCCTCGGGGGCGTGTTCGACGCCGTCGTGCCTGTCCCCAGCCCGTGGACCCGGGTGATCGCCCGGGGCTTCAGCACCGGCGCGGTGCTCTCACACCACCTCTGTCGCACGACCGGCCTGCCGCTGCGCCACGCGCTCCGGCTCCGTCCAGGCCGCCGCAACGCGGGCCTCGACGCGATCGAGCGGCGCAGCAACCTCGAGGGCAGGCTCTGGCTCCGGCGGGCGGTGCCGGGGCGGGTGCTGCTGATCGACGACGTCTTCACCACCGGCTCCACCGCCCGGGCCGCAGCGCGGCAGCTGCTCAGGGGCCCCACCCGATCGGTGTGGATCGCGACCTTGTGTGTCTCCGAGACACGTGGTGACGACCCCAGCAGGGGCAACCCACCGCTGGTGCGCACAAGAGACTGAGCGGCGCTCCTAAGGATTGCACGCGACAGCACCCTGATCGTGGCGCTGCGCAGGTGCTCTCAGGGGCGTCCGTCCATCTCTCCGGGCGGCGCTATACTGGCTGAGTCCTCCCGCCTCCTCCGATACCTCCGGCGGCCCCCCCGCCGCCTCCCGCCGCCGCCTCCCGCCGCCTCCCCCGTCGCTGCGCCCCACGACACCACCCGTCGCTCCCTCCCCCGCTGCTGCTCCCATGGCACTACCCGTCGCTCCCTCCCCCAGGCCCAAGGACGTCGTCGTCATCGACTGGGCTGGCCTCACCGTCCGCATCGTCTGGACACTGCTGCGCCTCAACATCAAGGTCCGCCCCGACGTGCTGCGGTTTGCCCGCATCCATGTGCTATACCACCTCGATCCGGGCATGCCCGCGACCACCGCCGAGGATCTGGCGGAGCACCTCACCGAGGAGTTCGTGGCCCGGGCCCGGGGCCAGGCCCCGTCGGATCCCTGGGCCAAGGACTGGGACGGGCCCGTCTCCAAGAGGTGGCAGAGATCGGTCCTCGCCGGCCTCGACGACAACGCGAGGGTGGTGTTCCTCAAGCACTACGGCGACAACCGGAGCCTAAGCTCCCTCGAGCGCAAGCAAGGCGCGGATCGGATCGCCCTTGAGGGAGCCCAGGCCGGCCTGCGGGAGGTGGTCCGTGGGATCGCCGTGGCCGACGGGCTGCCGCTGGAGCGCTGGCCCGCCCCCCGGATCGATCGGGTGCTGCGACGCCTGGCGTCCTGGGCTCCGGGGCCCTGCCCGCCGCTGCAGGACGTCCGGGAGGGGATGCACCGCGATCACATCGCGGGCTGTCCCCGCTGCGATCGGCTGCTCCGGCTGCTCGAAGACAAGATCATCACGTTCGAGGATCTGCTGCCGCCCAGCGTTGGAGCCCGCCCCACCTGGACCACCAGCGCGCTGGCGGTGCAGGTCCACCCCGACGGTCGGCGCCACCGGCGGGCGCTGATGGCCGAGCTGCCGGTCCAGGCCTTCCCCGTGGGGGAGGATCTGCTGCTGGTCAACGCCGAGCAGCTCGATCCGGTGATCGAGGTGCTGGTCCTGGCTGCGGAGGTGGGCGCCCCGGCAGCGGAGCACCTGCGGGCAGCGCTGCTGACGGGCCCGGGGCTGTGGAGCGGGGTGGGGCTGCTGGGCCCCCTGCCGGAGGAGGCGGTGCACCGGGTGGGCCAGCGCGCCTGGGGCACGGTCGAGGGCTATGGCGAGCTCCCGAGCGAGCTGCCGCCCCCCCCCTCCGCCCGGGGGGCCTGGGGGATGGTGGTGTTGTGTGTCCTCGCGGCCCTGATCAGCCTGCAGCTGGCGGCCCTGTCCCCCGGGGCCTCGGGTACCGACGGGCTGGTGGCGGACTTCACCCCGGGCCGGGGTGGGCTGTGGGTCGCCTTCGACGCCCCGGAGACCACCTGGATCACCGTGATCCGCGAGGAAGCGGGCGAGCTGCGCGTCCTCCGGGTGAGCCACTCGGCGGCGGACAAGGCGGAGTGGGCGGTGGGGGACGGCAGCTACCGGCTGCACGCCCCCGGCGACGGGCTCCTGCTCGTCGCCCACGAGGCACCGCTCGACGATCTGAGCCAGCGCATGACCGAGGCCTCAGAGCAGCCCGAGCCCCTGGTCTCCCTCGCCCGCTCCCTTGAGCGCGATGCCCAGGTCCGGTGGCGCACCCGGTGAGCGGCCCCCTCGTCCCTCGACGTCTCCACGTTCCTGGGTAAAGTCTCCAGACTGGAGGCCCCAGTGAAGGACGCCCTCCGAGCCTCCACCCGGTTCGATCTCCACCTACACAGCAACCGATCGGATGGTCGGTTCTCAGCAGAGGAGGTCCTCGAGCACGCCGTCGCTGGAGGGCTCGAGGTGATCGCGCTCACGGATCACGATCTCAGCACCCCCATGCCCCCCGGGATCCACCAGATCCAGGGGCGTCCCCTGCTCTTGCTCGGTGGAGCCGAGATCAGCGGGGTGCACGAAGACCACGAGCTCCACCTGCTGGTGTACTTCCCCGGGCAGATCCCCGAGGGGTTCCGGGCGTTCTGTCGAGCTCAGTGCCGGGAGCGGGCCCAGCGATATGCCGAGGCGGTGCGCCGGATAGGCCTGCGGGGCCTCCCCCTGCCCGGCCCACGGGCCCGCTCGGGCGAGATCGCCCTGACCCGCCTGCACCTGGCCCAGGCCCTGGTCGAGGCCAAGCACGCCGAGAGCACGAGCGACGCCTTTCGCCGCTACCTGTCCGATGCACGGGGGATCGTGCCCCACCTGTCCACGATGTTCACCGAGGGGATCCGCCTGGCGCGCTCGTTCGGGGGGATCACCTCCTGGGCACATCCACCGCTGCCCGCGGTCGAGGCCTACCTCGGCACCTTCGCCGCGGCCGGGCTGCAGGGGCTGGAGGCGATCCGACCGGGGATGAAGAGCACAGATCGCCGGCGTCTGCGTCGCCACGCCCGACAGCACGGCCTGTTCCTCACCGGAGGCAGCGACTGGCACGGCTGGAGCCGCCACGATCTGGGGCTGTTTCAGGTCCAGGCCCACGAGATCCGGGGCTTTGTCGACGTGCTGTCGGCTGCGGTGGAGCTGATCTGATCCTGTGCCCCACGGCCCACGCCGAGACCTGCTTGCAGCTTTGGGACAGGTGCTCTAGCCTGTCCGGCCACCCCCCACCCACGGGGGCCACCCCCACGGGGCGATCGTCCCCACCTGGAGATTCCTGTATGGCCGACACCCACGAGTTCTTCTCGACCGTCCTGCCCGAGCGGCTCACCAACAACCCCAGCCTGGTCCAGGAGATCGGTGCGATCTATGTCTTCGACATCGACGGGGCGGGCCAGTGGACCGTCGATCTCACCGGAGAGGGCACGATCTCCGAGGGCAGCGTCGACAACGCTGGCTGCACCGTGTCCGCGGCCAAGGCGGACTTCGAGTCGATGCTCGACAACCCCAGCTCCGCGATGATGCTGTTCATGGCGAACAAGCTCAAGGTCAGCGACGTCCCCCTGGGCCTCTCCCTGCAGAAGCTGCTCTCCTAGCTCGACCTCGCCCCACCTGGGCGGGCGCAGATCGTCTGTGCTGGCCGACAGCATCCACCCACGCTGGCCCAAGGGGCGCTACAGGTAGCGGCGACGCACCAGGGTCATCACCGCGAGCCCCGCCGCGGAGCCAGGCACCAGCACCAGGCTGATCAGGCACAGCACAGTCTCGCCGAGCGCCGAGATCTCGAGGGTGTCGCCCTGCTCAGGGCGTTCCCCGATCTGATCTTCCTCCTCCACCATCCACGCCAGGGTGTTGAGGAACAGATCCCGGTTGTTGCCCCAGCTGACGAAGCCGTTCGAGGCAAAGTCGCTGTCGCCGATCACCACCAGGCGCCCCCCCGCCACCGGGGCGAGATCGGCGGGCACCGCCCGGCCCGCGTTCCCCTGCAGCGCGTCGGGGGACAGGGGAGCCGCCGCCTGCCCAGCGCTGGACGCGGCGACAGCCAGCGCCTCGGGATCGGTGACCACCGACACCGACACCACAGGGATCGATCCGATGGTCTCAGTGGAGGGATCGGGCTCGCTGGGCAGCGTGGTCGGATCGGTCTCCCCCCAGGCCTGGGGGCTGGTGTGGGCCAGCGCCTGGACCTCGACCCCCGGAGCCTCGAGCATCGGGGTGACGCTGCGGGCCCCGGGCAGCACGATCGCCGCCAGGAGGTTGCGGGTGATCGGGTGGGTCGTGAAGTCCTCCTCGGACAGGACGACCACGCTCATGTCGTCGACCCCGAGCAGCTGGTTCTTGAGGTTGGCGTCCCGCACCTCGTCGGCCCCCACCAGCAGCCCGTAGCGCTCTAGATCCCGGGCGAGCTCGGGCGCGAGCCAGGGATCGAGGAGCACCAGCGCGTGCCGCCCCTCTGCGAGGTGGGCCGCCAGAGCCTCGCGCTCGAACTCGAGCCAGTCCTGCTGGGGGCGGGCGAGGATCAGGACCTCACAGGCTCGATCGATCCCCTCCTGGGCGATCCGCTGCTTGGTGACCTGGTAGTTGAGGCGCTCTAGCTCCAGCCGGATCCCGCCGAGGCCCGACTCGGAGAACTCGTCGTCGGGATCGGGCTCCCCATGCCCCATCGACCAGCACACCCGGTGCGTCTCGCCGGACTTCAGCAGCACCAGGGCCCGGACGATCTCCTCCTCGGTGATCTCCCACTCGAGGCGCTGGGTGCGCAGCGTGTCGCCGGAGCCCGTCTCGAACAACACCGTACCATGATCCCCGGTGATCTCGGCGGCCGCGGCCCGGGTGGGCTGCCGCAGGGGATCGACGAACTCGACCGAGATCCGATCGCTGGCCTGCTGGAACAGCGTGATCTGGCTGCGGAAGCGCTCGATGCCAGGGGAGCCCCTGCCGAAGAAGGCGGTGACGGACACGTCGGTGTCCAGAGAGGACGCGACCCGCAGGGCCTGATCGGACAGCGAGTAGCTCCGATCCCGCGTGAGATCCCACGTCGTGTCGTTGTTGCGGGCGAGCAGGTACACCGAGGTGGCCAACCCCGCCGCCAGCACCAGCAACAGGGACGAGCCCGCTCCGTAGGTGAACCCCCGGGTCTGGGCGGCCTCCCCCAGGCGCTCCCGATCGAGGCCGGCGTAGGCGAGCAGCAGCAGCCCCCCGGCCCCCGCCAGCCAGGTGGGGGGCCCCTCGAGGGTTGAGGTGAGCAGCCAGCTCACCAACGCTCCGGCCACCGACAGGGCGCCGGCGAGGGCCAGGGTCCAGGACCAGCGGATCAGGGCGTCCACGTCAGCTCCACCGGAAGCTCTCCATGCGCTGGTGGGTCGCGAGGAGGAAGAACACCACGCCACCCCCGAAGTAGGCGAGATCCGAGAGCCGGATCGCACCCTGCAGCACCTCTGAGAGGTGGCTCATGTACGACAGCTGGGCCATCCAGTCGTCGGGGCTGCGGGAGCCCCACTCGAGCACCATCAACCCCAGGGCGACCACAAAGGTCAAGATCAGCGAGACGAGCTGGTTCTTCGTCAGAGAGCTGAACCAGATCCCCATCGCCAGGAGCACCGACGACAGCAGCAGCAGGCCGATGTACCCCCCCGCGATCGCGCCCCAGTCGGGGCTGCCCCAGCGCAGCAGCGACACCGGGTACTGCAGCGTGAGCCCGAGGAGGATCAGCACGAACCCAAGCACCCCGAGGTACTTGCCGAGCACGATCTCGGCGGTGGACACCGGGGAGGTGGCCAGCAGCTCCATCGATCGGTTGGCGAACTCCTCCGAGAAGGTCCGCATGGTCAGGGCGGGCACCACCATCACCAGGATCACCGCGCAGTTGCCGAAGAACGGCGACAGCAGGTAGTCCGTCAGGTTCATGTAGGCACCCGCGTACGGGTTGAACACCAGGTTCTGGCTCTCCATCGCGTAGTTGCTGACGAGCAGCACCCAGAACAGGCCGGTGATCTCGAGCCACCCACACAGCACGATCCAGCCCACGGTGGTGGTGAAGGCCGCACGGAGCTCCCGGCCGGCGATATACAAGACCTTCACGCGGCCTCCCCGGTCAGCCTAAGGAACACATCCTCTAGCGCACGCTGGCCGGACAGCTCCAGCAACCCAAAGGGCACCACACAGGCGGCGAGGTGCTCCCGGACGTCGGTGCTGGCGCTCACCCGGTACCGCCCGCCCTCGCTGGCCTGGACCGCCACCACGCCCTCGACCCCCTCCAGCGCCGCCAGGACCTCAGGGCCCGGCCGCGCCACCCGGATCTGGATCGCGGTGCCGGAGCCCGACAGCGCCTCCACCGAGTCCTGCGCCACGATGTGGCCCTCGTGGATGATGATCACCCGATCGCAGACCGCCTCCACCTCCTGCAGCACATGGGTGGAGAGCACCACCGTGGTCTCGCCCTGGGACAGCTCCCGCACCAGCTCCCGGATCTCCACCCGCTGGGCAGGATCGAGGCCCGACGAGGGCTCGTCGAGCACCAGGACCCTCGGCGCATGGACCAGGGCCTGAGCCAGCCCCACCCGCTGGCGGAAGCCCTTCGACAGGTGCTCGATGAGCCGGTGGGCGACGGACGACAGCCCCACCCTCTCGATGACCTGCTCGACCTGCCGATCGGGCTCAGCAGCCTCCTTGACCCGAGCACAGAACCGCAGGAACGACCGCACGGTCATCTCGGTGTACAGCGGCGGGACCTCGGGCAGATAGCCGATCAGGCGCTTCACCGCGCGGGGCTGCTCGAACACATCGAGGCCATCGATCTGTGCGCTGCCCGAGGTCGCTCCCAGGGAGCCACAGAGGATCCGCATCGTGGTGGACTTGCCCGCGCCGTTGGGGCCGAGGAAGCCCACGATCTCCCCGCGCTCGATCGAAAACTCCAGGCGATCGATCGCCAGAGTCGTCCCATAGACCTTGGTCAGCTGTTGGACCCGGATCACGCCAGCGTCTCCCTGAAGGGTGAGGGTTTAGCCAGCTGGAGGGCATCCGAGCAACCACGGAGCGAACGAGGGGCCAGACGATCAACCGGCCCTGGTATCGTGACCCGGTGCAGGGACACGGGCGGATGGCGGCGGCGGCTCAGGAGTTATGCGCTGTGGTGCCGCGGGCGCCGGTGCGCGCCCTGTCGGATCGGATCGCCGAGCTCTCGGCCGCGCTGACCGAGCTGGACGCGGCGGGGCTGCGCCTCGAGGTGGTGCCCCCCCCGGGGGCTGCCCCCCCACCCCGCCCCGGGGGCTGATGCGTTCCCCAGCCTGGGCCGCCTCGATCGAGCCCTGCGCCTCACCTCGTGCCTCGATCCCGGAGCCCTGGTGGTCCCCGCCTCCCCCACCCAGGCGATCCTCGAGAGCGCGGCCTGCGCCCACAGCGGCCTGCGGCTCCGGCGGTCGGGCGCACCGGTGACGGCGATCGATGCCTGGGCCGCGACCCGCTCCTGGCGGGCCCCCGCGACCCTGTTCGCCCTGTCGGCGCTCCGCGAGGCCGCCGACGGGCCTCCCCCGGCCCCCAGGGCCTCCCCCGACGGCGCCTCCAGCCCCTGACCCTGGCCCCGGCGCTGAGCTCCTCCGGCGCTGGCCGATGAGCTCCTCCGGCGCTGGCCGATGAGCTCCTCCGGCGCTGGCCGATGGCCCCAAGCGGAGGCCCACCCGGATCCTGATCCCCGTCGGCTCCGGCGCAGGCTCCCCTCAGCCCAGGGAGCCGTCCCTGTCCCGCCCCCGGGTCTTGCGGACAAGATCTGGCCCCCCCGGAACCCCGGGGGCCCTGGATGGGGTAGTCTGCCTGGATGCGTTGCCTCCTTCCCCTCCTCTCCCTCGTCGGATGTCACGCCGACGCCCCGATCTCCACCCCCAGAGCCAGAGCGAGCCTCACCCGGGGCCCCGGGGTCGTCCGGATCGCCACCTGGAACATCGAGACCGTCGGCTCGGTGGGCGGCCTCGAGTACCGAGCGGCCGCCGACGTCCTCTCCCGGGTCGATGCAGACATCGTCGCGATCCAGGAGATCGCCTCCTCCAGCGACGAGGCCGATCTCTCGACCCTCGCCAGCGATCTCGGCTATGGCTGGGTCTCCTTCGCTGCCCCGGCGTTCGGCGGAGATCGCAACGCGGTGATCAGCAGATACCCGGTGACCAGCGAGGCGGTGCTGACCAGCGCCGATCTCTCCGGCGATCCCAGCGCCGATGATCTCACCCGGCTGCTGCTGCGGGTCACCGTCGACGTTGGAGGCGTCGATCTCACTGTGCTGCCGGTGCACTACAAGAGCGGCTCATCGGACACCGACGAGTTCCGCCGTGCGGTCGAGACGCTGCGCACTCTCCAGGCGGTCCGGGGCGGCCCGGGGGGGGCCACGGTGGTCCTCGGGGACTTCAACGAGGAGCTGGCGGATCTACCGCTGTTTCCCTCCTCGTTCTCGGGCTACCCCTCCGGGCTCCCGGCCAGCTGGACCCTGGGCCGCGATCTACGCCTCCGGTTCCAGCTCTCCGGGCTGGACAACGATCCCTTCAGGGTGTTCACCGATCCCGGGGCGGTGATCCTCGATGCGCTCCAGCTCGATGGCTCCGAGGTCACCCGGGAGGCATCAGGCCGGCGTCTGGACTACATCGTGGTCCACCCCAGCCTCCGGGCCTCCCCCACCGAGGTGTACGACAGCAGCGACGAGGGGCTCGGCGGGGGCCTGCCCAAGGCCGGGGCGGCGCCGGCCAGCAGCGCCAGCGCAGACGCCTCGGATCACCTGCTGGTGTTCGCTGATCTCACCCTCGGCCCCGCCACCCCCCCAGCCACCCCCCTGGGGATCGCCGATCTCCAGCCCGGGGATCTGTGGGTGAGCGAGGTGATGCCCGATCCCTCGGTCTGTAGCGACAGCGACGGTGAGTGGGTCGAGCTGGAGAACCGGGCGGGCCAGGAGGTGGATCTCTCGGGGCTCCACCTCGAGGACGAGTCAGGCCACGTGGGCCTGGTGAGCGCAGCGGTGATCGCCGACGGAGCCCGGGTGATCCTCGGCCGCGGGGGCGCGCCCTGTGGCCCCGCCGCGATCGCCACCTTTAGCAGCGCCCTGTCCCTGAACAACGCCGGCGACACGCTGTGGGTGTATGCCGACGGGACCCTGATCGATCAGACCGGGCGCTGGTCGTCGAGCACCCCCGGCACCTCGCTCCAGCGCGACGGCGCAGGCTGGTGTGATGCGATCACTCCGTTCGGTAGCGAGTGGGCCACGCCCGGCGCCCCCAACGACTGCGGGGGGTGAGCTCACCCCTCGGGGGCCCGCACAGAGCAAACCATGGTGTGCCCGTCGAGCGTGCTCGCGCCGGGCGAGCAGCACCACCCGTCCGCTCGTTTCCCACAGCTCCACAGCCGGGTACATCGCGGCCACCTGTGGTCGCCGCTGTGCTCCGCCGCCTCTGCGCAGGGTGCATGACCGGAACAATCCTGACAGCACACCGACAACCAGCAAAACACAGGCTGTGCCCGACTCTGAAGGGCCAGGCTTGCCCCCTCCCGGTCAAGGCAGAGGCTGTGCGGCACAGCTCCCGGGCCCCTGATCCCGGGAACACTCGAAGCGGTCCCCCAGCTCCTCCGCGAGGAAGGCCCCCCCCACCTCCACGTCCGCAGGGAGGTTCCCGCTGTAGCTGCAGTCCGTGCTGGTGTAGGTGTTGGTCCCCCCGGGGGACTCCGCGACAAAGATCGCTGCGCTGCTCTCGATGTGGTTGGCCATCGTGGCCTCCTCGCAGCGGACCCCCCCGGCCTGGAGATACAGCGCAGCGCCATCGGGGGCTTCGTTGCCCGACAGGGAGATCGTGTCGAAGACGAGGCTGTCGGCTGCGCTCGACGCCACAAAGAGCGCCCCCCCCCGCTCCGAGGCGCTGTTCCCCAGCATCGTGCCCCCCTGGAAGGTCGCGGTGCTGTCCGACAGGTACAGCCCACCTCCGTCGTGGGCGGTGTTGATCGCCAGATCGCAGCTGCTGGAGGCCAGGGGTAGGCTCGTCCAGATCCCACCACCTCCCTCTCCGGGCTGATCGCCGCCCTGGTTTCCGCTGAGCCTCGTGGCCACCAGCGACAGCGCGCACTCAGGCAGCGGACACGCGCCCTGATCCAGGGCGTACAGCCCTCCCCCCAGCGGGGCCTGGTTGCCCTCAAGAGCGATCTGCACCAGCTCGAGGCTGCCGTCGATCACCGCGATGCCTCCACCGCCCTCTGAGGCCACGTTGTCGGCGATCTCGGTGAACGACTCGATCTGGGCGCTGGAGCCCTCGATCGCCACCCCTGCCCCCACCGAGGCCGTGTTCTCCGAGATCACCCCCCCCAGGATCGTGGTGTCCCGGGCGTAGACACCGCCGCCCGTGCCGGCCACGTTCCCCTCGACGCGGCAGGCATCGATGGAGCCACCGCTGGTGCCCAGCCCACCCCCGAGGGGGGCGGTGTTGCCCGACACGGTCGCGCTAAGGAGCATGCCCCCGGCCAGGTACACCCCACCGCCGAGCTCCTGCGCCTCGTTCTCGCTGAAGATGCCGTCCTGGATCAGGGCCTGGTCACCGATCCAGCCCCCACCGCCGCGCGACGCGGTGTTGCCCGACACGGTCGTCCCGGACGCCACCACCAGCGCACCGGCCTCAGCGTACAGGCCCCCACCGTCGCCCTGAGCGACGTTGCCCTGCACCAGAGTGTCGAGGATCTCCACCACGCCATACGCTGCGATCCCTCCGCCGTGGGTGTCGGCGACGTTGTCCTGAACCGTGCAGTCCCGCAGCCTCAGATCAGCGACGGCGGGCCCCCTCACCCCACCACCCAGCGACGCGGTGTTGCCCCGCACCACCACCTGCTCGAGGACGACGGGCCCCTGAGCCCCGAACGCCTCGATCCCGCCCGCTCCCCCAGTGAGGACGAGGCGCCGCAGCGTCGCGCCGGCACCGGTGATCGACACCACCGCCCCTCCAAGCCCGCTCGCATCGATCGTGGTGTCTCCGACCCCCTCGAGGGTGATGGGGCTAGGGATCGTCAGTGTCTCCTGCACGATCCCGGAGCAGACCTGGACGACACCCCCCGCCGGGGCTGCGTCGATGGCGGCTTGCACGGAGCGATGGACCACGCCCCCGAGACCCGCGGGGCCATCGATGGTCGAGGGATCACAGTCGTTGTCGCGTAGATCGCACGCCACCTCGCTCAGGCCCGGGTGGATCAACGGATCGCGATCATCACAGTCTTCGGGGGCGGGCACGCCGTCCCCGTCTCGATCCAGCCGCGCCTCGTGCTCCGAGGGCCCGATCCACAGGCAGGAGGTGGCACACAGCGACAAGGACACCAGGGTGGAGATGCAGCGCGTCATCGCCGCAGTCTACCCTCGAGCAGCGGCGGCCCGTCTCAGGCGATCGGTGATGGCGTGGCCCAGCCCCTGGACCGATGGACAGGGCTCCGCGATCAGTCGTGGGGCGCCACCCTGATCCAGCCTCCGCAGGGCGGCAAACAGACCCCGGGCGGCCTCGGCGAGATCTCCGCCCTCGGACAGGCTGATGATCTCGAGGACCTCGATCCCGAGCCCCTGCAGCCGCTGCAGGGCGGAGGCCCGGGGGCCGACCACCCGCAGCAGGCTCACCGGGCCCCGCCCGCCCATGTGCCGGCGCAGGGTCGCATCGTCGAGGTCATCCAGGGGGCCAGGGAGGAGGAGCAGGGGGGTGCGGGGCGCGTAGTGACGCGAGGTCTGCCCGGGGGCCTCCACGATCCCGTCGGGGGCCCTCGCCGGCGCTCGGATCTCCCCCACCAGCGCCCGCAGCTGCTCCAGCGACACCCCCCCGGGACGGAGCAGCCTCAGGGTGCCGTCCGGATCGATCGCGAGGATGGTGGACTCGACCCCCACGGCGCACGGGCCCCCGTCGATCACCGCCTCAACGACCCCGTCGAGCTCAGCGAGGGCCGCCCCGGCGCTGGTCGGGGAGATGGAGCCAAAGCGGTTGGCGCTGGGGGCGACCAGGGGCCCGCCGAAGGCCCAGAGCAGCCGCTGAGCGACGGGATGGGCCGGCATGCGCACGGCCACGGTCTGCAACCCCGCGGTCACCAGCTCGCCGATCGCCGCATCCCTGGGCAGGATGAGGGTCAGGGGGCCGGGCCACAGGGCCTCGGTCAGCACGTCGAACGCACGCTGAGCCCCGGATCCCAGCGCGTCGAGCACCGCGACCCCACCGAGGGCCGTGCGGGGCCGCGTCGCGGCCAGGTGGACGATGAGCGGATCGAACAGCGGTCGCTCCTTGGCCTCGAACACCCGCGCGACTGCTGCGGGTACCACCGCGTCTGCGGCGAGTCCGTAGACTGTCTCGGTGGGCATCACCACCGGCTGCCCCGCCCCGAGGAGTCGGGCCGCCTCTCGAACCCCAGCTGCGTCAGGCTGCAGAACTCGCACAAGTATTCCCAGTTCGAAACACTTTCAGCAGGTAGCACACAGAAGGGGCTATGGTGTCCTGTAGGCTGACGGAGGAATCATGCTGCCCTTCCTGGCACTTCTCGTTTCCGCACCGGCGGCGCATGCGAGCTCGAACATCGAGTTCAAGGTCAATGGCCCCGTGCTCATCTATGTGGATGGCCAGCAGGCCACCCTCACCGGCAAGCTCCGACAGCGGGTCTCCGGTCTGGACTCGGGTACCCATGAGGTACGCGTGACCGGTGTGTTTGGCAAGACCTTGTTCGAAGCCGAGATCGATGTCCCGGACAACACCATGACCTGGGCCGAGTGGGATCGTGGGGAGCTCCGCGTGCTCCGCACCGAGTGGCTCGACGACAGCACCGACACCGAAGAGGTCGCTGCACAGGAGCCGGTCGAGGCCCCCGCACCCCCAGAGGAGGCCGGAGACAGCGATCTCGCTGTCGCCGGCGGTGCCCCCGGCGCTCTAGACCCCGCGGCCGGCGCCCTCGGCGCAGCCACGGCGGGGGCCGCAGCCGGCGCCGTGGCAGCAGATGCCCCGCCGGCCGCAGCACCGGCCGCA
>DRPG01000313.1 GCA_011376105.1 Deltaproteobacteria bacterium
AGATCATCACCCGCTCCCACACCGGCCCCCCCACCCATGCAGAGGAGGATGTGTTCGAGTGCCTCCTGTGGTTGCTCCCCCGGGCCTGGCGGTCGGAGGCCTCGGTGGGCCTGCTCGGGGTGATCCTGTCTAACCTGGTGACCGCGGATCAGCAGCTAGAGCTGCCCATCCTCGATCACCCCCGGAGCCTCGGCGCTCCACACCACGGGGTGGGATCAGGTCTGAGGGTCCGTCGGCTGCCACCCGCCCTCGGCCCGTCGGCTGCTACCCGCCCTCGGCCCGTCGGCTGCGTGCAGCGGCCTGGAGCCGTCGCCGCTCGGCGCCCTCGACCCGGCGCTGTCGCAGAGCCGCTGCCTCCCGGCGGAGCCTCGCCACCGGATCGAGCTCTGGATCGTCGCTGTACAGGGCCGCGACCGCGGTCTGAGTCACCCGACAGATCTCGATGAGCTCAGCCACGATCTCCTCGAGGCGGGCCGTCCGGAGCTCCTCCGCGGCCTCCGCGGCCTCGATCTCGGCCAGCAGGGCCTCGAACTCCTCTCCGCTGTGTCCTCTGACGGCGTCGATGCGGTGCTGTAGGGCCGCGACCGCGGTCGCCGAGCGCCTCGAGATCCGGTGCGCCTCGGCCTGGAGCGCCAGCACCTGATCGTTCATCGAGGTGGTGGTCTGCTCCAGATCCTGGATCGCCGCAGCTGGCACGATCCCTTGCCCCAAGGCATCTTCCAGGGCCAGCAGGCCACGCAGGGCCTCGTGTAGGGCCTCCCGGACGGGCTCCCGGAGCAGCGCAGCGTCCTCGAGGGGCAGCGCGCTCAGCGGCACGATCAGGGGCATGTAGATCCGGGAGAGCTGCCAGCGGTACAGCCCGACCATCGCCACCATCATCAGCGGGACCACCACCAGCAGCACCGGCAGCACCGTGGCGCTGCCAAGCAGGGCCGCCAGCGCGGGGAAGCCGAACATGCTCGCCAGGGCGAAGCCCACCGACAGCAGCGTGAACCACAGCGACATCTCGCTGCCCCGCTCGCTCGACCACTTGATCCCGAGGCGATCCCGGATCCGGGGGCTGTACCCTCCACGGGCCGCGGCCCCTGCGAGGCGCTCGGCCACGGGCCTGGCGACGCCCTCGATCAAGCGAAACTCCTGTGCGTCCATCGTGCTGGGGCGACGCAGCGAGCCCGGGGACAGGCCGGCCTCTCCCTCGACGGCCCGCAGCAGGGCGCGATCAGAGGCTAGATCCAGGGGCCCGTTGCGGGCGATGATGAGGGTACAGGGACCAGTCTCGAGGGGATCCACCACACCCCGAGCGTATCCCAACCGAGGGGCCCGGTGCGCTCTGGATCATCGACCCGGCACGACCTGGGCTAGTCTCCGAGCTCTATCTCTGCACCCTCGGTCGGATCTTCGTAGGGATCCTCGCCGGCCTCGGTGTACCGATCGTCGAGCTGGGTGGAGGTGAGGCGCACGTGGAAGTGGCTCGCGTGGTTGGGGGCGTGGCGGATGACGCCCCGGCGACGCCACCCGAGCCGGCTGCCCGGGGGTGGAAACAGGCCATCGACCGTCTCGAGATCGAGCCCCACCTCCTCCAGGGCATAGCGCCGCAGGACCTGGATGTGGCCTTGATCGAGCAAGATGAACTTCACCTGCCCCGTGTCGAGCAGCGCGGTGATCAGGATCCAGTTGCTGCGGACGTCGAGCTCGTAGGGGAGCAGATCGACAAAGCCCCCCAGGGGCTGCTGCCCCTGACCCATGAACAGGCCGATGTCGACATCGATCCCCAGGTGGTGGGTGCGGTGCCCCGGGAGGCGCCCGCCCCCCCGGGCGCTGATGTCGCCGATGAACAGGGGATCAGCGACGGGGAGCAGGAAGGCGACCCGGTTGGCGACCTCCTGCAGCGCCTCGATCACGTGCTCGGCACCCCAGCTCCGACGTGGATCCCAGCGCTCGTAGAGCCCATCGGCCGCTGGGAGCTGATAGCCAGCATAAAAAGGCCGCTTATCTGTGCCGTCTGCTCGCGCGGGGAGCGACAGGGTGAGCAGCGACAGCGCAGCTAGGGGGATGAGCTTCAGGACAGGCTCCCTTGACACCCTACTCTACGGCCCATCGTAGCAAGACCTTCATCCCCGTGTACACCCGGGGTCGAGACGCAGCCTCGACCCTACTCTGTCGTGTCGAACATCGTCTCGATCCAGGGGAGGCTGGTCGCCAGCGCGGGCACGTAGGCCGCGGTGTCGTGGTGGGTCAGGCCATCCACCGGGCGCCACAGCGCCGGGATCCGCCGCCCCCGGAGCACCACGATCGCGCCGGTGGTGGGGCCGGGCGGGACCTGCTGATCTTGTTGGCTGTGGATCGCATAGACCGGCACGGTGATCCGGGCAGCGTTGTCGCCGGGGTGCCCCGCCATGGGGACGGCCGCGGCGAACCGATCGGGGTGACCCGCGGCCAGGTGCCAGGTGCCCATGCCCCCCATGGAGTACCCGGTGATCACCACCCGCTCGGGATCGCCGGACCACGACGAGATGGCGTGATCGAGCAGCGCGAGCACCACCGGCTCGCTCGTTGGATCCACCCAGGAGCTCCCTGGGCAGTCGGGGGCGAGCAGGATCGCCCCGAGGGGCTTGAGGGCGGGCACCACGAGCTGCTCGAGGTACCGGGTGGCGTAGTGAGGCTCACCGTGGCCGGCATAGTGCAGCGCGAGCACCACCGGCACGGTCCCCTTCTTGGGGAGCCTGGGCAGGTACACCGAGTACCTGCGCTCGAGCCCATCCACCTCGAGGACGAGCTCGTGGAGCCCCTCGGTGCGGGGGATCTCTGGGGGATCGGCCATCGCCGCCTCGAGGAACAGTAGGGTGGTCAGCATGCGGCGTACTTAGCCTCCCAGGGAGTTGAGATCCCACTGTGACGCACAACTTCCCCGATGTTAACAGGCCGACGGCGGGTCGCGCCGTGCTGGTGCTGGCCCCGGTCTTCAAAACCGGTCGGGACGGGTCGAGAGGCTTCGTTCGGTGGGTTCGATTCCCATGATCCGCCGCCACATCCCCAAAACACCAGCTCAGTCCTTTTGGCCAGGCCGCTGGCGGTCGTAGTCGCCAAACACCTCCTCAGCACCAGCGCCATCCAACAACATCAGGACTGCGTAGCTGATCGTCTCCAGCCAAGACCCCAGCCGCTCCTGGTCGTCCTGTGAGATCAGGCCGTTCCGACGCAGCATGCCCCCGGGCGCAAGCGCCCACGCACGGCCGAGGTGAACGATGCCCCAGAGGTCCGAAACGACACCGCGGTCCAGGGTCTCTCCGTCGCCGAGGTCATCGGCGAGCACCCGCAGGCAAGCCATCACCTCGTGGAAGTTCTCCTCCGTCAGCGAGCCACGAAACGGGCGGAGGGATCCGAGGAAGCCACCCGTCCACTTCGGGTTCTCGACATCGGGGTTTCGACCGCTGTGGTAGCTCAGCAGTAACTCTGCGGCTTCGGCGTTCATCGCCGCGTCGTAGCTCGCGCGGACACGATCCGTCGCGCTGCTGCCACAGGGATCAGATCCGCTCGACGGCTTGGGTGGACCGACGGGTGGGCCGACGTGGCCGGGGCTGAAGCACCGCTCGGGCTCCTCGAAGATCGCGGCGCGTGTCTCGGCGGCCGAGCTCAGGTGGAGGTGACGGAGGCAGCGCGCACTGACGAGCCTCGAAGATCACGGCGCGTGTCTCGGCGGCCAAGCTACACACAGAGGGCTGGGGCAGGACGGTCTCGACCTCCTGCTCGTGCTCGTCCCGGGGTGCCCCACCAGCGCCGAGCCCGGGCACGCCCGGGGTGCTCCACCAGCGCCGAGCCCGGGTATGCCCGGGGTGACTGCTACGGTGAGCCCGAGCCCAGCCACAGCGTGGGCTTGAGCCCGAGCCCAGCCACTGCGTGGGCTTGAGCCCGAGCACGCCCGGGGTGACTCGGACGCAGCTCGAGCCTCGCCGCGGCGTCCCCCTGTGCGCCGCGGGGCCGCTGCGTGCGGTACGCCTCCGGCGAGATCTTCCACGTCCGATCGAGGGCGGGCTGCGCGTCTGCAACACAGACGGAGGGAGACGACATGACTACTCACTGGCTGTACACCTTCGGCAGCGATCCGAGCCCCGATCGCTACCTGCTGCCCAACCAACGCACCGGAGAAGGAGCCTTTGTCCTGCCCGCTCTGCTCGAGCTCGACTGGCCTGAGACGCTCTCCGGGCGAGCGTGTTTCCACGGCTTCGTCACAACGCAGCTCCGCACGCCGATCTCGACCGGGCCCTACCGGGGCCAGACACCCGAAGAGATCTTCCAGCAACAGCTCGAGCCCGATCAGGTAGATCTGGTCTGCCGGACCTGGGAGCTCGACGACTACGAGGCCGACGGCCAGGACCTGTGGTGGGTAGCCTCCCGCACCCTATCGAGCATCAGCGCTGGCGACGACGTGTTGTTCGAGTTGACCGACGGCGCCCCCGCGGTGATCGCGGGCCTGCTGCTGGCCGCAGGCTTGCTGCACACCGTCCATCCGCGCGCCACGCTCCGGGCCGTCCTCTACGCGGACGCAGGCGATAGAGCCAACGGGACGCGCGTCGTCCACGATCTCGCGCCGTCGCTCCCCCGCCTCATCCAGGCGCTGTTCGCCGACGCGATCGGCCGCCCGGGACGCGATCCTCAGGCGTTGTTGTCGCTGCTGGCACGATCGGCGGACGCACCCCACGGATCCAACGATGCGATCAGCGATCTGCACGCGGTCCAGGCGCTCCACCGCGCCCTGGACGCGCTCCGCGTCCCTCCGGCGCCCGACGCCCCGCGATCCTCTCGCCTGGCTCGCCCTGATCCACTCGACTGATCCACTCGACTGATCGAGGCGCGGCCCTCCAGAGGCGATCGTGTGTCGTCCGCGGTGTCTGATCCAGCGCCTCCGCGGCGCCGGGGGGGTGGAGGTGTCCGTGCGTTGGGTGATGGGGCTGCCCATGATGGTGTTGTCTGTCCACCTGCGGCCCCGCCGGCAGGTCTGAGCCCACCGGACTGATCCGCGACGGGGAGGTGGCGGGCAAGACGCCGGAGCCGACCCTCCTGTCATCCCGGCGATGCAGCCTGATCGGGCTAGATGGCAGCGCTCGTGCAGGTCAGTAGCGCAGGGATCCGTAGCGGATCGCGTCGCGGAGCGGATCGTGAAGGATGTCCCTGAGTCAGCGCTCGGGTGGCTGCGGGCCCGACAGCTGCGGCTCGTGGTCGCTACACCAGCGCGGGGAGCTCACGGGCCGAGGCGATCATCGGCAGGCCCCCCCTCGGGCGCAGGGTCACCGACGGGATCAGCTCCAGCTGTGCGTCGGGCTCCAGCCTCAGGGAGACCCGCCGCGCCAGGGTGGCCAGCACGTCGCGGGGGTTGGACAGCACTACCACCGGCAGGAACAACAGATCCACCAGGAACGTGTCGCCGTGGGTGGCCGCGGGCCGGGGCAGGGCCTCGAGGGGGTCGCGGAGCAGGGCAGCGACGGACGCCAGGCCGGAGCCCGGCGGGCGGAGGAGGTGGGGCATGGGCACTCCTGTTGTGGGGGGGGGGTGCTTGGGATCAGGGCTGGAGTTTGGGGGGATCGGGTCTAGACCGATCGGTATAAACAGACTAGTCAGACCGGATAGTCTAGAGCTACCAGCAGGCTAACCCAAGTCAACCTCAGAGCTCTGGATCCTGGTCCTCCGACGCTGGAGCGCTACGTCAGGCTCGAGCGTGTATGGTGGGGCTGGAGCCTGTCGCCCCCGATCCACGCAGCAATCAAGCTCCGATCGCCTTCCGATCGAGCTCCGTGCCATGCTATGTGAGGGGGGGATCCCCCGAGCATCAAGCTGTCCGTGGGTGATGAAGAGCCTGACGAGGGCGATCCACACCTGTAGCGGGCCAGGGCTCCGCCGGGCAATCGATTTCCGCCCCCCGCCGGGGGCCTCTCCCTATCCTCTTCGGTGGGATTGCCGTACTGGGATTCGAACCCAGAACCTCCGCCATGTCACGACGGCGCTCTACCAGACGAGCTCTACGACAGCGAGACGACACAGATCCAGGCCCTCCGCCGGACGGATCAGATCCATGTCGAACAATACGGCTGGCAGGACTCGAACCTGCGACCTCCGCTCTCCCAGAGCGGCGCGCTGACCAGACTGCGCCACAGCCGTGCGATCTTGGTAGACAGACGAGGTTGGAGCCCGGGGCCTGAGGCCCTGGCGGGGATCGGGGATCGTGTGGGTGCAGCACCCACGAGTCGAAGGCCTGGGAGTCGAACCCAGCGATGTCCTGCTTCCAGAGCAGGTGGCACACCCCGCGCCCTGCCCTCGGGGAGGATCGGCTCGGACGGTGCGCTGCCGATCACGAGCACACCCGGAGGGGTTCGAGCCCCCATGTGACAGCTTCGAGCGCTGCTGCTCTTCCAGTTGAGCTACGGGTGCAGAGAGACCGAGATCCCCCACAGATCGATCCAACCCACGATGTCAGAGAACAAACGAGCACACCCGCGAGGACTTGAACCCCGACCTCTGGCTCCGCAAGCCAACACTCTGTCCAGTTGAGCTACGGGTGTAGAGCGAGAAGCCCCGGCGTCCTTCTGGAGGCCGGGGCTTCTCGGGCAGCGTGCTGTGGGCTGCTACCCGAGGCCTCCGACCACACCAGATCGGACCACGCTGACCACTGGAGGGTGGACTTTGGTGGGATGGTCATGGGGTTGGTGTGGTGTAGTGGGCACGGGACAACTCCTGAACCTTTATTGGAAGTAGGGTGTCCTCTGGAGCCTGTCAAGGATCTATCTCAGCTTGCTCTCCATGTCTTCAGCTCCGCGGTGCCCACCTCGGATCCTTCCGGGCCCTGGGTCCCCCACGATCCATCGGCCCCGCAACCTACCCCAAGACCTGAGTTGAGTTCCTTGGCTCGAAGATGAGCTGTGCCCATGGCCAGGAGGAGGCAAGGTTGGGTGAGGCATCGTCAGCATCTCCTCATCGAGCGCGCGGCCGAGCTCCTGTCGCCCATCGACGGGGGGCACTGGAAGTAGCTGCGAGCGGGCTCCTGCCTGGGCCTCGATGGCACAGGGCTCAAGGTGCTTGTCGAGGAGCAGCCCAAGCTCGCAGCCCAGGGCATGCGGTCCCTCTGCGCGTTGTACGAGCTCGAGGACGAAGCATGGGCTTTGGGCCTCGTGGGCGAGGCGTTGGCCACGCTCCAGGGCCGGCGAGGTCGGCGCGTCCTGCACCGCCTCCGACAGTGGCTGCAGGGCGTGAAGAACATACCCTCGCGAGCTCGAGCAGCGGCCCACCGACAAGGGAGGGGCCGAGCCCTAGCACAGCCCACAGCTGCACAGCCCGATCCCCGGCGGGTCCAGGGGCGCCTGAGCCTTCGTAGCTCGTGGCCGACGACACGCAGCCTGGGGTGGTGCAAAGATGCCGTTCTGAGTGCTCGTCACACTGCAGCTTCGGATATATACGAACCTGAATATATTCATCTCCGAAGGAGCTTCACTTGCTGCAGCTGTCCCCCACGTCCCCGGTCCAGGGGGACAACTTCTTTGGCCGCTCGGTGGAGCTCGAAGATGCCTGGCACCGGCTGGAGCACTCTCACCTGTGGGTGAGTGCGCCGAGACGTGTGGGCAAGACCTCGCTGCTGTTCCGCCTTCGGGATCAGGCCACGAGCCATGGGTACGAGCGCGAGCACTACAACATCGATGTGAGCCCGTGCACCGAGGCGCCCGAGCTGTACGCGAAGCTGCGTCCGGTCTGGAGCTCCTCGCTGCGTCGCTCTGCCCGTGCACTGGGACAGAGCACGCAGGTGAGCGCAAAGCTCGATGTCCCGGGCTTCAGGACGGAGGTCCGCCTGTCGGACGACGAGTACGCGGTCTTTCGTCGCTTCCTGACGCTCGCGTCGGTACCCAACGGGGTCGAGCGTGGGCTGCTCGCGGTCCTGGTGGACGAGCACACGAGCTCTCCGACGGAGGCCGAGCGGATCGAGTCCACGCTGCACGAGCTCGCGCTGCGGGACGGCTACCTGGTGCAGGTCTCTGGCCGATACCAGTTTCGCTCGGACTTCTTCCGCCGGTGGTGGCGCAGGCGCTATGGGCGCTGAGTCTCGCCCGCTGGGGCTTCCCTGGCCAGCTCTCGAGGGAGCGGGTGAGGTGCTCGACCTGTCGGTGCCTCGCCGGGAGTGGCTGGTCTGCCCTGAGGCGCTGGTCCGCAGGCTCTGGCTCGCGAAGCTCGCAGCGCAGGCTCCTGCCCACGCCCGCGTCGTCCAGCTCGGGGCCTACCCCGCGGTGCGCTCGGTCTCGATGCTGGAGCAGCGCAGCCGTCAGGACGCAGGCCCAGACGAGCCCAGCGCAGCCTCCCCGGTGGTGGTGCTCCTCGAGGATGGAGACGCGTTGTTGTCGGATCACGAGGCGGCTCTGTGGGGTCTGCGTGCTCAGCTGTCCGAGCAGTGCCACCTCCACCTCTTCGCCACCTCCCCCCGGGCCCCTGAGGGGTTGCTCGGCTGCCACGCACCCTTCCTCGAGTTCTTTCGGCTCCACAGCGCGAGACAAGTTGTCCCACAGCTCGAGGCGCTGCTGCCTGCGCCCGAGCCTGCGGCCGAGCTCGTGCACCGTGTGCTGGGCGGGGGCTTTGGGGCTCGACTTGCTGTGTCCAGGGCCCAGCGACTCGCTCCAACCACTGCGCCCGAGCTGTTGTTGTTGGCTCTGGATCTGATGTCGGAGGGTCTGGCCGCCCAGGTCGAGGTGCTCTCCCCCCAGGCACAGGACGTGTTCTCCTTCGTGGGCAGCCAACCCCTCGCCCAGACCGGAGGTCAGGTCGCCCGCGCCCTGGGACTGCGAGCAGGGAGCGTCAGCGGCCAGCTCCGCAGGTTGGTCGATGTGGGCATGCTCGAAGACCTTCCCTTGTCTGACGAGGTCACAGGGGCTCCCCAGCGTCGGGTTGGGTTTCGGGTTCGCTCGCTCGCGCTCGCGGCGTGGGCCCATGCCCAGCTCCCTCCACATCGACAGAGCCTGCGGGGGTGGATCACACTCGCAGCCGAGGGAATGGATGCGCCTGCATCAGCCGTCCCACCCGAGCTCGCCCGGATCCACCCAGAGGGTCTCCAGGACGCTGCGCAGTGTGCCTCCTGGGTTGCGAGCCTGCAGGAGGAGCCTGGCCGCTGGGTCCAGGACTGGCGCGACCATCCCACACGTCTCGCGCCCTGGGCACCGGCGCTCGCCCTGGCCTGGGGCACGGCGAACGCCCAGGGACCCTGGTCTGTGGTCGTTCGTTGTATCGCTGAGTGGATCGCACGAGGTCCCCGAGACGGCTGACCCGAGCTTCGGGGACAGACCTGGACCGGGCGTGGTCCAAAGCGAACGCCTCCAAGGCCGGCGCTCTACCTGCGGAGCGTCCTGGCTGACCTCGGGGGCGCGCCTCCGGACAGGCCACCTGCGGGAGGAAGGGCTCGAGCTATGGTGCGCCGGGCACTGATGCTCTCCATCACCGCGAGGTGGGGGCTGTCTCATCTCCAGCAGCCACTCTGTCAAATCGACAAATACCGCCTTCACCCAAGATTCCCCACCGCCATCCACAGAGACGGCCACCACTCCGGGGGGCTCGCCACGAGCCAGGCAGCGCTTCGTTCAGCGCGAGGTCCTCTGCCAAGAGCCGCTCCACGACGTGCTCAAAGACCCTGTCGAAGGTCCGAACCTCGGCTTCGAGGGGGTGGACTCGCTCATGCTTCCTTGAGCCCGAGGAGCAGACCGAGATCCGACAAAGCCGCCAGGCGGGGGCTCGGCAGGGGGGTCAGGTCAGGGAAGCCCGACCGTCTTGTGGTCAGTTCGCACGCCATCGAGGTCGGCATCGTCCAACTTGGCGTCGGTGAAGTCCGCTCCACGGAGGTCCGCGCCGCGAAGGCATGCCTGTCGCAGATCGGCCCCCTTCAGCTTGGCGTTCCGAAGTGACGCCCCGCTGAGATCCGCGCTGAAGAGCATCGTGCCGACGAACGAAGCCTCCCCGAAGTAGCCACCCTGCATTCGGCCCATCGCCATCGAAGAATTGTCGAAGGTCGCCCTTCCTGCACTGACTCCTCGGAGGTCGCAGTTCCGCATGTCGCACCCGGACATGACCGTCGCATCCAGAATCGCCCCTGCAAACGCGACACGGTGCAAGTCACGCCCTGAGAGGTCGGCACCGGGCAACTCAGTGTCGATTTCGAACAAATCCTCGCCGGTGTAGCGTCGAATCTTGGTTCCCATCAGTAGTCCACATCCAACACGTTGACTTCGCTGAAGTCCGCAGGCGCATCGGCCTTCACGCCATCCGACACCTTGCCGCCCGGCGTCGTGACGATATCGACTCCAGCCTTGTCCGCGGCCATGACCCTGTGGTGTCCGTCCACGACGAATTCGCCGTCCACCTCCACTGGGCTTGCAGGATCGAATCCGTTCTGCGTCATGTCTTCGACCAACCTATCGACTTTGGGGCCAGAAACATTCTGCTGGGTGGGCCTTAGCCCGGCACTTGGCTTTCCTGCGGCCTTTGAGGCGGTCAGCGGGTTGTTGATCGACTTGTTGTGGACCAGGACACCAGGGCCTTCGAAGCCGTCACCGCGGACGAAGTAGCAGTGGGCTTCGGCGACCTCGAGGTTGAAGACGGTGAAGTGGCCTTGGCGCCGGCTTAGCTCGACAACAACGGCCTCACCGCCCGCGTCCGTGCGCAGGACGGTCCCGGCCCCGAGCTCACCGGCCGTCCCGCACTCCCAAGTGCCAGTCCGCGCGTCGTACATAGCCACGTCCGCCGCCACGGCCGACGGCTCCTCCACGGCCGACGGCTCCTCCACGGCCACGGACGCCGTCACGGCCGACGGCTCCTCCACGGCCGACGGCGGCTCCACGGTCACGGACGCAGCCACCGCCGACGGCAGCTCCACGGCCACGGACGCAGCCACCGCCGACGGCTCCTCCACGGCCACGGACGCCGCCACGGACGCCGCCACATCGCTGGGCGGCTCCACGGCCGTAGGAGCCGGGTCGCAGGCCGCAAGCATCGCCGGAAACACCGCCCTGCGGCCCGCACGAGCCAGCCG